>CBDUBA010000004.1:0-111152 GCA_965365275.1 uncultured Cyclobacteriaceae bacterium | reverse complement strand
TCATCATAGACCCGATCTTTCTTAAGTGAATTAATACAATTAGCTATTGGTTCTATCATCAACACCATCCCGGCCCCGCCCCCATACGCGTAATCATCTACTTTCCGGTGTTTATCATTTGAAAAATCACGCAGATTATGTACTTCTATTTCTACTAAACCTCTGTCTTTGGCTCGTTTTACAATAGATTCATTAAGAGGACTGGTAATCAAATCAGGTTGACAGGTAATAATATCAATTCGCATAAGGGTCAGGGGTTAAGATATACATCCAACAGTCCATCAGGTAAATTAAGAAAAACCGTTGATTCTTTTTTATCCAGCTTTTGAATGAATTCATCTCGAATCGGTACCAGAATTTCCTTATTCTTATACTCTATCGCAAAGAGATCGTTCCCGTTTGCCTCATAGATATATTTCACTTTTCCTATTTCCCCAACGACCTGGTCAATTACTTTGTATCCAATGATCTCATGATAATAAAACTGGTTTTCTGCCAAACTGGGAAGCAAATCCAAGGGCAGATAGATTGCACAACCTTTGTATTGGGATGCCAGCTCAATATCATCGACATCATGAAACTTAACCGTAGCCCTATTCCCGGCTGGATTGAAGGAGTCAATAAAAAAAGGAACCAGTTTTTGTTGGTATTCAACATAAACTGATTCCATTTTACTATAATATTCTGGATTATCCGTATCTAAAAATATAGTAAGCGCTCCATGAATGCCATGTGGTTTAACTATATAACCAAGCTGAAAACATTGTTCAATTTCCATCCTGGCGGATAAGTATCAGGTTTATAACTATTATTTGTCAGCTTTTGATTTGTCATCAGACTTTTCCGCATCGTCTTTTGACTCTTTCTTTTCAGCTTTCTCAGGCGCTTTATCTTCCTCCTTTTCTTCAACTACTTCTTCAGGAGCCGGAGCAGCCTTTTCCGCATCAGGAGCTTTATCCTCAACATTTTCAACTTCCTTGACCTCGGCGGCTACCTCTTCCTTGGCTTCCACAGCTTTAGTCTCTTCAGTTTTAGCTTCCTCAGCAGCAGGTTCCTCTTCTTTCTTCTCTTCAGTTTTAGCTTCCTCAGCAGCAGGTTCCTCTTCTTTCTTCTCTTCAGTTTTGACTTCTTCCGTTGCTTCTGCTTCAGGTTTTACTTCTTCTTTTGCTTCAGGCTTGGGCTCTTCCTCTATCTTATCTGCTGTCTTTTCTTCAACTTCAGGCTTATCTTCAGCTGAAGCTTCAGTTTTTTCAGCCTCTGATGTTTCTGCTTTTGCCTTCACCTCCTCAGCCGGTTCTTCTGCCGGAGCCTCTGCACTTTCAACCTGTGCTTCAACGCCTTCCTGTTCTACCTCATCAGCTTCTTCTGAATCCGGAGCTTCAGCTTCAGCAGCCTGCTGTGCTAAGGCAGCGGCCCTTTTGTTGAGCTCTTCTGCTCTTGCTTCACTAACTTTTCTTTCAGCCTCCAGTCTGGATTTCTTTTCAGCTTCCTGCTTCTTGGTTATCTGCTCTACATTTGCCAGGTTCTTACCTTCACGCTCCTTAAGCCAGGCCTGAAATCTCTTGTCAGCTTCTTCCTGGGTAATAGCGCCTTTCTGAACTCCGATCTGCAAATGCTTTCTCAGCATTATTCCTCTCTTGGAAAGAATTGTCCTGGCGGAATCAGTGGGTTGTGCCCCTTTCATGATCCAGTCAAGTGCCTTATCATCATTGATATCAACAGTTACTGGATCAGTATTCGGATTGAATATTCCGAGTTTCTCAATGTAACGACCATCTCGTGGTGATCTGGCGTCAGCTACGACCACGTCGTACAGTGCCAGTTTTTTACGTCCTCGACGTGCTAATCTAATTTTTACTGCCATTCTTTTTTTGTTTTATGTTTGGAACTCGTCCATGTTTAAAAAAGGAACGCAAATGTACAATATTTTATTCAACTATGAAAACATGATTTAATATAATACTTGTCCACCTACATTCCGGAAACCTTATCGGCCTTAAGAAATAAAATAATACATCAATAAAAATATTATAATCGTATAATCGTTTATACGATTTTTAATAATGAAAATAGGTTTATACTTTTGTTGAACTCCGAAATTTAAATTATGGATAGATATTCTTATATATCAAATGCGCATGGTGCATATATCGAAGAATTATACAAGGCCTTTCTTGAGGATCCTGAATCCGTAGACCCAAGCTGGCAAAGATTTTTCGAAGGTTTTGAATTCTCACTCGACTTCAAAGATGATCCGGTAAAAACAAATGGGGATGATTCCTATGACCAGATTGCAGTAGAGGGTACTACCCTGGAAACCAGGGTCAGGGAACTGATTCATGGATATCGAACAAGAGGACATCTGAAATCAGACACCAATCCCATCCGGCCAAGGCGTCCTCATAAAGTATATCTGGACCTTGCAGACTTTGGACTATCGGATGAATACCTGAATAAGGAATTTGAAGTTGGAAGCCGGATTGGAATCGGTAAAGCTTCTTTAAGTAAAATACTGGAAACATTAAAGAAAGTATATCTGGGCCCAATTGGATTCGAATACATGTATATTCGAAATCCGGATATCCTCGATTGGTTCAAACAAAAAGCTGAAAGAGAGTTTTTGAATTATTCACCCTCACAAAAAGAAAAACATAGAATATTAACCAAACTGAATGAGGCTGTCGTTTTCGAGAACTTCCTGCATACAAAATATATCGGGCAAAAAAGGTTTTCGCTCGAGGGAGGAGAAAACCTTATCCCAGCACTGGACTTGATTATTGAACTGGCGGCGGCAAATAATGTCAGGGAAGTTAATATTGGAATGGCACACCGGGGCAGGTTGAATGTACTGGCCAATATAATGGGAAAGACCTATGAGGAAATATTCAGTGAATTTGAAGGGAACAGCACCCCTGATCTTACGTATGGCTATGGTGATGTTAAGTATCATTTGGGATATAACAGTGAAATTAAAACCGAATCCGGAAAATCAATTTATCTTAAACTCTCTCCTAATCCCTCCCACCTGGAAGCTGTCGATCCGGTCGTTCTGGGCTATGTACGAGGGCAGATTGACGATGAATACAATGGAATAGAAGAGAAAGCTATCCCGATACTGATTCATGGTGATGCAGCCATCGCTGGTCAGGGCATTATCTATGAGATTACCCAGATGACAAATCTTCCCGGGTATCGATTGGGAGGTACCATCCATATAGTCATTAATAATCAAGTGGGTTTCACAACAGATTATGATGATGCAAGATCCAGTATATATTGTACAGATATTGCCAAGACCGTCGATGCACCTGTTTTACACCTTAATGGTGACGATCCTGAAGCCATCATTTTTGGCGCAAAATTGGCTGTCGAATTCAGGCAAACCTTTAATAAGGATATATATCTTGATATCCTGTGCTATCGCCGCCATGGACATAATGAGAGTGATGAACCGAAGTTTACTCAACCAAAATTATACAATCTTATCGCAGGGCACCCGAATCCAAGGGAGATATATACGAAAAGGTTGATAGAAAGAAAAGACCTGGATGCCGAATTGGCAAAAAATATGGATAACGAATTCCGGTCTTTATTGCAGGACAGGTTAAATCTGGTAAAGCAGAACCCCCTGCCCTATAAGCCTCAGAAAATCGAAGAGGAATGGAAACTAATGAAAAAACCTGATGATAAGGTTTTCAATAAATCTCCAAATACAGGAATTTCCCCTAACACTGTGAATCTGGTTGGAAAGGCATTGACCAGGCTCCCGGAAGGATTTCAGCCTTTGAGGCAAATTGAGAAACTTATCAAAGAAAGAGAGGCTAATTTCTTTGAGAAAAAATACTTATCGTGGGCGGATGCTGAAAATCTTGCTTACGGATCCCTTCTCCTTGAAAAGGTAATTGTCAGGATGTCAGGCCAGGATGTGAAAAGAGGCACATTCTCACATCGGCATTCTATGGTATTTGATGCGGAAACAAATGAATCGTATTGTTTCCTTTGTAATATCAAGGAAGGACAGGAGAAATTCAGGATCTTTAATTCTCCCCTTTCTGAATATGGTGTATTGGGATTTGAATACGGTTATTCTATGGCGACTCCAAATGCCCTCGTTATCTGGGAAGCCCAGTTCGGAGATTTCGCAAACGGGGCCCAGGTGATCATAGATCAGTTCATAGCAAGTGCAGAAAGCAAATGGCAAAGGATGAATGGCATAGTGCTCTTGCTGCCACATGGTTATGAAGGACAGGGACCCGAACACTCCAGTGCAAGACCAGAGCGTTTTCTACAGCTCGCGGCTGAGAACAATATTATCATAGCCAATGTCACCACTCCTGCTAATTTTTTCCATCTTTTAAGGCGGCAGGTGACCTGGAACTTCAGAAAACCCTGTATAGTCATGTCTCCCAAATCTCTCCTGAGACATCCTGAAGTAATATCGCCTGTATCCGATTTTACAAAAGGACATTTTGATGAGGTAATCGATGATGATTTTGTAACGAAAAGTAAAGTCCGGAGAATCGTAATCTGTAGTGGTAAGGTCTTTTACGACCTGAGGAAAGAACAGGAGAATCGTGCGATAAAGGATGTGGCGTTGATTCGTTTGGAACAATTCTATCCTTTCCCGGAAAAACAACTGGCCCAGGTTCTGAAAAAATACCCCAAAGCTGAAACGGTATGGCTTCAGGAAGAACCGGAAAATATGGGTGGAAGAGATTTCATATTAAGGACTTACAAAGGTAAAATCGATCGAATCATTACCAGAAAAGCAAGTGCCTCCCCAGCGACCGGATTTATGAAAGTTCATTTGGAGGAACAGCAAGTCATAATAAATTCTGCATTCGAAAAATAATAGTATAATGTCTACTGAAATAAAAGTACCGGTAGTAGGTGAATCAATCACTGAAGTCACTATAGCACAATGGATGAAATCAGATGGAGATTTTGTTGAAATGGATGAAGTGATCTGTGAGATGGAATCCGAAAAAGCTACTTTCGAGCTTAATGCTGAGGTATCAGGTATACTAAAAATAAAAGCTGAGGAAGGGGCGACAATGAAAATAGGTGAGGTAATCTGTGAAATTGAACCTTCCGAAGTTGGTGAGGATGAAAAATCA
This sequence comes from uncultured Cyclobacteriaceae bacterium, assembly GCA_965365275.1. Classification (GTDB taxonomy): domain Bacteria; phylum Bacteroidota; class Bacteroidia; order Cytophagales; family Cyclobacteriaceae; genus JAGTVG01. The sequence goes on along the minus strand of CBDUBA010000004.1, from coordinate 106,035 downwards.
ACGAAAGATGATCAGGAAGTGGTTGCGCAGGGCCCATCCGGTTCCGAGAAAACCGGGAAGATTATCGATATGAAAGTGCCCACGGTAGGTGAATCAATTACTGAAGTTACTATATCAGCATGGATGAAGAATGACGGGGATATGGTGGAACTGGATGAGGTTATTGCAGAAATTGAATCTGAAAAAGCAACATTCGAATTAACAGCTGAAGCAAGAGGGATCCTTCATCAAAAAGTAAAGGAAGGTACTACCCTTGAGATCGGAGGATTGATATGCACAATTGAAGAATTATCCGGGCCCCCTTCTGAAAAGAAAAAGGATGAAAAAGTTCCCGACAAAAGAGTTGATAGTTCTGAAGGAAAGGGTAAAGAATATAGTGAAGGACACCCATCACCGGCAGCTGCCAAGATTATGGCCGAAAAGGGAATAGCCGCTCAAGACATAAAAGGTACTGGTCCCGGAGGTAGGATACTTAAAGAAGACGCCGTTAAATCTGCACAAAAAGAAATTGATCAAGTGACTCCATCCCGACCGACAGAGTCAGCCTCAGGAGTTTCAACTCATGGAGAAACCCGGAAGGAGACCAGAAAAAAACTCTCTCAACTCCGTAAAACAGTTTCCAGGAGACTGGTGGCAGTGAAGAATGAAACGGCCATGCTGACTACCTTCAATGAGGTGAATATGACTGCGATAATGAATCTGAGGAAAAAGTATAAAGAATCATTTAAGGAAAAATATGACGTCAACCTTGGATTTATGTCCTTCTTTACCAAAGCCTGCTGTATTGCGCTTCAGGAATGGCCATCGGTAAACGCCAAAATTGATGGAGATGAAGTAATACACTATAACTATTGTGATATATCAATAGCCGTTTCTGCACCCAAAGGCCTTGTAGTGCCTGTTATCCGCAATGCGGAATCCTTAAATTTTGTAGAAATTGAAAGAGAAGTTCTGAATCTTGCTACGAAAGCCAGGGAAAACAAGCTCAGCATGGAAGAAATGACAGGAGGAACATTTACTATTACCAATGGGGGAGTATTTGGATCTATGCTGTCAACACCAATAATAAACGCACCACAATCTGCCATATTGGGTATGCACAACATTGTTGAAAGGCCAGTAGCAGAAAATGGAGAGGTTGTCATCCGACCGGTCATGTATGTTGCTCTCTCCTATGACCACAGGATAATTGATGGAAGAGAATCTGTCAGTTTTCTTGTCCGAGTTAAGGAATTACTGGAAGATCCTTCAAGACTTTTATTGGAAATCTAGAAAAGTATTATACTTATGAAATACGATGTGACTATTATCGGCTCCGGTCCCGGCGGTTATGTGGCTGCCATTCGCTGTGCACAATTAGGTATGAAAACAGCTATAGTAGAAAAATATGGAACACTTGGTGGTACCTGTCTTAATGTCGGTTGCATACCTTCAAAAGCTTTACTTGATTCTTCTGAACATTATCACACAGCCAGAAGTGATTTTAAAACACATGGCATTGAATTGTCAGATTTAAAAGTTAACCTTTCGCAAATGATAAAAAGAAAGGATGAAGTAGTCGGGCAAACCACTGACGGTGTATCTTTTCTGATGAGAAAAAACAAAATAGATGTTTACCATGGGCTGGGTAGTTTTGCTGACAGGAATAATATTAGAATAACAGATTCTAAGGGAGAACAGGAAACCATTTCAACAGATAAAGTCATTATAGCCACCGGCTCTAAACCCGCTTCATTACCATTTATCAAGATCGATAAAAAAAGAATTATAACCAGTACAGAAGCACTCAACCTTAAACAGGTTCCAAAACATATGATAATTATAGGTGGTGGCGTTATTGGTGTTGAACTTGGATCGGTTTATGCCAGGCTGGGCGCTAAAATTTCGGTTATTGAATTCCTGGACAGCATCATACCGACTATGGATAAGACCATGGGCAAGGAATTACAAAAATCGCTTAAAAAACTGGGATTCGAATTTTATCTGAAGCATAAAGTGTTTGAAGTTTCCTCAACCACCAGGCAGGTAACGGTAAAAGCCGAAAATCAAAAAAAAGAAAAAATAGAGATCAAAGGAGACTATTGCCTGGTATCTATTGGCAGAAGTCCATACACTGAAAATCTTGGACTGGAAAAAATAGGGCTTTCACCGGACAAATCAGGACGGATAGAGGTAAACGATCAATTACAAACGAAAGTGGAGAACATATACGCTATCGGGGATGTGATACACGGACCAATGCTGGCACACAAAGCAGAGGAAGAAGGCATTTATGTAGCGGAGCTATTAGCAGGCCAGAAACCGCACATCAATTATTTATTAATACCGGGTGTTGTATATACATGGCCTGAAGTGGCAAGTGTCGGCTATACAGAAGAGCAATTAAAAGAAAATGGAAGGCCTTACAAATCAGGATCCTTTCCATTCAAAGCTTCCGGAAGAGCCAGGGCAAGCATGGATACAGATGGATTAGTAAAAGTGCTCGCAGATAAAGAGACTGATGAGATACTGGGAATGCACATCATTGGTCCACGGGCAGCCGACATGATTGCAGAAGGTGTGGTGGCCATGGAATACAGGGCATCTGCTGAAGATATAGCCAGAATGTCTCATGCTCATCCGACTTTTACCGAAGCTATCAAAGAGGCCTGCCTTGCAGCTACTGAAGACAGGGCCATTCATGTCTGATCAAAGGAATACGAACAGCCTGAAAAAACAGTTCAGTTTGGATATGAAGTGAAAAATTCGGGATTAGATCAAATAAAATTTTCTTTAGTTTCCAAAACAGATTTTAATTTAAATTAAATAGGTATATTTTTGCGTCAATTTGATCTTTGATAAATTAATTCATCCATCCCATATGCCGAAAGACACTAGTATAAAATCAGTATTAATAATCGGAAGTGGCCCGATCATAATTGGGCAGGCCTGTGAGTTTGATTATTCAGGATCCCAGGCTTCAAGATCCCTGAGAGAAGAAGGTATTGAAGTGACACTGATCAATTCGAATCCGGCCACTATTATGACAGATAATGTCACCGCAGACAACATATATCTTAAACCCCTTAATAAGAAATCGATAGTAGAAATCCTGAAGAAGCATAAAATTGATGCTGTTCTGCCAACTATGGGAGGGCAGACTGCATTAAACCTTGCTATCGACTGTGATAAGGCTGGTATATGGGAAAACTTCGGAGTTAAGGTAATTGGCGTTGATATTAACGCAATCGAGACCACCGAGGACAGGGAGAAGTTCAGGCTCAGAATGAAAGAACTGAACGTGAGTGTATGTAAAGGTAAAACCGCGACTTCCTTTTTACAGGGAAAGGAAATCGCACAGGACATAGGGTTTCCATTAGTAATCAGACCTTCTTTTACCCTGGGAGGTGCTGGAGGTGGATTTGTGGATGGTCCTGATGAATTCGAAAAGGCCCTTACCAAGGGATTGCATACTTCCCCCATTCACGAAGTTCTGATTGAACAAAGTATACTGGGCTGGAAGGAATACGAATTGGAATTGCTCAGGGATAATCTTGGGAATGTTATTATTATATGTTCCATTGAGAATTTTGATCCGATGGGAATTCATACCGGGGATTCGATTACCGTGGCCCCTGCTATGACACTCCCAGACACAGTATATCAGGAAATGAGAGACCTCGCCATCCGCATGATGAATGGTATTGGAGAATTTGCCGGTGGATGTAATGTGCAATTTGCAGTCAATCCTGAAACAGACCACATCATTGGAATTGAGATAAACCCAAGAGTTTCGAGATCTTCAGCCTTGGCTTCCAAGGCAACTGGTTATCCTATAGCCAAAATAGCTGCCAAGCTGGCTATTGGTTATAATCTGGACGAACTGAAAAATCAGATCACGAAAACCACATCCGCATTTTTTGAACCTACTCTGGATTATGTTATTGTGAAAGTTCCAAGATGGAATTTTGACAAGTTCCGTGGTTCAGATAGACGCCTGGGTCTTCAAATGAAATCTGTTGGAGAAGCTATGGGCATTGGAAGAAACTTCCAGGAGGCCCTTCAAAAGGCTTGTCAGTCCTTAGAAATAAAGAGAAACGGACTTGGGGCTGATGGCAGGGAATTAAAGAACCAGGATGCGATCCTGAAAAGTCTTGCAAATCCTAGCTGGAACAGGCTATTTCATATATATGATGCTTTTAAGCTGGGCATCCCCTTTAAGACCATTGAACAGCTGACTAAGATTGATAAATGGTTCTTGAATCAGATCAATGAACTGGTTCATCTGGAAACTGAGATCGAACAGTTTACTGTGGATACTATTCCCGAAGACCTGTTGCGAACAGCTAAGGAAAAAGGTTATGCCGACAGGCAGATCGCTCATCTTCTTAGATGCCTCGAAAGTCAGGTACATAAAAGAAGAACCGACCTGGGAATAAAAAGAGTATTCAAGCTGGTGGATACGTGTGCTGCAGAATTCCAGGCTCAGACACCCTATTATTATTCTACCTTCGATGTGGAAAACGAATCGGTTAGCTCTGACAGGGAAAAAGTAGTAATCCTTGGTTCCGGCCCGAACAGGATCGGCCAGGGGATAGAATTTGATTACTGTTGCGTCCATGGAGTATTGGGAGCCAGTGAAGCTGGTTATGAAACCATCATGATTAACTGTAATCCTGAAACAGTATCTACCGATTTTGATGTAGCAGATAAGCTGTATTTTGAACCAGTGTTCTGGGAACACATATATGATATCATCCAGCATGAAAAGCCGATCGGAGTTATTGTCCAGCTTGGCGGACAGACTGCTTTGAAACTGGCGGAGAAACTAAACCGGTATGGTATTAAGATCTTAGGTACAAGCTTTGAAGCCCTCGATCTTGCGGAAGACAGAGGTAGTTTTTCAAGGCTGCTGAAAGATAATAATATTCCATATCCAAAATTTGGTGTTATTGAAGATGCTGACCAGGCACTCGAGCTATCAAAAGAGCTTGGATTTCCCCTGCTCGTCAGACCATCCTATGTGCTTGGCGGTCAAAGCATGAAAATCGTTATAAATGATCAGGAACTAGAATCCCATGTGGTAGACCTATTTAAAGATTTTAAAAAGAACAAGGTTCTGCTGGATCATTTCCTCGATGGTGCCATCGAAGCTGAGGCTGATGCCATCTCAGATGGTGAAGATGTATATATAATTGGCATTATGCAACATATTGAGCCTGCTGGTATTCATTCAGGAGATTCATATGCCGTTTTACCTCCATATAATCTTGGCGATTTTGTAATGCAGCAGATCGAAGCTCATACCAGAAAAATTGCACTGGCATTAAAGACAGTTGGCCTGATAAATATACAATTTGCCATTAAAGATGACATCGTATATATTATCGAAGCCAACCCGAGGGCCTCGCGTACCGTACCATTTATATGTAAGGCTTATCAGGAAAATTATGTGAATTATGCCACGAGGATTATGCTGGGGGATGCTAAATTAAGCGACTTTGATTTCAAACCGGTTAAAAAAGGGTATGCAATTAAAGAACCTGTGTTTTCCTTCGATAAGTTCCCCAATGTCAATAAAGAACTGGGACCAGAAATGAAATCAACGGGCGAATCCATATATTTCATTGATGACCTGATGGATGATTACTTCATGGAAGTATATTCCTATAGAAATCTGTATCTGAGTAGATAATTATCTGAATTATGCTGAAATTTCTGTTTATCATTTTCATGATCTTCCTGGCCATTTATTATGTGTTGATACTTCCATTTAAACCTAGAAATGATATAGAAGACAAGAGGTCACAAAGAAAAAAGGCCAGGAACAGCAATCTGGATATCGATTATGTTCCAGAAGATAAGAAACGTAATAGATCCGGCAATATTAAAGGTGGTGAATATATTGATTATGAGGAGGTTAATTAAAAAAAACACCATACTAGTAATAAACATTTTTTGATTTGGAATAAATTTCTAAATTTACCATCCTAACTAGAAATAACATATGACCTGGTTTCTTAGAAAAGCGAAAGGCATCCAAACCCCAACCAAAGATAAAAAAGACGTCCCTGATGGCCTTTGGTATAAACTTCCCAGTGGTAAGATAATTCACACAAGAGAATTGAAGAACAATGCCTATGTGAGTCCGGATGATGGATATCATGTCAGAATTGGATCAAAAGAGTATTTTGAACTACTCTTTGATAAAAATAAATTTACAGAATTGGATACCAAAATGGTATCAAGCGATCCATTGAAGTTTGTGGATTCCAAACCCTATATTGGCCGGCTAAAAGCTTCGATGAAGAAAACACATCTCAACGATGCCGTAAGAACTGCCTATGGTAAGATGAATGGGATCAACATTGTAATTGCATGTATGGATTTTTCCTTTATCGGCGGATCCATGGGTTCAGTTGTAGGTGAAAAAATCGCCAGGGCCATTGACTTTGCTTTAAAGAAGAAATACCCTTTGATAATCATTTCCAAATCGGGAGGAGCCCGAATGATGGAGGCAGGATATTCACTGATGCAAATGGGAAAGACATCAGCTAAACTAGCTTTGCTATCTGAAGCCAAAGTGCCCTTTATTTCTTTAATGACTGATCCTACAACAGGAGGTGTTACAGCTTCCTATGCCATGCTTGGGGATTTCAATATTGCTGAACCAGGAGCCTTAATTGGATTTGCAGGACCTCGCGTAATCCGGGAATTTATGGGCAAGGACCTTCCAAAAGGATTTCAAACCTCTGAGTTCTTACTTGAAAACGGATTTCTGGATTTTATTGTGGACAGGCGGAAGCTGAAGAATACATTAACCACACTACTGAGCATGTTGCTTGAAAAATGATCACTGCTATTCTCTAACGGATGTTTTTTAAGTGTGATACTCCAGGATAATATTTTTAAAATCAGACTAATTCCTTTAAATTAATATAGATATATTTGCACATCTTTGAACGAAAGAAAACATAATTTATAATGGGTCCGGTAATATTTTCATCAATTGTCGCTTTTTCAATAGTTATTATCCTGCTGGTATTAATCCTGCTTTTTGCACAATCCAAACTTGTACAAACGGGAGACGTGAAGATTGTCATAAACGGGAAGGACGATGAAGCCTTAATAGCATCAGGAGGGTCCACATTATTATCTACTTTATCTGCCCAGAAAATCTTCCTTCCATCTGCATGTGGTGGGGGTGGTACCTGTGCCATGTGTAAATGCGTTGTTGAAGATGGTGGCGGGGAAGTTCTTCCAACAGAAGTAGGACACCTCACCAGAAAGGAACAACAGGAAAAGGTCAGGTTATCCTGCCAGGTCAAGGTAAAGGAGGATATGCATATCAGGATTCCAGAAGAGATATTTGGAATTAAGAAATGGGAATGTGAAGTGGTTTCAAATTATAATGTCTCAACTTTTATCAAAGAATTTGTCGTAAAACTGCCTGAGGGTGAAACATTAGATTTCGAATCCGGCGGATATATTCAAATTGATGTTCCTGAAATTGAGGTTGACTATAAAACTATTGATATAACGCCGCATCCAAGTCTTGGTCATGCAAAAGATGTCTATAAAAGTGATTGGGATAAATTCCAGATGTGGGATTTGAAAATGAAAAATGACGAGCCCATTTTCAGAGCCTATTCAATGGCTAACCACCCGGCTGAAGGGAACATCATTATGCTTAATATCAGGGTAGCTACGCCTCCATGGGACAGGTCAGCGGGTAAATGGATGGATGTTAATCCAGGAATTTGCTCCTCCTACGTATTCTCAAGAAAACCAGGTGACAAGGTCACGATTTCAGGTCCTTATGGAGAGTTCTTTATCAATCCGACTAATAAGGAGATGATATATATTGGTGGAGGTGCAGGAATGGCACCATTGCGATCTCACATATTCCACCTGTTTCATACAGAAAAATCAAACAGGAAAGTTAGCTACTGGTATGGAGGTAGATCAAAAAGAGAATTGTTTTATGTAGATGAATTCAGAAAAATTGAAAAGGAATTTCCTAATTTCAAATTCTACGTTGGCCTTTCTGAACCACTCCCTGAAGATAACTGGAAGATAAATAAAAACCTTGACGATAAAGAGGGGGATGGCTATACGGGATTCATTCATCAGGTATTGTATGATAATTACCTGAAAGATCATCCCGATCCGGATGAAATTGAATTCTATCTGTGTGGTCCCCCGTTAATGAATGCAGCTGTGTTGAAAATGCTGGATAATCTGGGTGTTCCCCCTGAAAATATCCGGTTTGATGACTTTGGAGGATAATTAAAGTAACCAATCCCGCCATATGGCGGGGTTTTTTTTTTTTTTTTTTTTTTAAAATAAAATAATCTACTCTATGGATGTTAAGATTTTCTTTAACGCAGTCAATGAGAGGATATACAATCCTATAGAATCCGGTCATTCATTTTTTAAGAATATTTATCTGCCGGGCCCCAGTTTCCCCGATATTAAAAAGGCGGATATAGCCCTGATCGGACTTGAGGAATACAGGGGGGCGGGTCGAGAAAATGAGCATGATCATGGAACGGATGAGATTCGTGCAAAACTCTATAATCTGAAGAAAGGTGCTAATACTTATAAAATTGTTGATCTGGGTAATTTAAGAAATGGGCCAACATTAGAGGAAACGCTGACGCGACTTCAGGAAGTCTGTCGCTTTTTACTGGATAATGAAGTGCTTCCCCTGGTTTTCGGGGGTACACATGATATGGATATAGCCCTATACAAGGCGTATCAGGATATGGAAAAACTGGTCAGTATTCTAAATGTAGACGCCTTTATCGATCTTGGACTCGAAGAAGAAAAATTTGATAACCAGAATCACATTTATAAGATCCTCACTCATGAACCTAACTTTCTGTTTAATTTTAGTCACATTGGATATCAAAGTTATCTGATAAATCCAAAAAGTCTGGCTATGATGGAAGAACTATACTTTGATACATACCGGATCGGCAAACTGAGACAGAATATCTTTGAAATGGAACCGGTAATCCGGGATGCCGATATACTTAGTTTTGATATTACAGCCATCCGTTCAGGGGATGCACCAGGAAATGCTAATGCCCAACCTTTCGGATTAACCGGTGAAGAAGCCTGTCAATTATGCTGGTATGCAGGCCTAAATGAAAAAATGAGTTCCGCCGGGTTCTTCGAATATGATCTTATGCAGGATGATCAGCATAAAAAAACTGCTTCAGTAATGGCTACTATGATCTGGTATTTTATTGAGGGATTTTACCATAGAAAAGATCATTTCAGTTTTAAAAGCAATTATTATATGAAGTATGTCGTGTCAATGCCAACTGATACCGATGCACTGACATTTTTTAAAAGTAAGCTTTCGGAGAAATGGTGGATGGAAGTTCCTTATCCAAAAGGGAAAAAAGTATTTGATCGGAACAGCATAGTCCCCTGCAGTTATTCAGACTATGAAAAGGCCATGAAAGGAGAATTGCCAGAAAGATGGATAAATACACAGGCAAGACTTTTATAGTATTGCCTGCTCGAATCCGACAGTCGGGGATTTAAATATAAGAATATAATTCTTTTCTCGGATAGAGATTAATTGGTTTCGGTCATGATCCGGAAGAATGAATTCTCAGGATCGAGATCAGTAGAATGAAAGGGGAAAGCATCAACAGCATCCGCGATAAAATCAGCTTCATATACCACCCTGGAATCACCTACATTCAGGAATCGGTCATACCAGTCATTCTCTTTTTGCAGGACTATAAATCCGTTCTGGAAATCAAGGATTCCATCACTGGTCACTTTCCCGCTGTAAATGTCTGCTGTTTTGATAAAGACAGTGTGCCCGCTATCATCAATATTATGATCCTGCTCACTGTATATGGAAAAATACTGACCATCTCCGGAAATATATGCGATAATACCCGTGGCATCAGAAAATTCAGCCGCACTCTTAACTTCAATCTGAAATTCTGAAGTTTGATTTAAAAATTGAAAACTGTAATTTACATAACGGGTTCCAGACTCCAGGTTTGTCCAGTTATCAACAAAATAATTCCCAGTTACATTATCTGGATTAAGTCCACTGTTGATCTGAAGTCCCTTACCCTCAAGGATCTCAATAAAATCCATATTCAGAAACTCATTAACCGGTTCCGGCACGTCCACAATATACTTCATACACCGTGTGTTCTCCAACTCAATTTGATAGTATTCAAATTCCGTTTCTATATGGGCATATTGTTCATAATGCCCTTTAAAAAAGGATTTTATTGCGATTAGATCTATAAGTTCATCACGTCTCATCCCCCATTGGTCACTGGCCTTGGAAATTAACTTATCACTGAAATTAAAGCTTTCATCTAAAATACGGTTGGAGGCGATCTCTATCAATTCGTAAACACCATCAGATTCTATGGAGATAAGAATAGAAGAAGATTTCAAGCCTAAATTGGTCTGTTCCTTTATCAACTCCGGAACCATATCAATTTCTTTGCAATTAATAAAGTAATCAATACCTTCCAGTGTTGAATCTGACACATGAAACTGTTGTATGTAATGGGCCCCAGGAATTGAATTCAATTCAGTTTCTTCCAAGGGGATTAGTGGTAACGACATGGCTATTCTCAAAAAATTATCTTCCTCCTCGTTTTCAGGCTCGACAGATAGGGCCAATCCCTGAGTGGTAAAGTAATCGTCAAGTTCCTCCGGGGTACCGTAAAGAAAAGCAGAACTGTACCTATTGAAGTTATCCTTAATGAATATAATAGATTTTCCGTTGACCTGGTTGTAAACAATGGAAACATTTTCAATGGGTTGATCCAATTTGTTTACTATCTTAATATCATATACTACTCTGTTACTGCTACTTACAATGGTTTCAATATCCAGTTCACCATTCAAATTTGTAACAGATTCGATTGCATGGTCGGTATAGGTAATTTTTTCCGTTTGTATTTCATCATCCTTATCAAATAAACCACAGGACGTAAATAAAAGCGATAACAGAACAGAAAGGAAAGTATTTCTTCTATTTAGCACAGCTCTATGAACTAAGATATATATATCTAAATTTTCCAAAGAAGAATGATTTAAGAAAAATCAAACTTTATATTGGAAAATTTATATCTTGCAAATAAAGCAAATTTTCCGTCAAATCCAAAGAAAACAAAAAAAATCCCGGGTGGTGTCCCCGGGATTGCTATTATTTTAAGAATCAGATATTTACCATCGCATCATGATCCCGGCATTCCAGGTTCTTCCAAAACCAAAATATCCGAAATTTTCTGTGTAAATGGTCTCATCCGTACCTTCCTCTGGGAAGTTATTACTCTCAGCTTCAGATATATATCTTGTGTTAAACAGATTATTGATATTAACCTTGGCCGTAAACTGCAATTTCTTACCTGCCTTGAAATCATAATACAAGCCGGCATCAACCAAATTGTAACTAGGAAGTTCCAATGCACCAAGGTTATTTTCATCAAGAAACGCTATTTCAGTAGGATCAAAATCAGCAAACAACTTATCAGCATAATAATAACTGCCATAGATTCTGAAATTTTTCAGGAAAGTATAGGTTAAAGCGACTCGTGCAGTTGTTTGAGCAGCATCCCCAACTTTAACATTATTTAAATATAAAATTGTGTCTCCAAGAAGGTTTCGATCTTCATCATACACATTTACATTTACATTATCGCTATATCTCCAATCGCCAATTGACAACATGACTTCAAGCAAAAGATTTTTTACAATTTCTCCATACAACTCTACTTCAACTCCAGTATGCGTTTGAGAAATTCCGGATAAATTGGCTGTTCCTTCCTCTCCTCCGCCTAATTGCACACCTCTCTGCCTGAACCTGTCTGTCCACGTAGTTCGGTATAAATTAACATTGGCATTTAGGAACCTTGAGCGGAAACCATAACCCAATTCCAGTCCGGTTACTTTTTCATTTACCAAGTCATCATTGATTAGGTTGACAAAGTTCAAGAAAACAGCATCAAATAATGGTTGTCTGGAATAAAATCCCCCATTAAAGAACACATTATGCTTGGAAGTAATATTCCAATTGATCCCGCCTTTGACGTTCCCTCCAAACTGATTGACCGTTTCGGATTCCATTGTTTCATCGAGACCCGCTGCTACACTTAAGGCATCCGAATAATAGTAATTGAAATAATCAATTCTCTTGTACGATTGATTTGAGAAAGCTCCTGAAATGTGGGCTGATATATTGTCATTGGCCCATTCCAATTGGGCAAAGGCTCCCTGCCATCCGACAATTCCATCGTTATGATAATTCAATTTCTTATCATTGTTCATATTTACAATGGCACTGGCTTCTTTTTCCTGGGAAATAAATTGTCCTGCAATGTTTATATCAGTATCCGTGAAATAGGCATCAGCGCCCATGAGATTGGTTACCCTCCTGTAATGAATCCCTTTATACCACCTGAGGTCAATACCTCCTACAAGGCTAAGATTATCACTGAAATTATGTGTTAATGTTGAAAGTATACCATACCAGTTGTGCCCATTCATAGAAGCTCTTCTGATGAATCCATTTCCGCTGGTATTCACGTATTTATCACCAAAGAAATCCCGGCGGTTATCGATGTCCCGGTCAACACTGTCAAATACTTGAGCAGGATCACCCCAGTCACTTGGATAACTGGTGCCTCCAGAGTTCCAGTTGTCAATCTGATCAAACATTATCTGTCCCTGGGAATCATCGCCATACCGGTCATCATAAAATCTGGAACTGTTTTCAAACGCACCATTTAACCGGCCTCTGGGTCCTGTTCCTCCCCCTCGACCGAAGGATGCATAAGCCGTTGTGGCTATATCAGTTCTTGGAGATATGGTATAATACCAGTTAGCATAAAACTTAGGTTTGTGATAAAAATTTCTTCTCCATGAGAACTCCTCACCATTGTAATCACCCCACATGGAATTGTACTTGATTCCTCTCTCATGATCCAGAAGATCCTGGAAGGATATACCGTCAAAACGACCTATAAGTCGCTGATGATGCCATTGTGGAGCTCCCAATCCTGTAAATACCAGAGTATGTTTATCGTTAATCTTCTTGGCCAGCGAAGCAAAATAGGAATAAGCACGGAAGGTGGTTCCGTCTACCCATCCGTTTCCTCGTGTATGTGTTCCCTGGATGGTAAATGCCCAGCCATTTTTACCCAGGCCTGTAGATAACATCAGGTTATATTTCTGGTAGCCATCGTTCCCGATATTAACAGAGAATTTACCGCCTTTTTCCATTTCAGCAGCATTGGTAATGATATTAATGGTACCTCCAACCGAGGAAATGGCCAGTTTAGAAGCACTTAAACCACGCTGCATCTGAACCTGTGAGGAGACATCTGTCAGACCAGCCCAGTTTGACCAGTATACCCAGCCATTTTCCATGTCATTTACCGGAACACCATTGATCATAACCGCAGTATTACTCTGATCAAATCCCCGTACATTGATCCTGGAATCACCGAAACCACCACCCTGTTTGGTTACATACACAGAAGGGGTATATCTCAGTACCTCCGGAAACTCCTGGTTACCTACTTTTTCTTCAATAGCCTGCCCCTTAATGGTGGAAACAGCTACCGGCGTTTTGCGGTCTATGGCCACAGAAGCTATAACTTCCACTTCCTTAAGGCCAACAGCACCCAGGGAAAGGTTTATTGTTCCTATGTCCACAGTTCCACTGTTCACCTGAATAGTCTGTTCGATAGTCTCATAGCCAACATAGGATATCACAACCACCTGTGTTCCTGTTGGTACATCCGCAATGGTAAAATAACCATCCAGATCACTAATTGATCCAATGGCAGTACCCTTGATGATGGCATTAGCCCCCGGCAATCCTTCGCCAGAACCCTGATCAATAATTCGACCTGTTACGGTACCAGTTTGCGCATATACCGTAACTGAAATCAAAAAAGATGTTAGAATTAGTAAAAATCTTCTCATAAAGCTTTAGATTAATTAATATTAAAATGAATGCAAATCTTAGTTTTGTTTTATAGAATAAAAACAAATTACTGTTAAGAAATTAATATTTTTCATAATTCTTAATTAACAATTAATTACCCTGGATATCAGGTAATATTCAGTTTAATAGTTTGATAGAAATTATTAAAAATCCAATAAGATTTGGATCCCGAAAAAATTGAAAATTATGTAAGCCCCGGTAAAATAATTTTCAGTACGAACTTACTCAATTTTTCAAATATACCAAGTGGATATTGCCATAAAGTGTTCGATGTTTTGCTGAGGGAATTAGGAAGAAACTCAAATTGGTTAATATTTTCTTAACATGTATATTTGAGGCTTATTAATCTCAAATAAATGATAAAGAAAAGATCTATTATATTTCTGTTGACCTTCATCAGCTTCAGTATTGCCGGGCAGACAAATCTGGACTACTATTTCGGCGATAACATTTCATTTAACTCCAATATTTCCAGACCCTCTGAAATCCTGGATTTTGAAATAGGAGAAAAACATGTCAGTCATGATCAGCTTGTTAAATATATGTACACCATTGCCGAACAATCTGATAGGGTAAATATCGAAAGATATGGATGGACATATGAACACCGCCCTCTCCTGCTTTTAACAATTTCTGCACCGGATAATCTATCTAATATAGATAAGATCAGAGAAGATCATCTCAAGCTTTCGGATCCTGCTTATTCAAGTGATATGAACATTGCCGATATGCCTTCAGTGATCTGGCTGGGATACAGCGTACACGGAAATGAGCCCAGCGGCCTGAATGCCTCTCTCCTTGTCGCTTACTACCTTGCTGCTGCAGAATCAGATGAGTTGAATACTATTTTAAACAATACAGTTATACTTCTTGATCCCAGTATAAACCCGGATGGTTATAGCCGATTCGAGCAGTGGGTAAACCAGTATATGTCGGATGTTTCCATCAGTGATCCTAATAATGTAGAACATAATGAAGCATGGCCACGAGGAAGAACCAACCACTATTGGTTTGATTTGAACAGGGATTGGTTGCCGCTACAGCATCCGGAATCTCAGGCAAGGATAAAACAGTTCCACCAATGGAAACCTAATATTTTAACCGATCATCACGAGATGGGAAGTAATTCCACATTCTTTTTTCAACCCGGGATCCCCTCCAGGACAAATCCTAATACACCCGCCGAAAATTTTAGTTTAACCAACAAAATTGCTGCTTACCATGCTGAAGCACTTGATAAAATTGGCTCATTATATTTTTCAAAGGAGCAATTCGATGATTTTTATTATGGCAAAGGCTCATCATACCCTGATGTGAATGGTAGTATTGGAATATTATTCGAGCAGGCCTCCTCAAGAGGATTATCTCAACAAACGGTCAATGGCGTTCTGAATTTCCCATTTACCATAAGAAATCAGTTAACCGTATCGCTTTCCACCATAAGATCAGGATACGAACTTAAGAATGAACTTTTAAAATACCAGGCCGATTTTTACCAGCAGGCATCTGAACTTGCACATAACGAAGCGGTGAAAGCTTATGTCTTTGATGCAGGGGATGATCTCACCAAAACCAACAGGTTCCTGGACATTCTGCTCCGGCATCAAATTAATACCTACAAACTTGCCGAAAGTTTGATAGCTGATAATAATAATTATTCTGCAAAGAGTTCATATATCGTCCCGCTTGGACAAGAACAATTCAGACTTATAAAAGCAATATTTGAGAAATCAACATCCTTCACAGACAGCTTGTTCTATGATGTATCTGCATGGACCTTCCCGCTCGCTTTTGATATAAGATACACTGCCCTTGAAGGAAAATCATTTAAAAATGACTTGCTTGGAGATAAAGTCCTTGAAATCCCGGAATTAACGGGGAAGATAGATGCAATGAGTTCTTATGCATATGTAATGAAATTGGATGAATATAATTCTTACAAAGCCCTTTATATGATCTTAAAAAACAATCTGAGGGTTAAAGTTGCAGTAAAGGCTTTTTCTACCAGCGAAGGATCAAACTTTGATCCCGGAACGATTCTTATACCGGTCAAGAACCAATCCTTTACAGAAGATGAGATATATGATATTCTGGAAAAAATTTCAACAAAAAGTAATATAAACTTTAGTAATGTCTCAACAGGATTCAATCAGGCCGGAATAGATCTCGGAAGTCCGAATATGGCCAACCTGGAGAAACCAAAGATCATGATGCTTATCGGGAACGGCGTTTCATCCTATGAGGCTGGAGAAGTATGGCACTTGCTCGATAACAGGTTTGGAATTCCTTTATCTATGGTCG
Organism: uncultured Cyclobacteriaceae bacterium; assembly: GCA_965365275.1. Lineage (GTDB taxonomy): Bacteria > Bacteroidota > Bacteroidia > Cytophagales > Cyclobacteriaceae > JAGTVG01. Next base: position 89,747 of record CBDUBA010000004.1, on the reverse strand, counting down.
ATATTGATAGATTTAACCGTATAAATCTTTCACGATACAATACTATTATCATGGTAAATGGAAGTTATTCCGGGATTTCGGGAGCTTCCAGGGAAAAATTGGAAAACTGGATTAAGGATGGTGGCAATTTAATCGCGACAAAAGGTGGATCAAAATGGTTGATCGATCAGAAACTCGCCAATATAAAGTTGAAAAAAATATCTAAGGATACGTCCAGTATTAAAAATTATGGAGATATGTCTCAAAATATAGGGGCTCAAAATATTGGTGGTTCCATTTTTGAAGCCACTCTAGATCTTACACATCCACTGTGTTTTGGTTATCCGGATAAGTCCCTCAGCCTGTTTAAGAACAATAAATTGTTCTTCGAAAAATCTAATAACCCCTATAACAATCCGGTTTTATATACTGGAGATCCATTACAAAGTGGATATGTATCAAAAGAGAACTATGAACTCGTTAAAAACTCTTCTGGTTTAATTGTTAGTTCCATTGGCAGGGGTAAAACCATTTGCTTCAGTGACAATCCAAATTTCAGGGCTTTCTGGTATGGGACAAACAGATTATTCTTAAATGCGATTTTCCTTGGTGATATTATAAGCAGTTCAGCAACCCGGTAATTGAACAATATTGATTACATTTTTATGCCCTGTAAGATCACTAATGATTTTCTGAACCTGAGACCTTGGGATGCTCCCTGATATGGAACAGCTCTCTTCATATTTCTGATCGGTAATTTCAAAATCATTCTTTTGTAACAAATGCATCACATCATTTAACCCATCATATTCAAATTTAATGGTTATTTCACATTTATGTACTTTCTCAATGATCGTAGCTTTGGATAAAGCCTCTCTTGATGCTGCTTTATAGGCATTGATCAAGCCGGCCTTACCTAGTTTAGTGCCACCAAAATACCGGACTACTATAACAAGCACGTTGATGAGCTGAAAAGACCTGATCTGGTTAAGAATGGGATCCCCGGCAGTGTGTCGAGGTTCGCCATCATCATTAGATCTGAAACGTATATCATCATTCCCAATTATATACGCATAACAATGATGCCTTGCATTGTAATGCTCTTTTTTTACAGTGCTAATTATATTTTTTACCTCAACTTCGTTACACACAGGGAAAGCTAGTGCAATGAACTTACTACCTTTTTCTTTATATAATCCTTCTGAATTGTCTTTTAAGGAAAGAAATTTATCCATCTTCACTCTTTTGCAAAAATTTTTCAGCTTCACTTCTTACAGGAACATAAGGATCGGTTTTTAACGCGAGTTTATAATATTTCCTGGCTTTTTGATTGTCCTCCAGATCAATCGCCAATCTTGCCATACCTGTGTATATCAGGCTCAGGTAATGCAAATCATCCCTTCCCATTTTTTCGTATTTTTCCAGTGCTATTCTAAAATAATACCTTGCCGCTTCATATTTTTCCTTCTTTTCTGAGATCAATCCTGAAAACAGATTCCCTGCAAGCTGAAAAAAGATATCATCATGGTTTATAAGCAAATCTACCATATCACCAGAGATATTATCACTATTACTATAGATCATAGATTCAATGAATAAACATTGGAACCGGTAATTGCCGGGAAACCGGTCTACGAGAAGCCTGGAATAAGGTAAAGCCAGCTCAGGTTTGTTCTCATATCTGAGGTATATGTGAAAAAGATAAATCAGTGCTTCTCTTTGTGTAAAGATCCCCTTTTCAGAAGCCACTTTTAATTGCTCCAGACCCAGTTCCATGTCCCCATTCATGAATACCCACATAAAAGCTTTATAAAATGGGTGTAATTCAGGAAATTTTTCCCGGTAATAATTATACACACCACTTGAAAAATAAAAATCCGGAAACTTTTCTTTAAGTTCAAATCCCTCCTTAAGTGAATTATATGCCTTTTTGGCAGAACCTATGGCCTTCATTCTTTGCCCAACGCCATTGTAAAAATCCGTAAGAAGACCATAACCAGCCAATATATAAAATTCACCCTCTTCATAAAGATCCTCATTTTCCTGAAACGGAATGGCCAGTTCAATGGCCGTTTCCAATTCATTCTGATACTCAATATAGGGATCTGAATCCTCTTTAAATGGTCTATCTCTCCAATATAGTATCATGGATCTGAGTAGGTGATTTGCAGGGTGATCCCCGAGCTGGTTCTCAAGTGTATCAATCTCAAGGTATGCAATATCAAATTCAAAATTATAGATAAGATCTATTGTTCTGTTCATCCGGTGAATTAAAGCACTGTCTTGAAGAATGAATTCCTGAGAAACAGAATTTGATATTGAGATCACAAATACTATGAATGACAGAAAAAGTTTCATATATGAATATTATGAAAAATATAAAATTATATCCTGATAGGATATTAACAAAATAGCAAAAATGGCGAGTATCATGCCAAATATATTTGCTTTATTAAGCTTTTCACTAAATACTAAGTAAGAAGCTATACTAGACAATACGATAATTCCAACATTCAGGATAGGATATACGACCGAACCATTGTTATTGAAACTCGACAAGGTCATAAGCAGGAAATATAGACTGAAATAGTTGGGAACTCCTAAATAGATCCCTCCTAACAAATCCTTCCTGCTGATTCTTCCTTTTCTAATTACCAAAATAACCGCCCCTGAGATAAAAGCGGATGTAAAAATAATTACAGGAAGGACTGGCTTCTGCTCGGCAGTGATCAGAAAAGCATTTAAATAATTCAATGAAGTATCAATGAATCCTGTGGCAAAAAAAACGAATACCGGAATTAATACAAGGTATTTTTTGGTCCAGGCTACTTTCTCAGTTCCAGTTGATCTGATGGAGCATAAAATAATGGAGGCAACTCCAAAAAGCAATCCTGTAAAATTAATTATATCAAATTTTGTATCCAGCAGCTTAAAAACATATATACTGAAAATAACGGGTATCAGCATAGACATCTTCGCTGATACGGTGGCAACTGCTACATTATATTTCTGGACTGTTATGGCCATCAGGAAAAAAGTAAGGATAAAAACAAGCCCCAGCGCTACAGGAAACAGGATCCACGATTCTGATAAAATGGATAGATTTTCCAATAAATCATCACCATAAAAGATCATTCCTGTTAAGACACAAACCAGGTAGTTCACTACAACTGCGTTGAATGTATTTATTCCCGGCCTGGAATAAGACCTGAAGGATAGAAATATACCAATATTCATTAGAATGGTCAGGATCAGGTATATCATTTTACTAAATAATCGAATTCTCGTAAACAATGATTATAAATCATGTATTTTTATGATATCATGGATCTATAATTTCATACAGCATAAATTTTGAATGCTAAATTTGAATTTGTAATTGCCGAGTCACTTTCCAGATACACATTCCCCGGCGAAATATGTTTGTATAACGCTCCGGAATATGTAAGCCTATGGGATGATCTATTAAACTCCAATTTCCTTATTGTCAATTCAGAAAACCAGGAGATCGCAGCTTCGATCCATTTCCAGATAAAGGAAGATACTGCTTCAAGTATAATTACAGCACCTTTTGGTTCAATTTCCCTTTTTCATGAGGTTGATTTTGATACATTAAGTGATTTCATGAATTATATCGAAACGCACTTAAGATTAAAAGGTGTTCGAAAAATAAAGATCAAACACTACCCGGGAATATATCATCCGCTTGCCTATGATAAAGTGATTTCCGTTCTGGCTTTGAATGGTTACAGGGTCTCCATCATCGATATAAATCAGATCATTGAAATTACAAACAATCCATTTGGTTCCATTATACACCCGATGGAGCAAAGAAACCTGAATAAAACAAAGAAGGAAGGCATCATTTTCACTGAACACCAAAACACTGAGGCAGAAATGGTGTTTAATGCTATAGATGCTTTCAGAAAGGCAAGAGGTATTCCGGTAAATATAGAATCTGACTCACTAATTAAGTTGGCAGATATGTTTCCGCAAAACTATAAGCTTTTCTCAGTATCAATGAAAAATGAAATGGTAGCTGCTACTGTGTGCGTAAAGGTGAAAGATTCAATATTATATAATTTCCTCCCGGCTCATAACAGCTCGTTCAATATGTACAGCCCAATGGTATTTTTAATGGAAAAGATATATCAATACACATTAGAAAATGAGATAAAATTCATCGATCTTGGAGTTTCCTCCATTAATAATAATCCCCAGAGAGGCCTCATCAGGTTTAAAGAAAGACTTGGTAGTACATCTGTTAGTAAGCTTTCCTTCTTAAAAGAAATTCAATAGTTAAATGATTGATTTTATAAAAAAATCTACGTGGTCCTTTTCCTCAATAGTTATAAAATCAATATGTTCACTGGCCACAAACAAACTGTTCGCAATCTATTTTGGAGCAACTGGCATTACACTTCTAGCCCATTTTCAAAACCTTATAAGTTTAGTAACACAGGTTCCTAATGATGGGATCAACAGGGGTATAATAAAATATTGGTCAGGAGAGAATATATCTACTGTTGAAAAACAGAAATATTTAAAGGCAGGATTTTACTTAAACATCGGGGTTCTGGCAATTACCCTGGTTCTGTTGTTTTTGTTCCGATCCTATTTTTTCCGGGATTTCAATTTTAATTTCAGCACAACAATCATCACCTTTCTGATTCTTGGAATTACCTTGTATATCGTCCATCTGTTACTCCTTTCCATCATTCTTTCCTTTCAGAGAATTAAAGTCTACGCCATAATCAATGCCCTCGGATCAATACTTGTAGTTCTAGCCATACTGATTGTGGCCCCTGAAAAAAACCTGAATTACGCCCTTTTGGCTTTCTTGATGGCCCAAGGTTTTGCTGTAGTATTTTCTGTCATATACGGATTCCTTAAGGGAATTTTGGCACCTGTTAAAGGACGCATATCATTGAAAGAATACCGTAAACTAGGTGGATTTATACTTATGGCACTGAGTATCCTGGTTTTTGGCAAGGTGACTGACTTCGTTATCCGGGATTATGCGATTCAGTCTTTCGGAATGTTGCATACCGGACTCTGGCAATCTGTAGTGAAGTTATCGGATGGATACATGATGTTGTTTATTAACACGGTCGGGATAGTATACTATCCCCAGGTATCGGCAATGATCTTTAATACCGACGATTTACGTCAGTATTTACGTGATGTGCTCAAGATCGTGGTTATTATCAGTGTAACGGGGTTGTTCCTGATCTATGTATTTCGTGAACCTTTACTGATAATCCTATACAACAGGGAATTTGTGCCCGCCGGTGATTTGATGCCATTGCAATTCCTCGGGGACTTTTTCTGTATAATTGCTTACTTATTAACCTATATAATATCAGCCCAAGCAAGATTTTTGACTTTCATACTTTTACAGGCAGCCTCTGCTTTATTTTACGTTCTTCTGGTGTATATATTATCCTCAAATTTCGGGATAGAGGGCATCCCGGCCGCACATGCCATAAGATTCTTTGTGTTAGCAATAATTCTTATAATTTTGAACAAAAGAATAATTTTTTGATGGCATCACCTTTGGTAACCGTAATTTGCTTGTCTTATAATCATGAAGAATATATTTCCGAAGCCATTGAATCCATAATAAATCAAACTTATTCTAACCTGGAGATAATAATTATAGATAATGGAAGCCCCGATAATTCTCAAAAAATCATTAATAGCATTGCCCTTGATAAGACTGACATTAAACTGATCATGTTAAATAAAAATATCGGGAATTGCCGGGCATTTAATCTTGGGCTTGCGGAGTCGAAGGGTGAATTTGTAATAGATCTCTCCGGTGATGATATACTTCTCCCCGACCGCATTAAAGAAGGCTTGAAAAGCTTTGGTGAGCATGGTAAAGAATACGGTGTAAACTTTACAGATGCATTGTACATTGATGATTCCGGAAATGTCACAGGTCAGCACTACAAAAGAGATCATAAAGGATTGCTTACAGATCCTGTGCCGCAAGGTAATGTGTATTCAGACTTGTTGGCAAGATATTTTATTTGCACACCTACAATGATGATCCGTAAATCAGTATTAGAACAATTAGGAGGCTATGATGAAAATCTAAAATATGAGGATTTTGATTTCTGGATCAGGTCAGGAAAAATCACTAAATATTGTTATACGGATAAAGCCCTTGTCAAAAAAAGAGTACTGAAAAATTCACTTTCTTCGGGGCAATATAAATGGAACAGCGGTATGTTAGCTTCTACCTATAGGGTCTGTCTGAAAGCAGAAAAACTGAATGAGTCTGAAGCAGAAACCAGGGCACTTTGCCAAAGAAGTAGATATGAGTTCAGGAAAGCACTTTTCTCCGGGAATTTGAAGGATGCCTTTAATTTTTCTGGCCTTCTAATCAGAAATTTAAAACCTGGACTGCCGCGTTCAATCTATAAGATGATGAATAGTGTCTTAAAACTATGGGTTTGAATAGTACGTTATCGGAGTGAATTATAAGGAACCCTGATAGTATCAGCGCCGGTTGTCATCATCTATGATCATACTCACATAACTATCATACCTGGTTTCAGCTATTTCCTCACGCTCCAGGGCATCTAAAATAACACAACCCGGTTCATTTATATGCAGGCAGTTTTTGAATCTGCATTCGCCCAGCCTATCCCTCATTTCCGGGAAATAATGACTGATTTCCCATGATTCCATATCGATCAGCCCAAGTTCTTTTATTCCGGGTGTATCAATAACGTAGGTATTCTCTTCAAGTTCGATCATCTGGGCAAAAGTGGTTGTATGTTTTCCCTTATTGGCAAAATCCGAGACCTTGTCAGTCGGTAATTGAAGGTCAGGATTTATCCGGTTCAGAATGGTTGATTTACCAACACCGGAGTGTCCGGAAATAAGTGATTTTTTCCCATACAACCAGGATTCCACAATGTTCAGATCTTTATCCATCTCAGCAGATATCAGTATATTTTCATAGCCAACATCGCGGTATACCTTTGCCAGATAATCATGCAGGTCTCTTAATGAATCATTGAGAAGGTCTGATTTATTGAATATAATTTTTGCAGGTATCCTGAATGAATCTGCAGATACGAGATACCTGTCAATAAATCCCACCGATGTCCTCGGGTATGTTAGGCTGACCACAAGTATAGCCTGATCAATATTTGCTGCAATAATATGTGCCTGGCTTGTTTTTTTAGTGGACTTCCGTATAAGGTAATTGGTTCTTGGTAATATCTCCGATATGATCCCTTCCCCATGTTCATTAACGGTAAACCTGACATGATCGCCAACAGCGATCGGATTGGTGGTTTTGATACCTTTCAATTTCAGTTTACCCCTCAATCTGGATTTGAAAAGTTCTCCTGAATCTGATTTTACATCATACCATGAACCCGTAGATTTTAATACTAATCCATCAATAATCATGATAAATAGGTCTTTACATTTTCCAAAATGGTATCTGTAGAACCAAGATTCTCCACCACGTAGGACCTGCTTGCCCGGCAGGTTCCGGAATAAAATGTATTATTTTCGAGTAATTTGTTCATTATATCCTGAAGTTCTTTTGGATTAGCTACTTCAAATGCACCACCTCTGGAGACTAAAGCTTGAACCTCCTGATATTTCTTATTCAACTTACTGCTGCCAACAATAACTGGCTTCCCGTAAGTTGCAGGTTCCAAAATATTATGCACTCCTTCACCAAAGGCACCACCAACATATGTGATATGAGCATATTTATACAGGGTTGATAACATGCCTATATTGTCAGCAATAAGCACAGGGACCTTGTTATGGTGTTCATGAATTGCGCTGTATCTGATCACATCTAGTTCAATGCTTTCCTCGATATAGGAGATCTCTTCCTCTCTAATGTTATGTGGAGCTATAATGAATTTCAGATCATGACCTTCATTAATAAAATGAATCCATAAATCAATATCCTTTTTCCAGGTACTTCCCAATACAATCAATTGTGAATCCTCTATAAATTTTTCTATAGGAACGAGGGAAGTTTGTTTCTTCAAAATTGCTTCTACCCTGTCAAATCGGGTATCACCGCTTATTAATGCATCCCTTATACGTATACTTTTCAATAAATCCAGGGTTTCACGGTTCTGAACGAAGAAATAATTGAATTTTCGGAGTATTTGCCGGTAGAATGAACCATAAAATTTAAAAAAAACCTGATCAGGTCTTAAAATAGTTGACACCGAGAACACGGGGATATTTTTTTCATTGCAAGTATTCAGATAATGAAACCAGAATTCATATTTTATGAAAAAAACTGCAGTGGGATTTAGTAAATCTATAAGTATTCTGGCATTCGATTTGGTATCGGCAGGCAAATAAAAAATTCCATCCGCTATGGAATTATCTTTTTGATATTCAAATCCGGAAGGTGAAAAAAAAGAAACAAAAAGCTGATAGTCAGGATATACCTCGTTTATCTTTTCAATCAATGGAAGGGCCTGTTCGAATTCTCCCAGTGAGGCGCAGTGGAACCAGAGACACATTTTTTCCTTAACCCGATTTTCATGAATTACATTAAAAGTATGACGTCTACCGGCAACAAGAAGTTTTGCTTTGTTATTGAATTTCGAATAGACTAAGATTATCAGGTTATATAGACGAATCAGTATGTTATAGATAATGATGCCCATGAATGGCAAATTACAAAAAAAACCCGCCAGAAGCGGGATTATATTATAATTGTGCCTCTAATTTTTTTGAAAGGACACTTTTGGGAACAGCTCCTATCTGTTTGTCAACAATTTCTCCATTTTTGAAGAATAACAGGGTAGGAATACTTCTTATGCCAAATTGGGCTGATACAGCCGGATTATTATCAACATCAACTTTACCGATTACAGCCTTACCCTCATAGTCTTTGGCCAGATCTTCAACAACCGGCCCAATAAGTTTACATGGGCCGCACCACTCAGCCCAGAAGTCGACCAGAACAGGTTTCTCGGTTCCCAATATATCCTGATAATTACCATCATTAATTTCAATAGGTTTGCTCATCGCGAATAATTTTGAATCAAATAAATAAACTTATACAAATATAATTTTAAAAACTGATGTGTATTTCAAATTGAAGATTTAAAATCTGGGTTTGTAAATTATGTGACATCCATTAATGCATTAAAACTTTATATTCCATCCCAGGCATGGCCTCGAGTTCACCAATAAGATCATTGGTAATACCAATCCTTATCTTTCTGGAAAACATGTCTACTTTTAGATTTTCCCGGGTATCAGTGATATTAAACAGTAAGGATCCCTTACCTGGATTGTTCTCAGCCAAATCTGACATCTTGGCGATAAATGTATCGGTGATGTCACCAATATCAACAAATAACTCGATACCATCCAGATATTTTTCTCTTACTTCACTGAGCAAGTCAATTTCCTGAATTCTAAATTCAAGTTCATTTTCATTCCACTTCCTGGGTGCAATCATGCCACGAACAAACAGGAACCAATCCGTTTCAAAATATTTTTTAAATTTCAAGTAATCATCAGAGAACAGATAGAAAGAATACGTTGATTCATAATCTTCCAGAGTAAGTATACCAAAAGGTTTTCCTTTTTTGGTGATCCGGTGTGCAAAACCTGATACTATACCCCCTAACCTGATTTCCTTTCCCTTCAGATTACCCAAATCACTGAATTCCCCTAAATTGGTATTGCAGAAATGCCTGAGCTCAAATTTATATTGATCCAGCGGATGTCCGGATATGTAAAATCCTACAACATCTTTTTCAATCTTAAGTTTTTCTATATTAGTAAAAGGCTCACACTGTTCAATTTTGGGTAAGGGTAGACTCTCCCCCGAGTTACCTCCAAACAAAGATTGTTGAGAAGCATTTTTTTCAGCCTGAAATTTATTGCCATATTTAATCGCCTTTTCGATCAGGCTCGTATTATTTTCATCTGAATATAAATATTGTCTTCTATGGATATCGCCAATACCATCAAAGGCACCAGACATGGCGAGACTTTCAAAGGTCTTTTTATTAGCGGTGCGCAAGTTTACCCGGCTGGCAAATTCAAATAAATCGGTGTAAGCTCCATTTTTTTCTCTTTCGATTATGATGGCCTCAACCGCTGCGTCCCCGGTCCCTTTGATAGCCCCAAGCCCAAACAGGATCTCATCCTTTTCATTCACTGTAAAAGAAGTGCTACTTTGATTTATATCAGGACCTAGAACCTTTATACCCATTCTGCGACATTCGTCCATAAAAAAAGTAATCTTATCAATGTTATTTTGATTATGAGACAGTACAGAGGCCATATATTCTGATGGATGGTGTGCTTTCAGGTATGCTGTTTGGTAGGCTACAACAGAATATGCAGCTGAATGGGATCGGTTAAAGCCATAGGCAGCAAATTTTTCCATAATTGAAAAAATCTCAGTGGCTTGTCTTACTCCAATATTATGCAGTTTCTTGGCCCCCTCAATGAATTCCTCCTGCATGCCACGCATAACATCCATTTTCTTTTTTCCCATTGCACGGCGGAGTATATCGGCTTTTCCCAAGGAGAATCCCGCGATAATTTGCGCCGTCTGCATGATCTGCTCCTGATAGACCATGATCCCATAGGTGTTCTTAAGTATTGGTTCAAGAAGTTCATGAGGATATTCTACTCTTTCCCGGCCATGTTTACGGTTGATAAAATTGGGTATAAAGTCCATTGGACCGGGCCTGAAAAGGGCATTCATAGCAATCAGGTCCTCAATATCCGTTGGTTTCAATTCCTGAAGATACTTTCGCATCCCTGCAGATTCGAACTGAAATGTCCCTATAGTATCGCCACGTTGATATAAGTCAAAAGTCTTTTCATCATTAAAAGAGATTTTATCAATATCAATTTCAATGGATTTGGACTTTTTTATGATCTGGAGGGCATCTTTAATAATACTCAGGGTTTTCAGACCCAGGAAATCCATTTTTAACATTCCTGCATCTTCAATCACCTTCCCATCAAACTGAGTGATCCATAAATCTGTATCCTTAGAGGAAGATACCGGGATATAGTTCGTGATGTCATCCGGGGCAATGATCACCCCGGCGGCATGGATACCGGAATTCCGAACAGATCCTTCCAGTTTTTCTGCAAGATTTAAAACATTGGCCTTCTCATCACTGCCTTTTCGGATATCTTCAAGTTCCCTGACCTCTTTAAACGCCTGGGATAGTGAAATGCCTGGCCTTTCAGGTACCAGCTTGGCCAGTGTATCCGCTTCCGAAAGTGGAAGGTCAAGCACCCTTGCTACATCACGAATGGCCATTTTGGCAGCCATGGTACCGTAGGTGATGATCTGTGCAACTTGATTATGTCCATATTTGTCGACTACATAATCAATCACTTTCTGCCGGCCTTCGTCATCAAAATCAGTATCAATATCCGGCATTGAAACACGTTCCGGATTCAAGAACCGTTCAAAAAGAAGGTTGTATTTTATAGGATCAATATTTGTTATACCTATACAGTATGCTACTACGGATCCAGCAGCAGATCCTCTCCCGGGACCGATCATAACACCTAAATTTCTTCCCGCATTAATCATGTCAGCCGTGATAAGAAAATACCCGGCAAAACCCATGGTCTTAATAATATTAAGCTCGTGGTTAATACGATCTTCAATATCCTGATTAAAATCGGAATATCTTTTCCTCCCTCCTTCAAAAGACAAATGCCTCAGATATGCATCAGCATCTGAATATCCCTGAGGAATTGGAAAATTAGGAAGTAATATATCCCGCTTTAGATTCGGGTTGAAACACTTATCTGCAATCTCATTTGTAAAATCCAGTGCCTGCGGGACATCCTTAAAAAGCTCAGTCATTTCCTCAGTCGACTTGAAATAGAACTCGTCGTTCGGGAAGCCAAATCGGTATCCTTTTCCATCACCGATTGGGGTAGATTTCAAATCGCCGGTATTTACGCATAATAGAATATCATGGGCTTCGGCATCTTCTTTGTCTACATAATGAGAATCATTGGTAGCTATTGCATTTACTTTATGCTTCTTACTCCATTTTAACAGAACCTGGTTTACATCCTCCTGGCTTTTGCCTGAATTGTCAATATCCTGGAGATTGTGACGCTGCAATTCAATATAATAGTCCTCGCCAAACAGGTCAAGCCACCATTTAAACTCTTTTTCAGCCTCTGCTTCCGATTTCCACAAAATAGCTTGCGGAACGATAGCACCGATACAGCATGAAGTGGCTATAAGTCCTTCATGATATTTTGATATCAATTCTTTATCAATTCGTGGCCATTTACTATATAATCCTTCTGTATATCCCAATGAACACAGCTTCATCAGGTTCTTGTAACCGGTCTCGTTCTTTGCCAGCAATAATTGGTGATAACGATTGTCCTTATTTTCTTTGCTGAAAGACTTCTTATGACGGTCATCAACAACATAAAACTCACACCCGACTATGGGTTTTATGTTATACCTGTTGGCTTCCGCAACGAATTTAAAAGCACCGAACATGTTGCCATGATCAGTAAGAGCAACAGCACTCATCCCATCGTTGTAGGCTTTCTGGACCATGTCTTTTATAGAGGCAGCTCCGTCAAGAAGAGAATATTGGGTATGGCAGTGTAAATGGTTAAACGATGGCATTTTTTATTTCACAAAAGGTATATAAATCAGTTTTTTTGTTTCAAAAAAGGACTCTCTAAAAAAATCCTTTAATTCAATTATTTGATAAGGCACTTTCAAAGCACTTAATTCCACAGTCAAATCCCCTCCTTTCAGATACAGGATCCCGTTAGGAATTTCATTTGTAAAACTGGAAATAATTTTTGATTTTGTCCATGTATAGAATGGGGTAATTCTCGTAACCGCCCTGGCTGTTATAAAATCAAATTTATCTCTCAGATTTTCTACCCGTTCACACCTGGTTTTTACATTCTTTAAATTCAACTCCCGACGTATGCTTTCAACAACTTTAACTTTCTTCCCGATGGAGTCCAGCAACGTAAAATCCACATCAGGGAAACAAATGGCCAATGGTATGCCTGGAAAACCGCCACCAGTGCCTACATCCAGAACTTTCGATCCGGCTTTGAATTCAATAAATCTGGCTATTGCCATGGAATGAAGTATGTGCCGTTCATATAGAGATTCGATATCTTTTCTTGAAATGAGGTTAATCCTCTGGTTCCATGAATTATAGAGTGATCCTAATTTATTGATAAGATCTGCCTGATTGTCAGATAATTCAGGGAAGTATTTAAATACCAGCTCAGGATTATCCAATTTATTTAAATATGACGTTCTTTCCCCTTGACAATATCATAAAGCAACTCCCTGGCACGATGTAACTGTGCTTTTACGGTACCCAAGGGAGCCTCGAGTTCAGTCGCAATCTCCTCATAGGAGAGCTCTTCAAAATATCTCAGCTTCACTAAACGTTGGTATTTTGGTGGTAATTTTGTTACAAAATCACGAATCAGGCCTATTTTTTGCTTTTTAATTGCCACCTCCTGTGGATTAAGATCCTTATCCTGAACATCAATGCTGATCGTTTCTCCATCATCATCCTTATATGATGAATCGAGACTCAGGGTCTCCAGCTTTTTTTTCCTGATAAAATCAATTGAATTATTTGTCGCAATACGGAACAACCAGGTACTAAAGGTATAATCTTTCTTAAACCGATGCAGGTTTTTAAATGCCTTGGCAAAAGCTTCAATGGTAAGATCCTCCGCATCATCCACATTACGCACCATTTTCAGGATCATATGATAAACCGGTTTTTTATATCTCTTCATTAATTCAGCATAGGCGGTCTCATCATTTTTCATGATAGCCCTATCGATCAAATTAAAATCTTCAATCGCCTTATCCGAAAACTCCTTGCCTAATTCCATCTGATTTTCTTAGCTGTAAATGCTCTTAATGAAAATAATATCAAATACGAAATATACACAAAATCCATAAACCACAAACTCCAAATCTCATATTTAACTTTCAGGATTTTTGTGAATCTATCATAGACCCATAATAATAACAACAACTGTATTGAAAAAAGCCCCGCCGTCCAATAAATATTGTATGTTAGTATGAATAAAGATAAACCAGTAATCCAAAATAATATCTTACTGATCGAGATCAGGCCAATAAGAAATTTGTGCTTGAATTTATATAATTTACTAACGGATATATGGCGGATTTTTTGGGTTATGAATTCACCCAGTTTATTCTTAGGTTCCGATATAATTACACTTTCCGGATCAAGTACGACCGTTGTGTTTTTTGATGTGGAATAGCGATTAACGAACAAATCATCATCACCTCCTGTTACTTTTAATATTTTATTAAATCCCTTCTTGGATAAAAAGAAGGATCTTCTATATCCGATGTTTCTTCCGACCCCCATATAGGGTATCCCAAGCAGGGCCATCGTAACATACAACAAGGCTGTTTGCAATGTTTCATGCCTTATGAATTTATTCAGGAAACCAGGATGTTCCCGGTAATATGAAAATCCCAGTACAAAGTCAGTTTTACCATTGAACTGACTCACCATTTTCTTCAACCAGTTATATGATATGGGTTCACAATCTGCATCAGTAAATACCAGAAGATCATTCTTGGCACCCTTTATCCCTAATGTCAAGGCATATTTCTTTTCATTTACATGTTCTGGAGTCCACTCAACTCTTACCATTTTCATGTTCTCATTCTTTGACTGTTCTTCCAACAGATATTCATAGGTGCCGTCAGTAGACCGGTCATCGACTATGATTACCTCGAAATCGACATACGCCTGGGCCATTAATTTAGGAACAAGAACCTTCAGGTTTTCAATTTCATTATGAGCACATACTATAATCGATACAGGCTTGTCCTCAATATCAAGAATATGTTCCCTGGATTTATAATATGAAAGCTTATACAGGGAAAGGATGTTCAGCAGAATGGCTACAAATGAGGAAAGGCAAAATGTAATAAATAAGATTTCTAAAATCATTTTAGAGAAAAATCATCCTGATTGAATGATCAAAGATAATCTTATATTTTCGAATATAGTTGGGGATAAAATATATTTTTGTGTTAAAATTATTTCTCCTGAATGATTTATAAGATTAATAAAGTTGACCCTAAATCAAAAGCCCGCACAGGGCAATTTTTTACTGAAAGAGGAGTCATAAATACACCAATATTTATGCCAGTCGGCACCGCGGGTACGGTAAAAGCCATACATCAACGGGAACTTCTGAATGATATTGATGCAGAGATTATTTTGGGGAATACATATCATTTATATCTTCGACCTGGGACAGAAGTTCTAAGTAAAGCCGGGGGATTACATAAATTCATGAACTGGGACAGACCCATATTGACAGACAGTGGTGGATACCAGGTGTATTCACTCTCAGAGAACAGGAAAATCAACGAATCCGGTGTTACATTCAGAAACCATATTGACGGATCAAAACACAGCTTCACACCCGAAATAGCCATCGATATTCAAAGAGAAATTGGGGCGGATATTATCATGGCATTTGATGAATGCACGCCTTACCCATGCGAATATTCATATGCCAAAGACTCTATGGATATGACGCATCGATGGTTGAAGAGATGTTGTGACCATTTTGACAGGACCACTGAAATGTATGGATTCAGGCAATCTCTATTTCCTATTGTACAGGGAAGTGTATATGCTGACCTTAGAAGAATATCTGCCGAGACCATTGTTTCTTTTGAACGGGATGGGTATGCAATCGGGGGATTGTCTGTAGGAGAACCAGCAGAAGAAATGTATGCAATGACAGATCTCGTAAGTGACATATTACCTGAGAATAAACCAAGATATCTTATGGGCGTTGGAACCCCTGAGAATATTTTAGAATGCATTTCTTTGGGAATCGATATGTTTGATTGCGTAATGCCGACCAGAAATGCCAGAAATGGAATGATATTTACTACAGAGGGGATAATTAATATCCGTAATGAGAAATGGAAAAATGATTTTTCATCGCTGGACCCGGAGATGGATGGATATGTGAGCAATTATTACTCGAAAGCCTATTTGAGACATTTGGTACTCAGTAAAGAAATTTTAGGAGCTCAGATCGCCAGTTTACAAAATCTTTCGTTATACCTTTGGCTGGTAAGACAGGCCCGAAAACATATTGAGATGGGTGATTTTACAGATTGGAAGAACAAAATGGTGCAGAAAGTTTCACAGAGACTTTAGAGAATGATGGTCAGGATTGTAGATAAATTTATCGTTAAAAAAGTTATTAGCGCATATTTTTTCGTGGTCGCTATCCTGCTTGCAGTAATTGGAGTAATTCAGATCACTGAAAAAAATGACAAGATCATCAAGCATAACCTATCCTTTTTAGATGTGGCAGAATATATGCTTGATTTTTTCCCCTATGTAGGGAATATGATCACGCCCATCACAACCTTTATCGCTGTTGTTTTTGTTACCGCAAAAATGGCAGGGCATTCTGAAATTATTGCATTACTTAGTTCGGGTGTTAGTTTTAAACGCTTAATGATTTCCTATCTGATGAGTGGCATGATCATAGCCTTACTGAACTTCTATTTAACCGGCTGGCTAATTCCGGATTCTAATAAAGACAGGATTGCATTTGAGATACAGTATTTTGAAAATCCATATCATTTTTCCGACAGGGATATACATATTAAAATAGGGCCCGAATCATATTTCTATCTAGAGAGCTACAATAACCAATCAAAGATCGGGTATAAATTCACCCTTGAAACAATATCCGACCATCAGCTGCATGATAAATTATCCTCCCAACGAATTGAATGGAAGGAAGAGACTCAATCCTGGGAACTTAAGACCTGGGAAAGAAGAAAATTTAATGGTCTCGAAGAATTATATTCCAAGGGTAAATATCTTGATACTGTCCTGAATATAACCCCGAAGGATTTTGAAAATGACTGGCGATTGTTTGAAACCCTAACCATTAATGAATTAAACAGCCACATCAGGTTGTTAAAATCCCGGGGAGCCGATGATGTTATTGTGTATGAAGTTGAGAAGTATACCAGGTATGCGTCCCCCTTTACGGTGATTTTGTTGACTTTTATTGGATTGTTTGTCTCTGCCAGGAAGGCAAGAGGCGGAACAGGATTTCAAATTGCACTCGGTTTTTTGATCTCATTCATCTACATTCTTTTTTTCTGGTTCAGTAAAACCTTAGCTGAAGCCGGAGGTATGCATCCCGCACTGGCTATCTGGGTGCCCAATATAATTTTTTCGGCCATAGGCTTTCTCATTTATAAAACAGTGCCGCGGTGAGTGCTTCAATCAGGGATTATATTCAATTGCATTTTATTATAATCCTATGGGGATTTACAGCGATTTTAGGACTTCTGATATATGTGCCACCACTTGAATTGGTATTTTACAGAACCTTTCTGGCAGCTTTTGGATTGTTGATCATTATTGGGTACAGGAAGCTTCCAATTCGGGTCTCGAAGAAATACCTGATAAGGTTTCTTGGGACGGGCTTTATTATTGCCGCACACTGGATCCTTTTTTTTGGATCAGCCAGGGTATCCAATGCATCTGTTTGTCTTGCAGGAATGGCTACAACTTCATTTTGGACAAGTTTGATTGAGCCCCTGGTTTACCGAAGGCAGATAAAGTTATTAGAAGTCTTATTTGGTCTGATAGTAATTGCCGGGCTTTATCTTATATTTCATTTTGAGTTTAATCATGCTTTGGGTTTGATACTGGCACTGGCATCAGCGATATTGGCTTCAATATTTACTGTCATAAATTCCAGGTTCACTCATTCTCATAATCATCACACCATATCTTTTTATGAGATGGCTGGAGCCAGTTTGCTATCAGGACTAATAATCCCTTTTTATTACCTGATAACATCCGGAAATATTGCTGATATAGGGATTCCTTCCGTATCGGATTGGGGATATCTGCTTATCCTGGCTATTGCATGTACAGTATATCCTTTTACCGTATCCATAGAATTAATGAAAAGAATTTCTGCATTCATTGTGAATTTAAGTATTAATATGGAACCTGTTTATGGGATTATCCTGGCATATCTTATTTTCGGAGAAAAAGAGAGAATGAATTCTGGATTCTACCTTGGTACACTGGTTATACTATTATCAGTTATTCTATATCCCTTAATTCGGGTTTGGTTGAACAAGACTAAAATAAAGAGGGATCGTTACAGGGTGCCTACCCAATTGAAATAATTCTGCGAAATATCTTTTTTCAGTATTGGTTCGTTTTTAAACAGTCCATAGAAGGCGGACCCGGAACCGGTTAATGAGGCATATTCAGCCCCCATTTCATACAGCCTTTTCTTTAAGCCCGATAATTCAGGATATTTTTCAAGAACTGCTGCTTCAAAGTCATTTTTTAAATAGTCCTTCCATTCAATCACGGCTTTGGACATAATAATTGATTGTATTGAGTAATCTGGCATCCCTGGCTTCACACCCAGGTAAGCTTCCTTTGTAGATATTGAAAGCTGAGGCTTCAGAATACAGATATAATAATCCTTTAAATCCACTTTAACGAGGCTCATCTCTTCTCCACGGCCTTCTACCAGCATAGGTTCATTGTAAATAAAAAAAGGGCAGTCACTTCCAAGCAAACCGGCATAATCTTCCAGGACACTATCATCCAGGTAAAGATCAAAGAACTCATTCAGCATTTTTAGTGCAAAGGCACCATCGGCGGATCCTCCCCCCAATCCGGCCTCCATGGGTATATTCTTATGGAGGTGTATGGCTATGTTGGGCAGGTTAAAATCCCTTTTTAGCAATTTATATGCTTTGACAACCAGATTTTCATTTTTATCCCCCGGGACAGGGGTGCCACTTATTTTGAAATCAAACTTATCTGATAAATTAATCTCAAGAACATCATTTATTGGAACAGGATAGAAACAGGAGGAAATATTGTGATATCCATCGCTTCGTTTACTAATTATGTTCAATCCCAGATTGATCTTGGCATTCGGAAAGGATATCATTTTTTCCCGGTAATTACTTTTTCTTCAGGTCCTGGATTAATTCTTCGGTCATACCAGAGGAAGAGAATCCACCGTCATGCATTAAATTCTGCATGGTTACTTTGCGGGTAAGATCCGAAAATAAAGCAATAATATAATTGGCACATTCCTCCGCCGTAGCATTACCCAGGGGTGACATTTTTTCAGAATAGTCTAAAAAGGTATCGAAGCCTCCCACACCTGATCCTGCGGTTGTGACTGTAGGGGATTGCGAAATGGTATTTACACGTACGTGTTTTGATTTCCCGAATCGGTATCCATAACTTCTGGCAATGGATTCAAGCATGGCCTTGGCCTGAGCCATATCGGAATAATCGGGGAAAGTCCTTTGGGCTGCAATATAAGACAATGCAACAATTGATCCCCATTCATTCATGATGTTCATTTTTTCGGCCACCTGCATAAGCTTATGAAATGAAATTGCTGATACATCCAGTGCTTTTATCATCCATTCATAGTTTAAATCCCCATAACTACGCCCTTTACGTACATTTGGGCTCATCCCTATAGAATGAAGAATAAAATCAACCCCGCCACCAAAACCTTCCATGGCTGATTTATACAGGTTTTCCAGGTCTTCTATTGAGGTAGCATCGGCCCCAATCACCGGAGCATTTCCGGTCATTTCTGAGAGTTCATGTATTGTGCCCATTCTGAGGGCTATGGGCGCATTGGTAAGAACAATGGAAGCCCCTTCTTCATAAGCTTTAAGTGCCGCTTTCCAGGCTATCGACTTTTCATCAAGGGCCCCAAAAATGATTCCTTTCTTACCTTTTAGAAGATTAAATGCCATGAATTCAAAATTTTAGTGTGCAAAGGTATGAATATATTCTTGTTAATGAAACATTTTTAAAAGACTTAAGGCCCTAAATATGTATATATCCATTCATATAGGTAACTGCATTTCCACCAATAAATACCCTTTCGTTGTGGTCTTCACAAAGTACTATACCCCCTCTGTTTGAACATTGCCATGCCCTCATATGTTTCTTATTTAACCTCTCAGACCAGTAAGGAATAAGGTGTGTATGGGCCGATCCGGTAACAGGATCTTCATCTATACCGACCGCCGGAGCAAAAAAACGTGACACAAAATCAAAATAATTCCCCTGGGCGGTGGCAATTACGCCAATATCATTCAATTTCACTAATTGTTGAAAATCAGGTCTTAGGTTAATCACCTCTTCCTCAGAATCATAAACAAGCATCAGCTTTTTTCCCTTTAATGCTGATTTAGGCTTCAATCCCATAGCTTCCCCGAAAGCATCCTCATTCTTTACCTCTACTGGTTTTTGGGCCGGAAAATTCAGATAAATCAGCCCGTCTTTACCTTGTTCCACATATAAATTACCGCTTGCCGAAAAAAAAGTTATTGAGTCACCTTTAAAATCAAGGTGGTTAAAGAGCACATGTGCGGTGGCCAGCGTTGCATGCCCGCAAAGATCAACCTCACTGATTGGAGTAAACCATCTTATCTCATATCCGGCATCCACCTCAACAACAAATGCAGTTTCTGACAAATTATTCTCCATTGCAATGGATTGCATCGTTTCCTCACGTAACCAATCGTTCAACGGGCATACTGCAGCCGGATTCCCTTTAAATAATTCATGATGAAATGCATCTACCTGGAAAATCGGTATATCCATATCAAATATTTTTAAATAATGAATTTTAACAAAATGAAGGTAAAAATGTAGTATACTTATACATTGAATATACTTGCATTATCGATTGAAATATGAAATCAAATAAGACAGGCGTATTAATTGTAAACCTGGGAACACCTGATCATTACTCAGTTCCTGATGTTAGAAAATATTTGAGAGAATTCCTAATGGATGGCCGCGTTATTGATATCCCTCATTTTAACAGGTGGCTGTTGGTCAATCTAATAATAGCCCCCTTTCGGGCTCCTAAATCAGCGAAGGTATATCAGGAGCTTTGGACAGAAAATGGCTCTCCACTAATGTTTTATGGAGAAGAAATCGAGAAGAAACTTCAACAGATCCTGGGGGATAATTATATAGTAAAATTAGGCATGCGTTATCAGAATCCTTCAATCAAGACTGCCCTGGAATACTTACAAAGCTCCAATGTTTCTTCATTGATCATCTTGCCTCTTTTTCCTCAATATGCTTCTGCAACAACAGGATCTGTCCATCAGAAAGTTATGGAGCAGATCAAGACATGGGAAAATATTCCTGAATTACATTTTATAAATGCTTTCTGTAACGATGGGGATTTTATAAAGGCATTTGCAGAAAAAGCCAGGGAAAAGTTAAAGGACAGGGAATTCGATCTGATGCTATTTTCTTATCATGGCCTACCCGAAAGACAAATATTAAAAGCTTCGGTAAACAATTTCTGTCAATTGAATGATTGCTGCTCCACCTATGGTGAACACAATCAGTTCTGTTACAGGGCCCAGTGCTATGAGACCACCAGGTTGCTGGCTAATGAACTGGGAATTGCAAAAGAAAAATACCAGGTTGTTTTTCAGTCACGTCTTGGTAAATCTCCATGGATACAACCCTACGCAGACGAAGTTATCCGGTCACTCCCTTCCAAAGGGTATGAGAAAGTGGCTGTTATGATGCCATCCTTCGTTGCTGATTGCCTGGAGACTACAGTTGAAGTAGGATCTGAGTTCAAAGAAATTTTTGAGGAGGCTGGAGGAAAAGAATGGATTTTTATCGAAAGTCTAAACGATTCGGAATCCTGGATCAAAACACTGGAAAAATTAATTCTTGGGATTTAAGTTAAGATCTCTTTAAGTTTATCAAGAGTAAAATCTACTTCCTCAGGTGTGTTAAACTTGCTAAATGAAAACCTGATCGTCGTTCTATTCTTTTCACCTTTAAGAGCATTTATAACATGAGACCCCTTCAAAGCACCACTACCACATGCTGAACCTCCCGATGCTGCAATACCATTCAGGTCAAGCTGGAACAAAATCATTTCATTTTTATCAGATGGTGGAAGGCTGACGCTGAGAACTGAATACAGGCTATTTTTAATGTTTTCACTTAATCCATTGAATTTAACACCGGGAATGTTTTTCTTAAGCCCATTGATCATCCTGGATTTAAGGGATTCAATATGCTTTTGGTTACGGGGTAAATCTTCATAAGCAATTTCCATGGCCTTGGCTAGCCCAACAATTCCATAGACATTCTCAGTGCCAGCCCTCATATCCCGCTCCTGTCCGCCACCAAGGATATAAGGCGGTATCCGGGTAGAAGCGTTGATATACATAAATCCAATTCCTTTAGGGCCATGAAATTTGTGGGCTGATCCAAGAAGAGCATTGATATTTACTTTGTTCAAATCAAACATATATCTTGCTATGGATTGAACTGTGTCTGAATGAAATAATGCCTTATATTCACTGCATATTTCACCAATTTCCGCCAGGTTAATCAGGTTCCCTATCTCGTTGTTGGCATGCATTAGGGATACCAGACAGTCTTTTTTATTTTTCAGCAGATCAATTAACTGATCCTTATCAATATTGCCTTTTTTATCAACATCAAGAAATTGAACATGAGCCAGACCTATTGACTCAAAAAATTCCAGGGAATGAAGAACAGCGTGATGCTCAATCGGGGAAGTTATTACATTTTTGATATTGTAACGTCTTATCAGTCCACTTAAACTGGTATTGTCAGCTTCTGTACCCCCTGAAGTGAAAAATATCTCTCCGGGATTTGCATTCAAAATATCGGCGACTTTCTTCCTGGCTTCTTCAATAGCTGATTTTGAGATCCTGCCATAGGAATGGGTTGAAGAAGGATTACCAAAATCATTTTTCAGATACGGCTGCATGGCCTCATACACCGCTGTATCGATGGGTGTAGTTGCAGCATTATCTAAATAAACTTTCATTAAAACCCTTGTTCAGAAATGATTTCTTTAATATCATCAATTATTTTATTGGCCAGGATTTCCGCTTTGGATAATACATCCGATTCGGAAATTATCCTTATAATCGGCTCTGTATTCGATTTCCGAAGATGAACCCACTCATTTCCAAATTCTATCTTCACACCGTCAATAGTATTAACAGGCTGCTTCTTGTATTTGTTTTTAATACCTTCAAGAATGCCATCAACATCGATTTCAGGTGTCAGTTCAATTTTATTTTTGGAAATAGAATAATTTGGGTAGGAAGTCCTCAGAAATGAGGCAGGTTTACCGTATTTAGCCAGGTAGGTCAGGAATAATGCAATACCTACAAGAGCATCTCGACCGTAATGTAATTCAGGGTAAATCACCCCACCATTTCCCTCTCCGCCGATTACAGCATTGGTTTCTTTCATGACATTAACTACATTGACTTCTCCAACCGCAGCAGGGAAATAACCACAGCCATAATTCTCAGTGATATCTCTAAGGGCTTTAGAGGATGATAAGTTGGAAACAGTATTTCCTTTCTTGTTCTGCAATATATAATCAGCTACCGCCACTAAAGTATATTCCTCGCCATATGGAATACCATTCTCAGCGATAAGGGCCAGCCTGTCAACATCCGGATCTACTACAATACCAAGATCAAAGTTGCCTTTCTCTATTTCTCCACATATTTCAGTAAGGTTTTCTGGTACTGGTTCTGGATTATGTGGGAAGTGTCCATTCGGTTCAATGTAATGAGCACTAATTCGATCAACACCCAGGGCATTGAGCAATTTTGGGACGGCAATTCCTCCGGTAGAATTTACGCAGTCAATTGCAATTTTAAAATTCCTTTCTTTGATGGCTTCCACATCAACGAGAGGTAATTTGGTTATTGCCTCAATATGTCTTTCAATATAATCCTCAATAACTTCATAACTACCAATTTTGCCCTGTGTCTTAAAAACAAATTCCTGTTTTTCAGATATATCAAGTATATATTGTCCATCTTCCTCAGAAATAAATTCTCCTTTTGAGTTGAGGAATTTGAGCGCATTCCAGTTAAGTGGATTATGGCTGGCGGTAACGATTATTCCACCTCCCGCGGCTTCTTTTTCAACAGCATATTCAACGGTTGGGGTAGTTGACAACCCCAGGTTAATTACATCAATGCCAAGATTACGGAGTGTATGGATAATAAGATCAGAAATCCATGGACCAGAAATCCGGGCATCCCGCCCTATTACTACCTTATCTGGTCCTTCCTGCTCCCTGATCCACATGCCATAGGCAGAACTAAAATTTACTACATCAATTGGGGTTAATCCTTCACCTGGCACTCCTCCTATTGTGCCACGTATCCCTGAAATGGATTTAATCAAAGCCACGGTAATCGGTTTTTAATAAAAAGAATCAGTTTGGGTAATGCTTATTTGAATTTCGAAAGTACTTTGTTGACTTCACTATTACATTTGTCTCCCGGCTCTACTTTTCTACCGCACATCCCACAAGATACACCTTCCTTGTGAAGAAATGGGCTTTGCGATGCACATGTTCCCCTAAATTTACCTCCCTTAATAAAAATCAGCCGAACTGACATCAGGAGGAAAAAGACCCCGACCAAAACGATTGCAATTATAACAGTTGTCATTTAATTCAAATATTTTGAGCAAATTTACACGATTATATAAGTAACCAACAAAACTATTCAATGTTTTCTGGTTTGTTTGGTATTATAAACCTTAAAATCAAATAATATGCCTAAAATTGAAGTGCCCAGGGATCCCGATCGTGAAAGAAAATTGAAGGCATTTGACAATTTACTGACCATAATGGATGAACTGAGAGTAAATTGCCCCTGGGACAGGAAACAGACATTTGAATCCTTAAGGTATCTGACAATAGAAGAAGTATATGAACTCTCTGATGGAATATTAGATCATGATCTTGATGAAATAAAAAAGGAATTAGGCGATTTAATGCTGCATCTGGTATTCTACTCTAAAATTGCATCAGAAAAAAAAGCTTTTGACATAGGGGATGTACTGGAAAACATATGTAATAAGCTAATACACCGACACCCCCATGTATATGGAGATGAGGATGCTGAAGATGAAGAAAAAGTAAAACAGAACTGGGAAAAAATAAAATTAAAAGAGAAAGGTATTCAATCCGTACTGGGTGGTGTCCCGAATGCATTGCCTGCCCTTGTCAAAGCGATGAGGATTCAGGAAAAGGCACGTGGAGTAGGCTTTGACTGGGAAGAAAAGGAACAGGTCTGGGATAAGGTACGTGAGGAAATGGAAGAGTTTCATAGGGAATTCAACCTCTATGAAGAAGGGAAAATAGATATTTCCACTGCTACAAATGAATTTGGTGATTTATTATTTTCTCTTGTCAATTATGCCAGATTCATAGATATCAACCCGGAAGATGCTTTGGAAAGAACCAATAAAAAATTTATAAGCCGGTTTCAGTACCTTGAAAATGAAACAAGGAAAGCTGGAAAGAAGATCTCCGAAATGAGTCTTGATGAGATGGATGAGTATTGGGAAAAAGCCAAAGAAATTTAAATCCTGGCCTTTTATTCTTCTTAAAAATTTGAAAACTTAATTATAAATATTGAATATCAGCATAACTCCATTAATGACCTTAATTAAAAATGAATATCAAAATTTATCATAATCCCCGCTGCAGAAAAAGTCGTGAAACCCTTAATCTTATTAGGGAAGCCGGTTATGAACCGGAAATCGTTGAATACCTGCAAAATCCACCTTCTGCATTAGAATTAAAAGACCTTTTAAAGAGAATGGACAAAAAACCTTTGGATATCATCCGAAAGGGAGAAGAAGTTTTCAAATCGAATTTTAAAGGCAAAACTTTCTCGGATGATGAATGGATCAATATCATGGTGGATAATCCTAAACTGATTGAAAGACCTATTGTGGTTAAAGATGATGAGGTCAGATTGGGTAGGCCCCCTGAAACAGTGAAGGAAATATTATAAAGGATTTTTGACCTCTTTTTCGAATTCAATTGTACAGGGAGATTTGGTACTTATAAAACAAAATCAATGTTTCTCATTGATAAAGCCTTTTCCCGGCATCATAAAATTCATCCTCTTCTTTCCAGAATAATCGTTTGTCGGAATTTGCGATCTCCCGGAGTGAATATCCGAAAGATTTTGCGAATTTTAAGATATAATTGAAATTTAAGGTTTCTGCTTCATCTGATGGCTGATGATAGTATTTTATAATTTCTTCGTTCATGCCCCTGAAACCAGCTGAGAAAGTAACTGATGGAATTCCTTTTTGAGAGAAAATGATATTGTCAGAGTTATTAAATAGAAATTGGGTATCATCGGTTCCATCAAAAACTTCCAGACCATTAGCCTCACAGGCATTATCAAAAATCTGATTTGATATTAATCTTCTCTTTCCTATCACTGTAGCTATCGTTGTATCATTATACCCACCACCATCTGTATTCAGACAAAATACGATATTATTCAGGTTAAGGGGTGACTCCCGAACAAACCATTTACTGCCTAATAAACCTTTTTCCTCACCGGTGAATAATACAAAAGCGACAGAGCGTCTTGTTGGGTATTTGGCAATATTTTCCGCAGCCAGAAGTACGCTCATCACTCCAATGGCATTGTCACGAGCTCCATTGTAAATGGAATCACCCGTAGCATCAGGTTTACCAACACCCACATGGTCATAATGGGCAGTACAGAGGATGAATTCATTTTTAAGCATGGGATCTGTTCCTTCCACCACACCGACAATATTGTGCGTAACGAATTGCTCTTCTCTGAGTCCTGATATTTCTATACTTAAAGTTCCTTCAGGATCCTTGTCAGCTGCTGTTTTAAAAACATCATTGATATCCTGCACCAATACATGATGAAAATCATCATTGTTATCATTTGAATGATCCAGATCTATCCTGGAACGGCTGTAATAATTAAAGAAACGGGACCAGTAAGGATGTTTGTCCTCGAAAACTTCTATTAATCCTTTAGATTTGGCATCCCTGGCCATACGCTCGACCCTCCGTGATTGTTCGTTGATCTCACGTATACTAAGCTGATCATTCTTATTAATGTATATAATAACTATTTTATTCCTCATTTTATGGGTTTCTAACTGGTCACTCTGGGGATCATAGGTTAAAAATTTTGCATTTACCAATGGGCCTGCACCTGACAGAAGAACCAGGTTACCGGGAGTTGACATTATTTGACGCTGGTCCTTTATAATAATTTCTTCCGGCTGGCTTTTATATAACATACTCACCGGTTGATGATAATTCTCAATTCCAAATGCAGAATGCACACCAGATTGCTTAAAAAAGCCGGCGGCATAATCAGCAGCAAGTTCTAATCCTTCTGAAGGGGTATCCCTTCCCTTAAGCTTATCAGAAGAAATAAATTCGACAATGGATGTCATTTTCTCTATGCTGAAGGTCTGGTCTATGAAATGATCTGTATCCTGTGCGTACAGGGTGCTTATAAAAAAAAGATAGCATGCTGCAAGCCAATATTGTTTCATATTTTTTCTTCTTTATCTTTTAAAAATAACAATTATCGATATAAAGGATTGAATTATGATTATTAATTTAAATTTGTTCAGATTAAATTCTAATAAAATCCTATATATCAAATTTTGCTATAAAACTTAACTATGAGGAAAATACTATTGAGCCTGGCTGCTTTATTGTTTATTATTAAAATAATTTGCTCTCCACTTTATAAGGTTTATTCTCAACCAAATAGTGATTATGAACAACATTCTGATATTTTTTACAGGGATGCATCTATCGAACCTGTTACGGATTATATGAAGGAAAGGTGTGTTCTTGATATATATTATCCAAAAAATAAGCATGGATTTGCAACCGTGGTCTGGTTTCATGGTGGGGGCTTAAAGGCAGGAAACAAATTCATTCCTGAATGGTTGAAGAATAAAGACATAGCTGTTGTAGCAGTCAATTACAGGTTTTCACCCAGAGTATCATGCCCGGCGTATATACAGGATGCAGCTGCTGCGGTAGCATGGGTATTCAGGAACATAGAAACTTACGGAGGGGATCCCGGACTTATCATTGTCTCCGGCCATTCCGCAGGAGGTTATTTAACAAGTATGATAGGACTGGACAAAAGGTATCTGGAAGTTTACGGTATCGATGCAAATAAGATTGCCAGCCTGGTCCCCTTCAGTGGTCATACCATAACGCACTTTACCATTAGAGAGGAAAGAGGAATAGAAGGCACGCAGCCTATTGTAGATGAATTCGCCCCCCTCTATCACGTGAGGGATGATGCGCCTCCCTTAATACTCATAACAGGCGACCGTGAACTTGAATTGCTGGGCCGTTATGAAGAAAATGCTTATATGCGGAGGATGATGAAGGTGACCGGACATCAGGAGACGGCTTTATACGAACTTGATGGATTTGATCATGGCGGAATGGCAGTACCTGCATACCCCCTGTTGATTAAGGAAGTGAGGAGAATAATAAAGAATAATGCTTCTGATACTGAATAAAGGAGTATAAATCACAAATATTTCTTCTTTCCGATATTCAAGTTTATTAAGTTTACCTTCCCATTATAAAAAATGTTCTTTAATAAATACATTATTAAATATTACACTTAAATAAACTAGAAGTACTCATGAAAACATCAAACTATTCAGCCATTGTTTTAATGGCTTTTGTGATTTGTTTCAGCTTTTCATCTATGGTAAAAGCCCAGGATGAACAGCCAAAGAAAAGTCCACGTGCCACAGTTAGCCAGGTGGTTGGCGTCGACACAAAAGTAACAATTGATTACAGCAGGCCTGCCATGAGGGGAAGGGATATTTATTGGGATGTTGTTCCTAATGGAATGGAAGAACCGAATAATTATTCCGACAATAAACCATTTCCATGGCGTGCCGGTGCAGATCAAAACACGACAATAGAATTCAGTAATGACCTTGAAATTGAAGGTAGC
Source organism: uncultured Cyclobacteriaceae bacterium (assembly GCA_965365275.1). Taxonomy (GTDB): domain Bacteria; phylum Bacteroidota; class Bacteroidia; order Cytophagales; family Cyclobacteriaceae; genus JAGTVG01. The sequence goes on along the minus strand of CBDUBA010000004.1, from coordinate 60,793 downwards.
GCAATTGCTGCAGGAAAATATAGCATACATATGATTCCTTCTGAAACTACCTGGGTAGTCATATTCAATAAGGTAAATGATGGTTGGGGAAGTTATAAATATGATCAAAGTCAGGACGCACTGAGGGTCACTGTTACCCCGAAAAAGGTTCACTCTGTTGAACGGTTAACCTATAATTTCATGGACCTGGATGGTTACACCGCCACTGCTTTTTTGCATTGGGGAGATAAGCAGGTACCTTTTAAACTTAAGGTTGCCGGTAAATAATTAAAATGAAATAGTGGCCTGTAAAGGACATGATATACAGGCCATTATTTTGATCTCCCGGTTTTCAATCACTGCCAGCTCCTCCTTTTAATTTAAACGACTTTTAAATCATTCTTTGTGATTCACTGAACTCCAATTGACGTAAAATGCCAGTAGAAGTCGATCGCTTGGGATCCATAATTATTAACCTCCCTTCAGCCAAAACATAAAATTCCTTGTTATCCCATACAAAAATTCAGGATTTCTATTCTGGTTCATGATGAAATCAATCAGCCAGAATTTTTAGGCAGATTTCAAATGAAGCGGAAAGCTTTTTACAAATAAAATTGTCAGCAGCTAAGATTAATGGAATTTTTTCGATTCTAATGTCCCTCAATTGAGAAATAAATGAATCCTGCTTTTTAATAGACTGTAAATTTTCACAACTTTGTGGGCTGATTCATAATCACATAAAATCCACACGTTAAACAAATTTAAGGCGAAGACGGATGAAGAAATATAGGCACTCTGCTTTGTAAAGTACGGAGCCAAATTGTCGATTCTCCTGCTAATGCGGGACAAGCTATCCGACCTTTGATCATAAAAACAATGTAGATGAAAATACTGAAATTTGGAGGTTCTTCAGTTGGTTCACCTGACAATATACGGCAGGTCAGCAATATAATTTCGGATTATCTAAATGATGGAGAAAAGATCATCATAGTAACTTCCGCAATGTATGGTATAACAAATGACCTGATAGATGTAGGGAAAGCCGCTGCTGCAGACGATGAAAATTATACTGAGCTATCAGATAGAATAGTTAGTCATCATTTAGCCGCTATCAAGGAGTTGATAGACATAAAATCTCAAAGCAGCATTATTGCACAAATGAAGTTTTTAACCAACAATCTGGAAGATCTGTTGCATGGGGTGTTCTTATTGAAAGAACTCTCTCCACGAACCCTGGACCTGGTTATGAGTTTTGGTGAACGTCTCGCTGCTTTAATCATCTCATCTTACTTAAATCAACTCGGCTACCCTTGTGAATGGCTTGATGCACGACAATTGATAAAAACAAACGATCAGTTTGGAAATGCAAAGGTTTTTGAATCTCTTACATTTGAAAATATCAGGAATTATTTCAAATCACATCAGAAATTACAGGTGGTTACTGGCTTTGCCGGTTCTACATCAAAGGGTGAAACTACTACATTAGGACGAGGGGGGTCTGATTATACAGCAGCCTTGTTTGGTGCAGCCCTGGGAGCTGATGAAATTGAGATCTGGACAGATGTAGATGGTGTTCTGACCACTGATCCTAAAAAAGTCCAGGATGCATTCCCTCAAAATTCATTGTCTTATGTTGAGGCAATGGAACTTTCTCATTTTGGCGCCAAGGTAATCTATCCACCTACTTTACAACCTGCTTTCACTGAAAAAATTCCCCTTCGAATAAGAAATACCTTTAATCCTTCTTTTAAGGGTACTATAATCAGTGAAATGACTGAAAATAAGGATTTCCTTATAAAAGGGATTTCCTCTATTGAAAACATCTCTCTGATCAATCTGACAGGTAGTGGTATGGTTGGGGTACCGGGTGTATCTTCCCGCCTGTTTGGCACCCTCGCCAGAAATGAGATTAATATAATTTTGATCACCCAGGCTTCTTCTGAACATTCTATCTGCTTTGCCATAAGTCCTGATCAAACTGATCAAGCCAAAACGGCAATTGAGGAGGAATTTTCTAATGAGATTATGAACCATAAGATTGATGAAGTAAATATACAGTCTGGTTTATCTATAGTGGCTATTATTGGTGAAAATATGAGAAATACACCTGGTATTTCAGGTAAGTTGTTCGATGCGCTGGGTAAAAATGGGATAAATGTTGTTGCTATAGCCCAGGGATCCTCCGAACTTAACCTGTCAGTGGTCATCTCACATTTTGACTTGCCTAAATCACTGAATACACTTCATGAGGCATTTTTCCTTTCAAACGTAAAGACGCTGCACCTTTTTCTGGTTGGTACGGGATTAATTGGCAGCACACTGCTTTCACAAATTAAACAGCAGGAAGCGTATTTGCTCAAGGAGCATAACATGCAGTTCAAACTTGTCGGTTTGGCGAATAGCAGAAAAATGTACTTCAACAGGGAAGGTGTCTCTATGGAAACATGGAAAGATAATATTGATGAGGCCACTGAGAAATCAAATATGCAACAGTTCGTTGACAAAATGCTACATCTGAATTTGGCAAACAGTATTTTCGTTGATTGTACTGCCAGCCAGTCGGTAGTTGATGTCTATGATCAGGTTCTTGACAATAATATTTCAATAACAACACCCAATAAGCTGGCAAATTCCGGACCTCTTGATAATTATAATAAATTATACAGATTATCAAGAAAGAAAAATATTAAATACTTATACGAAACCAATGTGGGTGCCGGACTTCCTGTAATTACTACTTTAAATGATTTGAAATGGAGCGGAGACTGGATATTAAAAATCGAGGGTGTATTATCAGGGACTCTGTCATATATATTCAATAATTTCGATGGTTCAGTTAAATTCAGCCAGGTAGTCAGGGAGGCTAAGGAAAAAGGCTTCACTGAACCTGATCCGCGGGATGACTTGAATGGAATGGATGTTGTCCGTAAGATCCTTATCCTTTCCAGGGAAGTTGGTTATGAAATGCAAATTGATGAAGTGAAAAATGAACCTTTTATACCCGAATCATGTTTTGCTGTCGAATCGGTGGATGATTTTTTCAAGGAGCTGGAGAAATATGATGATCACTTTACCGGTCTGCTCGAAAAGGCCAACAAGAAGAATGAGAAATTACGTTTTATGGCCACCATGGCTGATGGCAAAGCCAGTGTTGGCCTGCGTACGGTTGGGCAGGATCATGCATTGTATAACTTATCCGGAAGTGACAATATGCTTTCATTCACAACAACCCGTTATAAAGAAAGGCCTTTGGTTATAAAGGGACCGGGAGCAGGAGCAGAAGTAACTGCCGCCGGGGTCTTTGCGGATATTATTAGTATAGCCAATTTCTTACCATAACAACAATTTCTTATGGAAAGCATCAGGGTTTTTGCACCGGCTTCAGTAGCCAATGTATCTTGTGGATTTGATATTCTGGGTTTTGCACTTAATAGTCCGGGAGATGAGATTATATTGACCAAAAACAATTCCAGTGAAGTAAAATTAGTTGAAATTACCGGCGATTTTGGCCAATTACCTATGGATCCGGATAAAAATTCCGCCTCAGCGGTAATAAAAAATATTCTTGAGCATTTGAAACTACACCAGGGCATAGATATACGTTTACATAAAAAGATGCCCCTTGGAAGCGGACTTGGATCAAGTGCCGCCAGTTCAGTGGCAGCAGCTTTTGCAATAAATAATTTACTTGGGAATCCTTTGGATTCCTTAGAGGTTTTGAAATTTGCCATGTATGGGGAAAAAATTGCCTGTGGATCGGATCATGCTGATAATGTAGCACCTGCATTATATGGCGGATTTGTATTGATAAGAAGCTATAATCCCCTCGATGTAATCAAACTTCCCGCCCCGGAGGAACTATATGCTTCGGTGATTCATCCACGAATCGAGATAAAAACAAAGGATGCCAGGGATATTTTGAAAAAACAGGTTCAATTGAAAAATGCGATCAAACAATGGGGGAATGTTGGAGGACTTATTTCCGGATTGTATACCTCCGATTATGAATTAATTGGCAGATCAATGGTAGATCACATAATAGAACCCATCCGCTCCATTTTAATCCCGGGATACGATGCTGTGAAAGCGGCTGCTATGGGTTCGGGAGTCCTGGGGTGCGGCATATCCGGATCCGGACCTTCAGTCTTTGCTTTGAGCCGGGGATTGCGCATTGCTCAGGAAGCAGCACAAAAAATGAAAGAAGAATTTAAAAAAATCGGTATAGAAAGCGATATTTACGTTTCTAAGGTGAATAATCAGGGCCCGATAGTGCTCGAACATGCATGAATTTCTACAGTACAAACCATAGTGCCCCACAAGTAAGTTTCAGGGAAGCAGTGCTCCACGGTATGCCACCGGATAACGGACTTTATATGCCTTTATCTATTCCTAAAATACCTGCCGATCTGCTTAATGGCCTTCCTGATATGAATTTTCAGGAACTGGCTCTTGAGATCAGCAAACTCTGGCTTGAGGAGGACATAGATGAAAAATGGTTGAAAAAGATTGTATATGAGGCTATAGACTTTGATGCGACCTTGCATAAGGTAAAGGAAAACACATTCTCCCTGGAGCTGTATCATGGTCCCACTTATGCCTTTAAGGATTTTGGCGCAAGGTTTATGGCCAGGTTATTATCCCATTTCGTAAGAAAAGAGTCAAATGAAACGGTAATTCTTGTCGCCACCTCGGGAGATACGGGTAGTGCTGTGGCTCAGGGATTTTATAAAATACCCGGGATATATGTGGTGCTCTTATACCCTGGTGGAAAAGTTAGCAAATTACAGGAAAAACAGATCACAACGATAGGAGGAAACGTTACAGCACTGGAAGTGGATGGCACCTTTGATGATTGCCAGATGCTTGTAAAACAAGCCTTTCTGGATGAAGACCTGAATGACATAATGCACCTTACATCAGCAAATTCTATCAATTTTGCCAGATTATTGCCACAGTCTTTTTATTACATATATGCATATGCTCAGTTAAAACAATATAATAAGCCAGTGGTATTTTCTATTCCAAGTGGAAATTTCGGAAATATGTGTGGCGCTTTGCTGGCAAAAAAAATGGGCATACCGATTCATCACCTTATCGCTGCAACAAATGCGAATAATATTGTCCCTCAATATCTTGAAACTGGAAAATTTGAACCCAGACCATCACTTAAGACCATTTCCAATGCTATGGATGTCGGGAATCCCAGCAACTTCCCCAGAATTCTTGAATTATATGGGAATAAGTACGAAAACGTGATCAAGGATATTCATGGTTCGGCATATTCAGACCATATTACAAAAAAGGCCATTTTGAAAATTTTTGAAGAGACTCATTACCTCATGTGCCCTCATTCGGCCATTGGATACCTCGGGCTTCATGATTATTTATTAGGGCGGGAAAAGGAATTTACAGGTGTTTTTGTCTCTACAGCTCATCCTGCAAAATTCAGTAACGAGATAAATAAGTTCCTGGATTATGAGATTGCCTTTCCGCATGGACTAAAAAGTGTATTAAACAAGAAGAAAGAATCAGTTAAGATGAACAGCGATTATGAGGACTTTAAAAAGTTTTTGTTAAAGGCCAGCTGGAGAAAGAATTAGCGGGTATATCCTGCGGCATCCCTGAAACATTTTTTATATTTCCATATTTATTCATATTCTTGTTGTCTAAACAACTTCGAACCGTTGGATTTCCTTCAGAATAACCTGAACATTTTTCTATTGATCGTAGGCTTTGGGATAGTTGCCGTGGCGTCAAGTCATATATCGAAACTTTTCCAAAGGATCCATCTCCCTATCATTACAGGAGTATTGTTCATCGGCATTCTATCGGGTCCTTACCTGATAAATCTTATCCCACATGAATCCATTCCGAAGCTATCCTTTATCAATGATGTGGCACTTTCATTTATTGCTTTTGCGGCAGGTGCTGAATTATACCTTAATGAACTCCGAAACCGGTTTAACAGTATTAAATGGATTACCCTCGGTCAAATCATTTCAACATTTGTATTAAGTGGAATTGTTGTTTTCCTCATTGCTGACCTGATCCCCTACATGAAAGACATGGGAATAGTAGAGAAAATATCAATTTCCTTCCTGACCGGGGCCGTTTTTGTAGCCCGTTCACCTGCCTCCGCAATCGCTGTTATCAACGAATTAAGGGCTAAAGGACCTTTCACACAAACTGTACTTGGCGTTACTGTGATCAAGGATTTTATTGTGATTATCTTATTTGGAGTTACATTAAATATATCAGAGACACTGATTAAAGGGGAAGAATTGCACATAGTGGCTTTTCTAATAATTCTGATTGAGCTTGTATTGTCTGTGGCTTTAGGATTTTTATTTCACTACATACTATCCCTGATACTTAAGTTAAAGATAGAAAAGCGTTATAAAACATTTCTGGTCTTATTTTCAGGATATGGAGTTTATCAGTTTTCATATTTTATAAGACATATTTCTGCTGAACTTGGCCGTCATGAAATATTCCTCGAACCATTATTGATCTGTATCCTGGCCAGTTTCATTATCACCAATTATACAAGGAACAGAGCTGAATTCATCAGAATTATAAGCGATATCGGGCCTCATGTATATGTTGCATTTTTTACGCTGACCGGTGCTTCCATGCAGCTTGATGTACTGGCAGCAGCTTGGCTTGCAGCATTGTTGTTTTTCGTTATCAGGCTTGTTACCATAATAATTGGTGCCTATGCCGGAGGAATGCTCGCTCAGGATCCCTCAAGGTTTAACAAGGTCGGGTGGATGCCGTATGTCACGCAGGCCGGAGTAGCACTGGGCCTTGCCACCATAATTGCTAACGAGTTCCCGAAGTGGGGCCCTGAATTTGCTACGGTAATTATTGCGGTGATCGTGGTCAACCAATTCATAGGCCCTCCCTTGTTCAAATATGCCCTGAGGTATGTAGGTGAGGACAGAAGTAGGGGAAAGCTTTATGAATATGATGGGATCCGGGATGTACTGATTTTTGGCCTCGATAACCAGTCGATTGCTTTGGGTAATCAATTGGCCGGAAACGGGTGGAAAACCAGAATCGTAACATTAAACCCGGCAAAGAAAAAATTAAAGATCGATGGGGTCGAGGTAATTTATCTTGATAAGGTTACCATTGAAAATCTTAATGATATCAATGCACACAATACTGAGGTTTTTGTTATGATGCTGACTGACGAGGAGAACCTTCAGATCTGTGAATTGGCATACCAGTACTATGGAACGAATGTTATGGTGGTACGGCTTAATAATCGAGAGAATTTCGAAAGATTCCATAAGCTGGGGGCCCTGATCGTTGAACCGGCAACGGCAATGGTGAGCCTTCTGGACCATTTCGTACGATCTCCCCAGGCCACCTCCTTGTTGCTTGGTTTACAGAAAGACCAGGATACCAGGGATGTGGAAGTATTAAATCCAAATCTTCACGGGGTATATCTGCGGAACCTGAGACTTCCTTCTGATGTGATCGTTTTGTCCGTTAAACGGGGAGGCCAGATGATCATTTCTCATGGGTATACTCGATTGAGAAGAAATGATATAGTAACTTTTGTTGGTTCAATTGAAAGTCTTGATAACGTATCACTCCGCTTCGGAAGGTAAGACAATTTTACTTTCCACAATAATAATACTCATATCCACAATCTTAACACATTATTCATTATTCATAATTCTTAGTATATCTTTGCGGCTATGACAGATAATATCACAAGACCGGAAGATAATATTCAACTCAAAAATGTAATAGCCCACGCGAAGGAATATGGATTTGTATATCAATCCAGTGAGATTTACGATGGGCTCCAGGCTGTTTATGATTATGGCCCCTATGGTGTCGAACTGAAGAATAATATTAAAGACCTTTGGTGGCAATCAATGATCAAGCTTCACCACAATATCGTCGGTATCGATGCTGCCATTTTTATGCACCCTCTAACCTGGAAGGCCTCTGGGCATATAGATAGTTTTAATGATCCCATGGTTGATAACAGGGATTCAAAAAAAAGATACCGCGCTGATGTCCTCCTGGAAGATAAGGCAGCTGAGTATGAATCAAACGGGGAGCCTGAAAAAGCCAGAGTGCTTATACAGGAAATGTCCAGACTGCTTGAGAAAGAAGATCTGAAGGGAGTTCATGATTTGATTGTTAAAGAAGATATTCGCTGTCCCGTTTCAAACACAGCAAACTGGACGGATGTCAGGCAATTTAACCTGATGTTCTCCACTCAGATCGGATCTGTTGCAGATGATGCGAATGCTATTTTTCTCAGACCCGAAACTGCCCAGGGAATATTTGTCAACTTCCTGAATGTACAGAAAACAGCCAGGATGAAGATTCCTTTTGGAATAGCCCAGATTGGGAAAGCCTTCCGGAATGAGATCGTGGCCCGGCAGTTTATTTTCAGGATGCGGGAATTCGAACAGATGGAGATGCAGTATTTTATCCGGCCCGGAGAAGAGATGAAATGGTATGAACAATGGAAAGAGATCAGGATAAACTGGCATAAGGCTATGGGAATACCTGGAAACAAACTCAGGTTCCATGATCATGATAAACTGGCACATTATGCCAATGCTGCTGTTGATATAGAATATGAATTCCCATTTGGCTTTAAAGAAGTAGAAGGCATACACAGCAGAACTGATTTCGACTTGGGTAATCACCAGGAATTGTCCAGGAAAAAGATGCAGTACTTTGATAATGAGATCAATAAATCATATGTTCCATACGTAATTGAAACCTCTGCAGGTGCCGACAGGTTGTTTTTTATGGTATTGAGCAATTCTTTCAGAGAAGAGGAAGTTGGTGAAGGCGAGAATAAAAAGACCAGAACTTACCTTAAGATCCATCCTGGCCTTGCCCCGGTTAAAGCGGCGATATTCCCATTGGTCAAGAAAGATGGTTTGCCGGAAATAGCCAAGAAGATTTATAATGACTTGAGATTCGATTTTAATCTGATATATGAAGAGACACAATCCATCGGCAAGCGATATACCCGTCAGGATCTGATTGGGACTCCCTATTGTGTAGCAATTGATCATCAAACACTTGAAGATGATACCGTTACCATAAGGGAACGGGATTCTATGGAACAGGTACGCGTTAAAGTGGATGCCCTGAAAGACGAGATAGGAAGCAGAGTCTCTTTACAGAATATATTAAAAGAGATTGCTTAGCTACCTGGCTAAAGCTTGTTTAGAACTTTAATTTAAATATCCCGAATAGAATATGCCCTATACGGTTGCGATAGTAGGCCGCCCAAATGTTGGGAAATCCACGTTGTTCAACCGGCTTGTCGAAGAAAGACAAGCCATTATGGATGATGTAAGTGGTGTTACGAGAGACCGTCATTACGGAGTAGGTGAATGGAATGGTCGATCTTTTACCGTAATTGACACAGGCGGATATGTAACGGGATCTGAAGATATTTTTGAATCCGCTATCCGCGACCAGGTTGAATCTGCGATGAAAGAAGCCGATTTTATCATTTTTCTCGTTGATTGTAAGGATGGGCTCACTGATCTGGACAAAGATTTCTCTACTGTTATCAGGTCTTTGGGTAAACCTGTTTTCCTGACCCCTAACAAAGCGGATAACAATAACCTAAGGATGGCTGCCAATGAGTTTTATGAGTTGGGCTATGAAACCCTGTATCCCATATCATCTACTAATGGTTCGGGTACTGGAGAACTGCTGGATGAACTGGTTTCTTTGTTTAAGGATGAGCATGATGCTGAGACGAACGATGAACTACCGAAAATATCTATTATTGGAAGGCCTAATGTAGGAAAATCATCATTACTGAATGCCCTGATAGGAGAAAAACGTTCGATCGTAACCGAAATCGCAGGAACTACACGGGATTCGATCAATACACGCTATAACCTGTTCGGAAAAGACCTCCTCCTTATCGATACAGCCGGGGTGAGGAAAAAAGCCAAAGTAAAGGAAAATGTAGAATTCTATAGTGTCATGCGGTCCATTAAGGCTCTTATGGAAAGTGATGTGTGTCTTATTATGATCGATGCAACCCAGGGCCTGGAAAGCCAGGATGTCAACCTGATTGGATTGGCCAATAAGTATAAAAAAGGGATATTAATTCTGATCAACAAATGGGACCTGATCGAAAAGGAGACCAGGACCGCTGAGGAATTCAAATCAACGATAGAGGAGAAACTTGGTCCGCTTAACTATATGCCTGTAATATTTATTTCCGTATTGAAAAAGCAGAGGATCTTTAAAGTTATAGAACGCGCCCTCCAGGTATATGAGAACAGGAACAGAAAGGTATCCACATCTGAATTGAACAAACTCTTGCTGCCCATCATAGAAAGAACACCACCTCCGGCTTTCAAGGGGAAATATATTAAGATCAAATACATCACACAATTGCCAACTCAGTCTCCAACTTTTGCTTTTTTTACCAATCACCCAAAATATATCAAGGCTCCTTATGAGCGGTTTTTAATAAATACCATTAGAAGTAATTTTGATTTTTCAGGTGTTCCCATCAAGGTGGTGTTCAGGAATAAATAATGGATATGATAGAGAAATTCAGGGAATTGATTGTAAAGTATGTTCCGGAAAAATCAGTTGATTATTGCGTTGACAAATGGGATGAAAATCCTTTCAGTTTTAAGGTAACGAGACATAGAACTTCTAAGATTGGCGATTACAGGTATAATAAGAAAAACCGGAATCATGAAATAACGGTAAATGGAAATCTTAATCAGTATGCCTTCCTGATTACCTTCCTTCACGAGGTAGCCCATCTTAAACAGTACCTGGATCATGGGAATAACCATCCGCCACACGGACTGGAATGGAAGAAAATCTTCCAGGATATAATGGAGCCAGTTATGAACAATATGATATTCCCTGATAATGTATTGGTTCAACTTAAAAAACATATGAAGAACCCTAAGGCATCCAGCCAGAGCGATGCGTCACTGTCCAAACTTCTCAGACAATATGATCACCATGATCATGATGGACAAATATACCTTGAAGAGCTAAATGAGGGTGCATCATTCATCCTGAATGGTCGAGTTTATACCAAGATCGAAAAAAGAAGGACCAGATCCTTATGCAGGGAGAACAAGACGGGCAGAAAGTTTTTAATTTCTGAAATTGCCCAGGTTAGGGAAGTATCTTAATATTTTAAAAATATTAAAATTCACCCGATATTGATCATTATTGTTCCAGGTAAATATCCTGATAAAAATCCTTACCGGGTGAACTGTTACTGTGGAAAAGATAAAATTTATCTTTCTGTAGTATTCTACATTAAAACCTAATCCTAACTCCCAGATTTGAGTAAAAAGACCGGTATTTTCCTACATCAAAGTTTGTAATGCTGGAAACATCGGTTAAGGACCATTCATATTTAACGTCCAGGAAAAGGATCCATATATCCAGTCCGGCCCCGGCGAACAGTCCCCAACTAGGGCTTTTGAAATCATCTTTACTGGCATCATCCGCATCTACACTGGTTGTAAAAAAGGCTGATCCTCCACCCAGTATTCTAAGCGAGGCCAGACTTTCTTCATTGCCCAGGAGATGATAACCAACCGCTACGGGTATCCTTATCCCGGACATATCCAATGTAAGTTCCTGAGGATTCGTTCCTTCCTCAACAAACTGAGTACTTTTTTTTACATAAAAGATCCCCGGATCAACATAGAATTTCTCACCGATCAGCACACTGGCTCCAACCTGAAATCCCACCTGACCTTTTGTGCTTCCAGTATCCGGATCCTTGGATACATTCGTGACGTTGATGCCGATTGCTGGTTTCAATTCAACCTGACCAAAAGATGCAATAGCAAATGATAAAAAGAATAGACTTAAAGTAATTTTTTTCATGATTAGATTGTGATTTAAACGGTTATTAAAAACAAACAGAGTTAAAACCAGCCTGTTTTGATTTTGTTTTGATAAAACTGAATTATTTGATGAAATAATCTCGTATCAGAAAAATAGCAGGTTAAAAACTTATCAGAGCTGATTATAACTCTATAATGGTTAAGTCAGCGTGGTGCTTCCAGTCTTCTGGCTATAAAACCGGCGATCTTTTTGAAAAGTACAATTGGATTCAGGGTTCTCCAGTTGTCAACCTGAAGGGTGCCTCCATAATTTATATAATAATCAAGATTGTATTTTTTCCATTCTTCATAAACAAAATCCCTGAAATTAACACCAGCAATCCACCCTTCATCCATATCATCATACCATTCTTCATAATAACAATCATCAGATCCATGATAATTAAAAACATGTTCACCAATCAAAATGTATTTATTTATACCATAAGAATTCAGGTGATCCACCACATTCCTTTTCAGAAACATGATATCATTGTTTATGGCATCATTCCACTCCCCGATAAATTCAATAATGCAAAATTTCAATTCGTAGGAAATAAATAGGATCTTTACATACAATGTTTCCGATCCGATATAATCCCAGGCAGGATCAATATAATAGTTATAAATGGCATCACTGTAAAGATCGTAGTTGTACTCCTTCCCAAAAAACGGGGACCGTTCATCTTTTGACGAATCGTATAAACTCAACCATCGATAATAGGGCTCTATTTCATGCATTTTCATCCATTAAGTATCCTACCTTTTTGAATCTGTCAAATACCCAATCATGATGCGGGGCATCTTCCATTTCTTTTGTAAGGTCCTGCCCGGACCAATGCTCATAATGCTTTCCATGATCCCAGCGATTAGAATCAGTAAGGTCATATATAACACCATTATACGCACACCAGATCTCCTCCCTGTCCTGACCGTTTCTCAATGCCAACTGATGCCTGGTATACTTTTTCATTTCTCTAAATTAAAACAAATAAACAAATTATCGATGGAGCTTTTTGTCATGCGTATAATATCATTAAATATTATAACAACAGATAAGTATTTTTTGGTGAAACAATTTCAGATTTTTACATGGTATTATTAAAGAAGTCATTTATTTTCTTCCTAATTTGGCATTTACTTTATAGAGTAGGGATAATAGTGGAACCTGATCGAAAAATTAAAATAAGACATCATGCATTTTGAAAAAGGAGTAAAATCAACCATGGTCAATGGCATAGAATATGTTGAGGGGGGGGTAGCCAGTAAACAGGTCATAAAAAACAAAGGTGGAAGTATAACTTTGTTCGCCTTTTCAAAAGGAGAAGGATTAAGTGAACACACAGCCCCCTTTGATGCCTTTGTTAATGTACTTGAAGGTGTTGCCGAAATCCTGATCGATAAAAAGTCTCATACCCTTAAGGCCGGAGAAATGATAATAATGCCTGCGGATATTCCCCATGCTTTGAACGCAACAACCGATTTTAAAATATTGCTGGTAATGATCAAACCGGAAATAAAGTGATCATTTACCATCATACCTTCGATCTGAGTTGTTAGAGAATTAGAAAATGGAATTTGCCCTAAGGGGCTTTAGTATAAGAGATATTTCAAGTCAGCAATCGTGCGTCCAGGTTCTCAATTAAATCTTCAGGCACCGCCAGTAAATTCGTAATGAATTCAAATGCGGCATCCAGGTTTTTCCGGCCCATTTCTGATAGCCCTTCCTGAAGCTGAAATTCATATCCCTTGATATGTAGTAGAAATGTTTCCGGTGTATAATGATATAATTTATTACAGAGGTTCAAAACAAAGGAAGGTGATACGGAGTGCATGGTATAGTTAACCTTTTCGGAAGGCTCAACCCGGGTAACAATAAAATCATCAATTTCTTCAATTGAAGCATCAATGAAGATTACTATATCATAATCCCGGATAGTATAGGAGTCCTCAATGTTGAGTTGGTAATTGGAATCAATAGAGATGTTTTCAATTTTTTGTTCGATTATCCATTTCTCAACTAATTCGACTAATATTGGTCCCAAACCATCATCCTTCCTACCGGGATTACCATATCCATATAACAATATTTTCAATTTTTTGCTCAATCTATTCAGATCTTTTTATATCAATCACCTCATCATTTGAATTCAACAGAGTAATTTCCAGAGGCATTTTCCCCAACGCATGCGTAGCACAACTAAGGCATGGATCATAAGCTCGTATGGCTGTTTCAACAGCATTCAGCATTCCCTCAGTAATTTTCTCCCTTCCATTCATATGGGATTTTGCTACAAGTTCTACCGCCTTGTTCATAGGGGTATTATTATTGGTAGTCGAGACAATGAGGTTGGCCATTTCTATCTGATCATCCTTGTTGATCCTGTAATGATGGAACAAAGTTCCCCTGGGAGCTTCAATTAAACCGACACCTTCTATAGTCTTACTTCCTTTTCTTACCAATTCCCCTTCAAGAATATCCGGATCATCGAGTAATTCTTTGATCATTTCAGCGGCATGAAGGGTTTCAATCAAACGAGCCCAATGCATATGCATCGACATATTGTTTGGCTTACCGTTGGTATAGGCTCTGAATATTTCAAATTCCTTCTGGGCTAAAGGGGTAGGTATGAAGTCGCAGGTATTCAGCCTGGCCAAAGGGCCAACCGTATACCAGCCTTCCTTATTGCCCAAAGACCGAAGGTAAGGGAATTTCATATAACTCCATGATTTAACTTCTTCAGCGATGTAATCAAGATAATCCTGATAATCCACATCATGCAGGATCTTGTTCCCTTCAGTATCCACGGCTCGGATCACACCATGATATATATCCAGGGCACCGTCTTTTCTCACCAAACTAAGATGGCTGGACGGGAATTTTGCGAAATTATCAAGCAGGTCTTTGTTATTCTTGTGATAATCCTTGAACAGATCAAGCGCTCCCTGAGCCCAGGCAATCATTTGATCAATATTTAAAGGATCCTTACCTATCAGAAATTTCATTTTTTCCTCGATGGAAAGTGATTTATTAACGCCCCCTGGTATGGCCCCTGTACCATGGATCTTTTTCCCTGCTGTAGCTTCGATGATCTCCTGTCCGAACTTCCGCATCATCACGCCCTGTACAGCCAGGTCTTTAAATTCTTTGGCGACTTCTATGACATTTCGCTTAGCCGGATCAGCATCAATCCCGAAGAGCAGGTCCGGGGAAACAAGGTGAAAGAAATGCAGGGAGTGTGACTGGAAAAACTGACCATAATGCATTAATCGCCTCACTTTCTCTGCCGTCGGCGAAATATTATCCGGTCCGACTCCCACAATCACATCCAGGGCCTTAGCAGCAGCGAGATGATGGCTTACCGGGCAAATACCGCATAACCTCTGCACCAATACCGGGGCTTCCCAGTAAGGCCTTCCCTGTATAAATCTTTCAAATCCCCTGAATTCAACAATATGCAATCTGGTCTGAACAACCTGATTCTCATCGTCCAGATGTATGGTAACTTTTCCGTGTCCTTCTACACGAGTAACGGGTTCAATGGTTAGTTTCTGTCCCATGATGATTAATTTTAGTCGTATTTAAATGCTTCGTAAGGAACCTTTAATTCCTTGCCTGTAATAAGTGACACCAATGCTTCATATATCATATCGGCACGAGGAGGGCAGCCTGGAAGAAAGAAATCAATCTTAACCACTTCATGACAAGGATAAACCTTATCTAATATCAAGGGCAACTCCTCATCATTGGGTATGATACGTTCTTCATTGTTCTCCACACTCGGACCATCCAGATAGGCTTCTTCCAGACATTCCCGTAATGGAATATTATTTCTCAAGGCAGGTAATCCACCCATTATGGCACATTCCCCAACAGAAACCAGGATCTTACAATTCTCCCTGAAATCCTTCAGGACATGAATGTTTTCACTGTTACATACACCACCTTCAATCAAACCGACATCACATTTTCTGGTAAATTTTTTTATGTCATTGATGGGTGATTTATTGAATTCAACGAGTTCAGCTAATTCAAGTATCCTTTCGTCGATATCCAGAAAAGACATGTGGCATCCAAAACACCCGGCCAATGAAGTCGTCGCTATTATAGGTTTGCTCATTTATTCCTGATTTAAATTGTAGTTGCTTTAATTTCTTCTATATCTGATCCTATAGGGTCTTTGTCATATTTTCTCTCTCCGATAGGTACTTTAAATCCTATTTCCTTCTTCAAAATGGCTCCTACCGGGCAAATATCCATAGCTTCCTGGGCCATTTCGTCCGACATATTGGCCGATAATTTTGTATCGACGTTAATGATCACCTTATGACCTCTTCGTTTAAAAGCAAAAATGCTTCTCCCTTCCTCGTCCTTAATTCCACGAATACACCGTTTACATAAAATACACCTATTATGATCTTTCAACAGTTTACCATTTGTGGCTTCGATATCCCTGTCAGGGAATTGATAGGGAAATCGTGGAGCCGGGATACTATATTTGTAGGCTATCGCCTGGAGATCGCAATTGCCGCTTTTTTCACAATAAGGGCAGTAATGATTTCCTTCGACAAGCAGCAGCTCAATGATCGATTTTCTAATATCAATTATATCATTTGTGTTGTTTTCAATTTCCATACCTTCGGCAACCGGTGTGGTGCAAGCTGTTAAAAATTTACCGTTTACCTTGACATTACATACACGGCATGAGCCTCTGGGTTTAAGTCCGGGAAGATTACATAAAGTTGGAATATATATTTTATTGGCAGCAGCTGCGTTCAAAATGGTCTGACCTTTTTCTGCCATACATATCACCCCATCAATTGTAAAGTTTAAAACTTTCGACATTTCTTATTCCAGTTTATAATTTAAAATGATTTTCTACCTGTGATCTCAAATGAATCCTTCAATGCTGCATGAATATCAAATCCTTCATCGAACGTTTTATTCTTCTGAATTCTGTTTTCATACAGCTCGGGGAAATTCCTGAGTGTTGTAAGAATAGGGTTCAAAGCAGTTTGCCCCAGACCGCAACGGTTTCCTTTCATAATATGACGCCATGCATACAAATCGTCGAGGTCTTTCTGTACCCCCCTGCCATTCAGTATCTTTTTTAGTTTATCCCTGTAAATAACGCTCAATGATCTGCAAGGCGTGCACGATCCGCATGATTCTTCAACAAAGAAGTCCATAAAATTGAGAACGATATCTTTAAGCAGATCCCTTTGCTTTCCAATAATAATTAAGGAACCCCCTGTGGCAAGGTCCTCATACCCCAGAATCCTGTTAAAATCATAAGGCGCAATACAGCGTCCGGACGGACCACCCACTTGTACCGCCTGGACTTCTCCCATCGTACCTACCAGGTCAAGGATATCATTTACACTGAAACCCCATTCTACTTCATATACACCCGGATGCAGGCAATCGCCGGATACGCTTAAAACTTTTGTTCCTGTTGACTCACGCGTTCCAAACGAACGATACCATTCGCCTCCATTATTGATGATCTGAGTAACAGCTGAAAGTGTCTCCACATTATTAACGATCGTAGGTTTATTCAAATACCCCTTTTCAACCGGGAATGGTGGCCTGTCACGAGGCTCACCCCGTTTTCCTTCTGCTGATTCTATAAGTGCGGATTCTTCACCACAGACATATGCTCCAGCTCCAAATTGAATTCGAACATCAAAATTGAATCCTTTTTTCTTGCATATATCCTTTCCTAAAAAGTTTGCCTCCCTGGCTTCCCTAATCACATTCTCAAGATATTCTTGCAAGTATTTATATTCGTATCTTAGATAAATTATTCCCTCTTCAGCTCCAACAGCATAACCGGCAATGGCCATACCTTCCAATAAGCGTTTGGGTCTTTCTGTTAAGAGAACACGGTCTTTAAAAGTGCCGGGTTCTCCTTCATCAGCATTACAGAAAATATATTTTTTGTCTCCCGGAGCTTTCCGGCAAAATTCCCATTTAAGACCCGTTGGAAATCCTGCTCCACCTCTTCCACGGATATTCGATGATTTGACCTCGTCGATTACCTCATTGGGGGATAGTTTTATTATTTTTTTCAAAGCACTCCCGTATTCGGCTTTAGGTGAGAGTATTGGCCCTATCTTCCTGATGTTGTTGCTAACAACTGATTTGATCAGTTGGTTGCTGTTTGCGCCATCACCATAACTTGCCACATACATTTCTTCAACGTTCTTGCCCGCCTTGATATCTCGAATTATCTCACGGGCCCTGAATTTTGTAAGACGTGTAAACACCATGCCATTGATTATGGCAGCTGGTTCCTGGTCATTCATCCCAATGCATGAGGTATAAAACATACCCAGCTGTCCATCTTCTGATACTTCCCCGAACTTACATCCGGCTTCCTCTTCAAATACTTTTGCTACTTCAGCGCATCCCATCATATTGGCCACTGCACTATTGTTCAGGTAAATATTATACTTACCTAATGGCGTCATTGAAAAGAAATGGTAAAATGAAATAGTCTGTTCCACATCGACATGCGATAAGTTCAGGTCCTCGGATATGACATCAATAGCCTCAGGAGAAATAAATCCCAGGGAATCCTGAATATCAATCAGGATATCCATTAACCGGGTTTCATCCTTGTTATATTTGGCAATTATGGACTTGACATCCTTTTTCATAAAAATAATTTTAGGTTAAAAAATCCTTTACAGATATCATTTTTTAGTTATGGTGAATATCAGGTTTTCAATCTCATTTCCAATATTCACATTATTGATTGCTACTTTAAGACTTTTTAAATTCATGGAAGTAAAATTCAATATTCCTTTTATCCCACCTGCTTCCATCATATCGAGACATCCCATCGCGGCATTCTCCGGTACGGCCAAAATGGCGAGCTTAATATTATTCGTTTTAATATAATCCGTCAGTTCTTTGATATGGAATATCGGGATGACTGCCTCCCCATCAATCTTTTCAGGATCCGTATCAAATCCCGCAGATACGATAATCCCCTCTTTTCTGAACCCGGGAAAATGCATCAGTGCCTGCCCAATTCTGCCGGCACCGACAATTATGATCTTGTGTTTCTTATCAATTCCAAGAACTTCATTGATCTTAAAAAGAACTGTTTCAATGGTGTATCCACCCTTTTGTGCCCCACGAATACCAAATTCCCGAAAATCTTTCCGAACAAGAGAAGGTGAAATGTCAAGCGTGTCAGCGAGATTATCAGAAAAAACCTTAACAAACCCAATGGATTTAAGCCTGTTCAGTAAATTCTTATAATTTAATAGTCGGTATACTTTGTCGTCAGCGCCCATTTTGTCTTAAATTATTATGTTACTAAAATAACATATTTTTAAATAAAAATGATCTATTTAATTACGTTTTTTATATTTTAAAGGAAATTAACTTGATGTGTTGAAGAGGCATGGCCCGAATGGTGGGCGGAACGTGTCAAAAAAAGAAAGATCAGATTTGTGGCATTTTCTTTATCTACAGAAATATTATACATTCCTGGAAACCAGCAATTGTCTGAAACAAAACATTGTATTTTTCAAAGTGCCATTTTTTATAGATTTTGTACCGAAATTGGATTGAGTCGACGGTCAAATAGAAATAAATTGAACGCATGCATTTGTTTATGATATTATTTTTAATAAATTATTGAGCAATTTTCAAAATAAAAGCTTTTATCATGCGAAAGATCACTACCCAATTACTGAATCTAACATTCATCTTCTGTCTCCTTTTCGGATCCATACATGCATCTGCTCAATCGGAAGGGGGATCAGCCCAATCTTATTCGGAACCATTTAATATAAATAACCCATTCGAGATGGACCTCATCTTTGATGTTAAGAATTTCATAAAAGAAAAAGACACTGAGGAGTATTTTGATGCTAAAATAGCTTACAAGAACTTTGATGGTGATTCCGTTCACAGAAATGTCAAGATAAGGGCCAGAGGTAATGTCAGGAAAAGGATCTGTTACCTTCCACCGATTCGAATAGATTTTGATGACGAAGATTACCAGGTTGATCTTTTCGACTCTTTTGGAAAAGTTAAACTGGTATCCACCTGCAAGGTAGCTTCCAATCATGAACAGTTTTTAATTAAGGAGTATTTATCCTACAAGATTTATGAAACCATTACAGATATAAGCTTCAAGACCTATTACATGAAAATTAACTTCATCGACAGTCAGGGGAAGAAGAAACCTTTTACCAGTTACTCCTTTATTCTTGAAGATATCGATGACCTGGCAGAAAGGAATAATGCCATTGAAGTAGATAATATGGGTCTTTTAGAGGCACAACTTGACAGATCAACAATGAACCTGTTCTCAATGTACCAGTATCTGATCAGTAATGTCGATTGGCACATACCCAGTATGCACAATGTCAAACTGATTAAAAGTAATGACCATAAAAAACCTTTACCAATGCCGGTACCCTATGATCTTGATTATTGTGGAATTGTCAATACGAATTACGCAATTCCTCAGCCCAGGGTACCAATTGAATCCTTAACACAAAGGTATTGGATTGGCAACTGCCTGACAGATGAAGAATTTTCAGCTTTATCTGAAACTTTCCTGGAAAATAAAGATGAGATCATTAACATTTTTGAGGTTTGCGAATCACTGGATAAGATACATAGGAATACAGCCGTAAGATTTATCAACCAGTTTTTCAGCATTCTTGAAAAGGATGAACAACAGGCAATGAGGACTGTATTAAAAGATAAAGATTGCACTCAGTAAACCTGGAATAAATTACAATCCCAGGAACTGAATCCCCACCCCGCTTATAAAAATAAATGCCCCTGCAATGGCGTGGCTGAAGCGTTCCATCCTGCCAAACTGGATCGCTTTTAATCCTGTTGCGGATAGATAAACAATACCCGTCATAGTCAGTATAGTTGAAAGGGAAAAGGCAGCGATCACCAGCATGAGGCCTAAGAAACTACCCTCTGAAGCTGGAAATATCAAAATAGGGATAAGGGGCTCACAAGGTCCGAATACAAAAATGATAAATAAGATCCAGGGTGTAATGCTTTTTCCTTTCGCATTTTCATGAACATGCTTATGGTCTCCTGAATGAGTATGTTCATGCTTGTGCACACTCCCATCCATATGCCTGTGCCAATGAGTATGAGGCTTATTATGATAGGCTTTGAATAAACCCCATACAAAATAAATTCCACCAAATATGATCAAAAGCCATGCCGCTACATTTCCCCTTGAACTTTCAAACAATTCAATACTGTATAAACTCCAACCGAAAAAAACACCTGTCAGGCCAAGAATTATAGATCCACCTACATGCCCCAACCCACATAAAACGGTAATAAACATGGTTTTGACAGTAGACCAGTTTCTGGATTTTGAAAGCAAAATAAATGGCAGATAATGATCAGGCCCCAAAAGTGTATGAAAAAATCCAATAGATGCAGCACTAATCAACAATACCAGTAAAGAATCCTCCATTAGAGTTTATTTAAAAAGTAATATAAATTTAATACTTTATCCTCAAATCCAATCATTAAGCTGGGTAAAATGAATAGACTATCCTATAAGAAGGCCTGAATAAACTCCGGGAAAAATATCAGTTCAATAATATTGATATTTTCCCCGGATAGACTCATTGAATATAAGGCCTCAGATCTTATAAAATAGTCTAATAAAAATTGTTTCCTAATTGAATTCTCCGGTTACGGCTTCATCCTGTTCGTTAATGATGTTGAAGGCCTCTGCTTTATTCTCACCCTGCTCTTCAAGTATTATTTTATCTTCAACTTCACTTGTGGTGGTCGAGGTTGTGATGGCAATTGAAGGAGCTATTACCAGGGCAATAACCGACATCAGCTTTAACAATATATTGAGTGATGGCCCGGATGTATCCTTGAATGGATCACCCACCGTATCTCCGACCACGGCAGCTTTATGAGGCTCAGAGCCTTTGGAATACTTTTCACCATCTATTTCAATACCTTCCTCAAACATCTTCTTTGCATTATCCCATGCTCCTCCGGCATTGGATTGGAATATAGCCATTAAAACGCCTGTAACAGTTACCCCGGCCAACAGGCCACCCAGCATTTCCGGGCCACCGACAAATCCGATAAAAGCAGGTGTTACAATAGCTACAAGACCCGGAAGGATCATCTTTTGAATGGATGCTTTTGTGGAAATTTCAACACATTTATCATACTCGGCAGCTCCATCTGCGGCCTGAATCACCTTCATATCTTCTTCAGATGCATTTTCAAGGTTAGAATCATACTTCTTCATGATTTCCAGGGCTGCTTTAAGGGCTGGTATTGATGTAAATTGTCTTCTTACTTCCTGTATCATAGCCATGGCCGCTTGCCCAACCGCTTTCATAGCCATGGATGAGAAAACAAATGGCAGCATGCCTCCCAGAAACAATCCGGCCATAACAGAAGGCTTGGAAATGTTAATGGATGAAATATTGGCCTGTTGGGTAAAGGCAGAGAATAAGGCCAGGGCAGTCAATGCGGCAGACCCGATGGCAAATCCCTTTCCAATTGCTGCCGTAGTATTACCAACAGCATCAAGCTTATCAGTTCTTCCTCTTACTTCTTTTGGTAACTCAGCCATTTCTGCGATGCCCCCGGCATTATCACTGATTGGTCCGTAAGCATCAACAGCCAGCTGAATCCCAGTATTTGCCAGCATACCCACCGCTGCTATAGCGATTCCATATAATCCGGCAACAGAAAAAGAAATCAGGATGGCGGCAGCAATTAAAAGAATTGGAATAGCCGTTGACATCATCCCTACACTTAACCCTGCAATGATATTTGTTGCAGGACCTGTCAGTGACTGACGTGCAATATTTTTTACAGGCCTTGTTCCTGTGGCTGTATAATATTCAGTGATTTTACCAATACCAAGACCGGCTGCCAGGCCAGCAAGTGTGGCAAAAAATACTCCAAGAGAAGTATAGGTCTTACCATTTGCAGCGACCCAGGATTCAGGCATCATGGCATTTATGATGAAATACATCAAAATAACCATCAGTATTGAAGAACCGAACTCACCTATGTTCAGGGCAGATTGGGGATTCCCTCCCTCCTTTACCCGTACAAAGAAAGTCCCAATTATAGATACAACAATTCCTACTGCCGCCAGTGTTAAAGGAAGCAGAATCGCACCCAGTCCATCGAAATAACCGCTGAACTCAGGAAGGGTCACAAAGGCTGCTCCCAGAACCATGGTTCCAATTATCGATCCGACATAAGACTCGAACAGGTCAGCACCCATCCCGGCGACATCGCCTACATTATCACCAACATTATCGGCAATGGTAGCTGGATTCAAAGGATGGTCCTCCGGAATACCTGCCTCTACCTTTCCAACAAGATCAGCTCCAACGTCAGCAGCTTTGGTATATATACCCCCTCCAACACGGGCAAACAAGGCTATTGAAGAAGCTCCAAGAGAGAATCCTGCCAGCACATTCAGCACTTTTGCAATATCCCAGTCCGCACCTATATAATTGTTATAAAGAAGGAATAAACTGCTTAATCCAAGAACCCCTAAACCAACAACACCAAGTCCCATAACTGATCCACCAGCAAATGCTACTTCCAGTGCTTTCCCAAGAGAAGTTCTTGCTGCATTCGTAGTCCTGACATTCGCTTTTGTCGCTACCCTCATTCCAATAAATCCGGCCAATCCTGAACAAAGGGCACCGACAAAAAAGGACAATGCAACCAATCCATTGGATTCAGCTTCATAAGCCCCCTTTATGCCCAATATGATCGCTAAAGCGATAACAAAGATAGAAAGGATCTTATATTCAGCTTTGAGGAATGCCATTGCTCCAACGGCTATGTGTTTTGAGATTTTTGCCATCTTTTCTGTCCCAACATCCATCTTTGAAACATAGGCCGACCGCCAAAAGACAAATATTAAGGCTAGTACGCCAAAAAGAGGCAGAATAAATACTAAATTTTCCATATATAAATCAGATTTTAATTATGTAATAGTTTGTTTATGCAAAAAAAAATTATGTAAAAAAATGAAATCAAAGAATTTTCGTAATCCTCTTACGATGAGCTTGTTGTAAAGCGACTGCAATATTACTTATAAACGGGAAACTATGCCAAAAAAATTGGCTCTTTCAATGGATTGGGATTCAACAAAAAATATCTTCCAGAAATTTCTAATCAGTTAAAAATATTAATATAACTGACCAGTTGCTGAAGTACCTGGGCGATTTCTGCTGTAAATTCATTTTCCAGGCCTCTTCCAATAACGTAAATTGAAAAGATGCCATATAATCCAAGCAGGAAAATCGAATGTATCAGTCTTATCCTTTTTGAAAAGACGTATATCGAAACAGCAAGGATGGTTAGGATAAGAAGCAGCATCCTGAGTTCGCTGCTCATTTCTATAATTTCCTGGTGCATATGGATTGGTCCGTGTATTAAGGTAAACAGGAAAAGAGGAAATCCCAGGGCAAAGCAAATATCAAAGATATTACTGCCAAGTGCATTCGAAATCGCATCATCATAGTTCCCCTTCCTTGCGTCATTCATGGAAATAATCGTATCCGGAACACTTGAAGCTGCCGATGCCAATATTACAGCAACAAACATAATAGGAATATCCAATCCATGAAATGTACCTATATATGGAATTTCGTATTGGTCACTACCTATCCATTCACATGATAATACCAGAACAAAACAAACAAATGCAATAGCAATGGTTGATACAATTAGTAAAGGCCAGGCATTAATGGTACTTATTTTCCTTTTTCCCAATACCACCCTTCTCAAATCAAAACTCATGATGGCCGACCAGAGCGGGATCTGCTTATACTCGATCTCAATCAAGGCCTGTTTTCTCTGCTCCCGCTCATCATGCCCTTTTCTTTCCATGGCAAAGATCATGTAAGTCAGGTATACAAAATATATGATCATTAGAAATAACCCATGCCACCAGTCTATTGACTGCCCGCTGATAATCATGATAAACAATAATTCAGCTAGAATTAAGGCGATACCATCCCGCCGAACTACCTTTTTGGACACATTAATATTCTTAGCGATCCCGAGAAAAACAACCACCAGAATCACTGCCGCCGGAATGATCATGCTGTTAAAAATAGCACTGCCTGCTGTAGTACCGATTCCACCTGAAAAACCATCTACATCTTTAAGGTAAAATAAAAAGAATAGTGAAGTGAAAAGTTCCGGCAGGGAACTGCCTATAGCATTAATAGTAGCACCCCGGACACCATCTGAGAGGTTTCTTCCAATAAAATCAGAAGCAATAGCAAAACCATCACTGGCACGCCATATTATAATACAACATAATATAACTAAAATAAGCGGTATTAAAATACCCATATGGATCCCTTAATCAGTTCTGAAATTATTACTCCCCACATCAAAAGTAATTTTTTTTTATTTAAATATCTTTGAAAGATACAAAAAAAATCCAAAATAATCTTATTAAAGTCTAATAATCAGGCAGATATTAATGGAAAGGTAAACATCTCGTTATTTTTTATAAAATGCAATAAGGGTAATCTCTTTTCTGATTGTCTTCTTCCAAAAACACAATTATGAAGGCAAAAACTATTACAATATTAATGGCAGTGATTTTCTGCTGGAATAACATGGTCCGGGGGGAGGAAATCTGGGGAAAAATAAACACAGGCTCCAAATCAAATAGTCATCAGGTTTTAGCTCAAAAAACCGAATTTATACCCCATGATGAACCTGGAAAAGAGAAAAAGAGAGATAATGGAATGGAAACATTATCAGGAGATAACGCGCATTCGGGAGGATACGGTGCACTTTTCTTCAAAGGATCGAGTTTCAAAAATACCACCATCATGATGATGGGGATCAGGGGTGCATGGGTAGTTAACAGATCTTTTGGATTAGGCATCGACCTGAATGGACTATTTCCTGTGTCAAAATATGACGATGTCGATCCATATGGAATTAGTGATGCAATTCTACTGGGAGGCTATGGCGGACTTTTACTCGAGCCTGTCGTATGGTCTAAAAAGCTGGTTCACATCACTTTTCCTATTTCCATGGGGGCTGGCTGGCTTGGATATGTGGAAGACTGGGAAGATGAATATTATTATGGAGGCGGAGATTTATTGGACGATGATGTTTTCTGGTATATTGAACCAGGTATCAATGCAGAGGTAAATGTTACCAATTATTTCAGGATTGATGTAGGGATTTCAAAACGTTTTACCCAGGATCTGAATTTATACAATACCCCTTCCGATGCTTTTGATAAATTGAACTATTCACTGACTCTTAAATTCGGTGGTTTCTAGAATTCAGGAAACAATATAAAATTTCCTGACCAGGTTTCAAATTACCATACATGAATGACAAGTATTTAAACCTGTTTTTTATTATTCTATCCTTGTGGTTCATTTTTCTTGATTTATTTCCGAAATTGATTAGATGTAATTGATGCATTAACTTTTTTTTAATTGATAAATCTAAAATTATGGACCGAAGAGAATTAATAAAAGGAGTCGGCCTCACCACAGCTACAGGCGCCTTGGGATTATGGAATGTACCAGCCAAATCGCAGGAAACCGGAGATACTGGATTAAACGGCCTTCCTTCTGTAAAGATCACCAAGGTAAAATCAATTGTTACTTGTCCTCATGGGATAGAATTGATCGTGGTAAAAGTTGAAACCGATCAACCTGGTTTATACGGGTATGGCTGTGCCACATTCCGGCAGCGGGCACATGCTGTTGTTTCCGCGATTGACAAATATCTCGATGATTTCTGCAGGGGGAAAAGTGTGGAGAACATAGAGGACATCTGGCAAACAGCCTATGTAAGTTCTTACTGGAGAAACGGACCTGTATTAAACAATGCACTTAGTGGCCTCGACCAGGCATTATGGGACATAAAAGGAAAAATGGCCGGTATGCCGGTATATCAGTTGCTGGGTGGAAAATGTAGGTTTGCTGTAGATTGCTATTCGCATGCCAATGGTAGATCACCGGAAGAACTGGTGGATAGTGTTCAGAAAATTAAAGAGAAGGGCTTCCGGCATATAAGAATTCAGTTGGGAGGGTATGGTGCTACTCATATGGCTGACCGGGCCGATTTTAAAGATGCCGGATTTGGAACGCCAGAGGATAACTATATGAATCAGCAAACCTACCTTAAAATGATACCTGTAATTTTTGAAACGGTAAGAGAAAAATTCGGGGAAGATATTGAATTGCTGCATGATATTCACGAACGCGTACAGCCAATGGATGCTATACGTCTAATAAAAAATCTTGAGGAATTCCGCCCATTTTTTATTGAAGATCCCTTCTCGCCTGAAAACAATGGATATTTTGAACTTCTCAGGCAGCATACACTGACACCCATCGCGATGGGAGAGTTGTTTAATAATCCACACGAGTGGCTGGAACCTATGTCTAAGAAATTGTTTGATTTTATCAGGATACACATTAGCCAGATCGGTGGAATTACACCAGCCATGAAAGTGGCAAGACTGGGAGAATGGTTTAACGTAAGAACCGCATGGCACGGACCTGGCGATGTTTCTCCAATCGGACATGCTGCAAATGCCCATATCGACCTGGCTGTTTGGAATTTTGGCATCCAGGAAGCAGTGAATTTCTCTGACAAACTGAGAGAAATATTTCCTGGCGCACCCTATATGGATAATGGTTATATGCATATAAATGAAGCACCTGGCCTGGGCGTCGATGTAGATGAAAAGGTAGCCGCAAAATATCCTTTACCAGATAAGTTCAACTATAACTGGACGCAGGTGAGAATGAAGGATGGCACACCAATAAGACCCTGAAAACCGTATGTATTTAATTGATTATTAGTATCCCTAATACTAAACTGTATATTAAGTATCCTGGAGACAATATTTTATAAAGTATAAAAAGGAATACAAGTATCATGATCCCGTATAAAGGCGGGATCTTTTTTTTAATCCTGGGTTACCATTTTATGATATAGTCATTAAGAATACCAACAAAGCTAAAAACCATGAAAAAATGCTGGTCATTATTCATACCACTTACCCTAATGAGCTTGAATTTTCTGGGACTCATATTGTATGCTCAGCCAGCACGGCTTGACTATAGCCTCGACAGGTTCCCTGCAATTTCCTACACTAAAATTGCAGATATTCTCGGGGATGTTTATGTCTTATCTGATCCGTTTAATGATCCTACCGAATTATTGGCCTTTGTCCAGAAAAAACCGGATTACTTTGGAGTAAACGGAGTTATAACCCTTGCAGCAAAAGATCTGGGCCTCTGGATCCTGGAAAATAACGTTACGGGGCTTGAGGAGAATTGTCTAGCTAAAATTGAAAGAAGACTCTTGCGTAATGATATTCCCAGGGTATATGCATCTCAATTATTATCTGGTATCAAAAAGAGCAATTTCAATTGTAAACTGATTGCAGAGGAACTGATCCGGCTATCTGAAAGTCTTCCATATATGGCTGAAGGTGACTTAAAAGGTTATTTATACTCCAGATCAAATGTCCAATTAAAACCAAAGGAAGTTTCACCTATTAATGAAACAATGCAGATCTCTGACCCTGAAATAATAGAGATAATACAAAATGACAAGAATTGTTATCATCAAAAAATGGCCGATCAGATTCAACTGATGGCATTGATATCAAAAGCAGATAAGTAAAATGACAAAGGAATAAATCCCTGTTAAATAGCCGCACTTTCTCTTCTCTAAGTCCTTTCCCTGTTCCCGGGGAAAGGATGCTTTTTATCTAACCTGGAATTTAATTTTGTTCTGGGCAATTTTAACGGCCTCATAGGCATTAACAATTCCTCCAGTAACCGACAAGGATGGGAATTCTACAAGCTCTTTAGTGCCGGGCAAATAAACTTCTCCTTCAAAAGGCTGCGTCGACTCCAGAATCACTTCCTTGACCTCCTTTGCTGAAAGTTCAGGGAAGTATGAAAACAACAAAGCTGCAACACCCGAAACCACCGGAGCAGCCATACTGGTACCACTGCTTTCCTTATAAATGTTTTTTGGCAGAGTAGAATATACATATACTCCCGGAGCAAACAGATCCACACTGGACTCGCCGTAATTGGTAAATTTTGCAGGGAGGTTTTCATTTAAATGACGGCTGTTCGCTCCAACTTCTATCACATTCCAGGCCTCTTTCTTTCCTTTTATGAATTTTCGCGTAGGATAATTCATAACTATATCTTTGTTATCCCTGTCGTTACCTGCTGCATGCACAATAAGAACCCCCTTCTTTTCAGCATACTTGATGGCCTTCTCGACAACGGCCCTGTCAGGTGAATAATTTTTGCCGAAACTCATATTTATCACCTTTGCGCCATTGTTAACAGCATAATAAATGGCATTGGCGACATCCTTGTCCCGCTCATCACCATTCGGAACAGTTCTTAAGGGTATTATCTTAACATTATCCGCTACCCCTCGTCCACCCAGATCATTATCCCGGTTTGCTGCAATTATACCAGCAACATGCGTTCCATGATCTCCCATCATACCTGAGAAATCATCAACCTGATTATTACCATAATAACGTTCTTTTTTATTATCATAATCATCATTTACTGTTGGACGGGGATCATATTCCAGGTTATAACCATAATTCATCTCATAGTTATAATGTTCTTCAGTTGGCATCAGTACATTTACCATGGTCTCATAACCAACGCTATGCCCAAAATAATTCAATAGTTTCCCTATCTGTGCAGTAGCCTGATTAATGATGGTGTCTTCAGACTCAATAGCATTTACAGCTTCAAGTGTTAAACTATCAGTATCGAGATAATTAAGTAGAAGTTTATAATATCTCGGGATATTCGAAATGATCTGTGAATACTTGATGAGGGTTTCTTCAGATCTCTTCCTTTTGTACTCATACTCATCCCTGATCTTAAGCCAGTATTCATATTCTTTGTCTGTAACATTGTTGTTTTGCCCGAATTTAGGTTTTAGCCTTTTATACTCCCTGGTTAATTCGTAGGTGTCATAAACAACATTTTCTTCAGGACCTCCGATGAAATTCCAACCATATACATCATCTATGTAACCATTTTTATCATCATCGATGCCATTCTCAGGTATTTCATCTTCATTCGTCCAGTAATTTCCTTTTAAATCTTCATGGTCCAGGTCAAAACCACTATCGATTACAGCCACCAGTACGGTTTTAGAGGGTCGCCCATTCAGAAGTTGATAGGCTTTATTAAGGCTTACTCCTGCATACCCATCATCATTTGGATCTAAGTGGATCCATTCTTTGGTATTTAAAGTATCATTTTTATCAGTAAATGACTCCGAATAAACTGGATTATCAGAAAAGATAAAAAAAGCCGTCAATACAGCCAAACAAAAAAAACTCCTGCGCAATACTCTCATCTCAAAATCAACTAGTTATAAGACCTTTTTCATTGAATATGCAATATTAAAAATATTTTACGTAAATATCTTGCGATATGTTCAGAAGGATGCCCAATATGTAAAATATTTCTCAGCTTTTGCTCAAAATATAAGCTATTAAGGCAACTTTTTCTCACAAAACTTTGAATTCCCGATTCCCTTCAAGGTTGGTGATATTTAATAATAATATACTATATTCAGGCTTTGATTCAGATTCCTTTTCAGCTTGTACCGGGAAGATTATCTGAATTCACCAATAGTTTCTAATTATTTTTTAACGACAATATGGACGGGAAGGATAATAACAAAAGTAAATTCCAATGGACAAATATCATCAATGAACTTGTTCAACCCTTTATTGACTTGTTTCATACATCAAGGGCTCTGTTTGGTCTGAACCTTTCCTACGTTATAGAAGGTTTGACATATTTTGGTGTAGTAGGCCTCCTGGCGATCTTCTTTAATGAATTCATCGGCCTCGATGATATTAAAGCCGGCCAAATGGTAGGTTTCCTTACAGCCGGAATTACCCTGGCCATGCTGTTCCTGGGTGCTACGGTTGATTGGGTAGGGGTTCGAAAAGCTATACTTATCGCATTGTCGTTTATGCTTGTCGGAAGAATTTTGTTGTCCATATCCCCTGCAGTGGGCGTGCCTGGTCTGTGGCAATCAGCCCATTGGATTGCGATATTGGGAATAATTGGCATAATCATAGGCAATGGGATATATCAACCTGCTGCCTATGCCGGTGTGAAAAAATTTACAAGTGCCAAAACCTCGGCTATGGGGTATGCCATGCTGTATGCTTTGATGAACCTGGGTGGATTTTTACCAGGCTTGATCTCCCCTCCATTACGGAGAGCGTTTACAATTACAGGTGTATTCTGGGTTTATGTAGTATTAACGGTAGCAGGTATGGTTGTAGTAGCCCTTATTATTACCAAAAAAGCTGAGAAAGAGGCTATTGAAGAGGCGAAAGCCGAGGATAAAGCATTGGGGACACCCTCAACAGATGATGATGAGGATGAATTGAGTGGTATGACATTAAAGGAAAAAACTGCTTTTTATTTAAGAAATTTCCCGCTTAGGGATATGCGTTTCCTGTATTTCATATTCATACTTATCCCGGTTCAAACTTTATTCGCACATAACTGGTTAACACTTCCTCAATATACAAGCAGGGCTTTCGACGGATTTGTCAGTCGTAATTTCGAATTCTTTGTTAACCTGAATCCAATATTAATATTCATTCTCACCCCTATTGTAACAGCCTTTACAGCCAGAAAAAATACCTATAATATGATGATCTACGGTACCTTTGTTATGGGCTTTCCGACATTTATCCTGGCCTTTGGTCCGAACATCTATACCCTGATGATCTACCTGGTCATTATGACCATCGGCGAGGCCATGTGGCAACCCAGGTTTCTTCAGTGGGTGGCGGAAATAGCACCGAAGAACATGACGGGGATATATATGGGGATCGGTCAATTCCCCTGGTTTCTGACCAAGATCATTACAGCATTGTATTCCGGATGGTTCCTAATGAAATACTGTCCCACTGACACCCCCCCTTCTGAAATGAATACTGAACTGATGTGGTTCATTTATGGGATTATAGCCATTTCATCCTCATTCGGCCTTCTCATGGCCAGGAAATGGATGCTGAAGGGATTTAAAACCAAACACGAATCAAATAAATAATAATATGCCTATTGTCTATCTTTTAATCGGGATATTACTTCTGATCCTTTTAACTACGATTGTTAAACTCGATGCTTTTCTATCATTTATTATTGTAGCCATTAGCATGGGTGTTGTATCCGGGATGGACCTTTCTGCCATTAGTGGATCTATTATCACCGGCATGGGCAATACCCTGGGCTTTATAGCAATAATCCTGGGTTTCGGGGCCATGCTGGGAAAATTGATATCTGATAGTGGTGCTGCACAAAGGATCTCTATAACATTGCTTAATAAATTTGGCAAGAAACATGTGATCTGGGCTTTAACAACAGCTGGTTTCATTGTGGGTGTCCCATTATTTTACGGTGTTGGTTTTGTTTTACTGGTTCCACTGATGTTTACTATTGCATACCGGGTAAAATTACCTGTTGTATACCTTGGTCTGCCGATGATCACAGCACTTTCCGCTACTCACTGTCTTTTACCACCACATCCTGCCCCAACTGCCTTGGTTGAACAATTTAATGCGGATATGGGCACGACGATCTTTTATGGGATCATTATTTGCATACCTATTATATTGGTGGCGGGTCCTGTCTTTGCCAGAACACTGAAGAAAATAAAATCCAATCCCCTCGAAGCTTTTTATGATAAGAGAGAGTTGAAAGATGAGGAAATGCCGGGCTTCGGGATCAGTGTCGGAACTGCTTTGTTCCCTGTAGTCCTGATGATTCTGGCATCGGTTACTAACCAGTTTATTCAGGGAAAATCCATTTTGCTGGATATAATTAATTTTATTGGAGACCCGACCATCGCCATGGTCTTAGCCGTTGTCTTTGCCATTTATACTCTAGGGATAAGGCAAGGCAAGAAAGTGGGCGATGTGGCAGATTCTCTTGTGGATGGCGTTAAAAGCATTGCCATGATCCTGCTCATAATAGGTGGGGCAGGTGCGCTAAAACAAATACTTACTGATAGTGGGACGAATGACTACCTGGCCATGTTGTTAAAGGATGTTAACATCTCCCCTATTGTATTAGGCTGGGGAATGGCCGTAGCGATCAGGTTATCTATAGGATCAGCCACTGTGGCAGGCCTGACCACCGCGGGTATAATAGCCCCACTGGTAATCCAGTCCGGTGCCGATCCTAACCTGATGGTCCTCTCGGTAGGAGCTGGCAGCATTTTCTTTTCTCACGTTAATGACTCAGGATTCTGGTTGTTCAAAGAATACTTTAACTTAAGTGTAAAAGATACCATAAAAACCTGGTCAACCATGGAAGCCATTCTTTCTATAGCAGGATTGCTTGCCGTTCTGATCATGGATGTATTCATTTAAGATAATCCTGCTTATACCATCCTATTTTGTTTTTTCAAAGAAAACGATTTGTTGATATCATAAAGATCTTTTCCGTGGGTAGCGAGTACATTTTTATGCATATTGGTAGTTATTTAAAATAAATTCATAAATTGAATTTATAATATAAATATTCAGGAAACTCAAACTTTTAAGCATGGACAATATATCTCCTAACGAAAAACTAAGCCAGCTGAAACTTGAACTTCCCCCTGCACCAGCTCCCATGGGTGTATACAAACCGTTTTTAATTGTGGACCGTCTGGTATACATCTCCGGCCATGGACCTATTATGTCGGATGGGAACCTGATCAAGGGCAGAGTAGGCATGGATATGGATCAGGAGGAAGGAAAAGCTGCTGCAAGGCAGGTAGGACTGGCCATACTTGCTACTTTAAAAACCAATCTGGGAAATCTGAATCGCATAAAAAGGGTGATTAAAGTGCTTGGAATGGTGAACTCAACAGAGGATTTCACAAAACATCCCTACGTGATCAATGGCTGTAGCGAGGTCTTTGCTGAGGTCTTCGGTGAAGAAAATGGGGTTGGTGTGCGCAGTGCTGTTGGAATGGGCTCATTACCGGATAATATCCCAGTCGAAATAGAAGCAATATTTGAATTGATCTGATATGGTCTCCTTACCGGATTGGTATTACTTAAAAGAAATTGCGGACATCGATTCTCCGTCCCTTGTGGTTTTCAAGGACCGT
The DNA here is from genome assembly GCA_965365275.1 of uncultured Cyclobacteriaceae bacterium. GTDB lineage: Bacteria > Bacteroidota > Bacteroidia > Cytophagales > Cyclobacteriaceae > JAGTVG01. The sequence goes on along the minus strand of CBDUBA010000004.1, from coordinate 26,731 downwards.
GTAGAACAAAACATTCAGCAAATGATCAAAATGGTAGATGGTCATACTGATCGTCTGATGCCACATATAAAAACTTATAAAATTGCTGAAGTAATAAAAATGCAAATTGAATCCGGAATAAATAGGTTTAAATGTGCTACAATAGCTGAAGCCGAATTACTTGGGATGTCAGGCGCAGGTAATGCCCTCCTGGCTTATCAACCGTCCCATGTGAAACTACCGAGATTGATCCATTTGATAAATGCCTATCCTGAAACCGTATTTGCTACCCTCGTCGACAATAAATCATCTGCCAAAATGATCGATTCCTCATTGAGCGAACAGAATCTGACATTGGATGTATATATTGATATAGATAACGGAAATAATCGTACGGGTATAAATCCAGGTCAGGCGCTTGATCTGTATGGATATTGTCTGGAATTAAAGGCGATTAATATTAAAGGATTACATGTCTACGATGGCCATATAAGGAATGCGGATCCGGAGGACAGAAAGAAAGCATGTGACAATGATTTTGCAAACGTAGTTTCACTTGCAAATAAACTGGAGAAGAAATATGGAATAAATCCTGAAATTATTGCGGGCGGTTCGCCTACATTTCCGGTCCATGCCTCCAGACCACAGGTAATTTGCAGTCCGGGCACTACGTTGTTCTGGGATGCAGGATATGGATCACGGTTCCGGGATATGCCATTTCTTCCGTCTGCTGTCCTTGTCACAAGAGTTGTTTCAAATCCGACACAGGGCATCTATTGTTTAGATCTCGGTCATAAGGCCGTAGCCTCTGAGAATCCATTGGTGAACAGGGTGGTTTTTCTAAATATAACAGGTCTAAAGCCAATCGGACATAGTGAAGAACATCTGGTTGTTGAGAACACAGAAAATCATGAAATAAATATAGGTGATGTGTTGTATGGTCTTCCATATCATATCTGCCCAACAACGGCATTGTATAATGAAGTTGCAGTGGCAGAAAATCAACATATTATCGGTTACTGGGAAGTAATTGCAAGAAATAGAAAAATCAATTTTTGAATATGCAATTAATATTTGATGCACACCTCGACCTGAGCATGAACGCCATGGAATGGAATCGCGACCTGAGACGACCTGTTCATCAGATCCGCGAAACTGAAAAGGGCATGAAGGATAAACCTGACAGAGGTAAAGGAACGGTTGCTTTCCCTGAAATGCGTAAAGGAAATGTTGGCCTTGTCGTTGCTACTCAAATAGCCCGCTATGTCAAGAAAGGTAATAAACTTCCGGGGTGGAACTCTCCTGAACAGGCATGGGCACAAACACAAGCACAACTGGCCTGGTATAAAACGATGGAGGAGATGGGTGAAATGACACAGGTAATCAACCTCTCTTCATTGTATAACCAGATGAAAAAATGGATGGGGAATGAGGAATCAGGGGAAAAACCTATTGGGTACATATTAAGTCTCGAAGGCGCTGATTCCATCATCAATCTTAATTATCTTGAGAAAAGTTACGAACAAGGATTGCGTGCTCTTGGCCCTGCACATTACGGGCCCGGAACATATGCCCAGGGGACTGATGCTTCAGGAGGATTAGGCGCTAAAGGATTGGAATTATTAAGTGAAATGGAGAATCTGAACATTATCCTGGATACGACACATTTATGTGAAGAAAGTTTCTGGGAAGCATTAAGCCACTTCAAAGGTCCCGTCTGGGCAAGTCATTGTAATGTAAGATCCCTGGTTGATCACAACCGGCAGTTATCGGACGATCAAATTAAAGCATTGCTCGAAAGGGATGGGGTGATTGGTGTTGCCATGGATGCATGGATGATGAAACCAGGATGGATTCGCGGAAAGTCAAAACCTGAAGAAATGGAGGTCAATCTGGAGGTCCTTATTGACCATCTTGACCATATTTGTCAAATCGCAGGCAATGCTTTCAATGTAGGGATCGGATCTGATCTGGATGGTGCTTTCGGCAAGGAACAGTGCCCTTACGACCTGGACACCATCGCCGATTTACAAAAAATACCGGACCTGCTGATGTCAAGGGGATATACTGAAGGAGATATAGAAAATATTATGCATAAAAACTTTATTCGGTTTTTAAAAGAAGCCTGGGAAGATTAATAGTCTATTGAAGGCGGTGTAAGAAAATTTCTCCATGCATAATCAACTGAAATATGTTTCAATTAATTGAAATACTGAATATTACGTAAATCTGTTAATCTAATTATAATGAGACCTATTTTCCTAGTCCTGTTGTTTGTCCTGCTGATATTTAATTCCTGCAAGGAACAGATAGAAGACCGGTATAACGATATCACTTTTACTAAACTTTTAACCGATAACAAAATCGATCCTTTGGGAATAGATAATAATATTCCCAGGTTCACCTGGATTGCTGAATCGGCTGTACCTGAAAATTACCAGTCAGCCTATCAGATCCTTGTCGCCAGCGCCCCTTTCCTGCTGGATAAGAATGAAGGGGATATATGGGATTCAGGAAAAGTCAATTCCGGGCAATCCATAAACATTGAATACAATGGCCCCGAGGTGAAATCACTTAAAAGATATTTCTGGAAGGTAAGAATATGGGGAAAGTCAGGGAATCCTTCAAAATATAGTAAGACAGCAAAATGGGAAATGGGATTAACAGATCCTCAATTATGGCAATCAGACTGGATTAGCGCTCCAAGGCTTTTCGACTGGAGCAAACGCGATCAGCAAAGAAAGAGGATCGCAAAAGATGCCCCTCCGGAACGTGAAGAACCTTCTCCAATATTCAGAAAGGAATTTATCATTGATGGTAGTGCCAAATCCGCGAGAGCCTATGTAAGCGGTCTGGGATATTATGAATTATACATCAATGGAAAAAAAGTGGGAGATAATGTACTTGACCCGGCATTTACAGCCTATGACAAAAAAGTCCTGTATGTAACGCATGATATAACAGAGTTTCTAACAGACAGTCTGAATGCTGTTGGGGTAATGCTTGGCAATGGATGGTATAATATGTTTTCCCGTGGTGTTTGGAGTTTTGACAGAGCCCCATGGCGGGCCGATCCCACATTCAGGCTTCAGCTCAGAATTGCAAATAACCTGGGGACTGTGCAACAAGTGTTCAGCGATACAACCTGGACATGTAGTCCGGGACCGGTTCTATTCAACAGTATTCGTCAGGGAGAGGAATATGACGCAAGAATGGAACAAACAGGGTGGAGTAGCCCCGGTTTTTTTGAAAACCACTGGCACCCAGTACGTAAGGTCAGAGGACCCAAAGGGAAAATGGTCGCACAAAACCTTCCACCGATTAAGATCCTCAGAAAGATCAATCCAGAGAGGATCTATAAAACACCTGAAAATACCCTTGTATGTGATTTCGGACAAAACATGGCAGGTTTTATTGAACTTTCAGTAGATACCGAGGCCGGCAGAAAGATCCAGTTCAAATACGGAGAAAAACTTTATCCCGATGGCACGGTAGACCAGAGAAACATCAATGGCCTGGTTGCTGAGACTTCCTTCCAGACTGATGTTTATGTTACGAAAGGTTCAGGGCCGGAAACCTGGCATCCGAGATTCACTTATCACGGCTTTCAATACGTCGAAATTGATGGTTTTGATGAATTGGCCATGAATAACATCAAAGCTTGTGTCGTAAGCACGTCAATGACAAAAACTGGCTCCTTTTCCTGTTCAAATGAGCTTTTGAACAACATTCAAAAAGCAGCAGAATGGTCTTTTATAAACAATTTTCACGGATACCCCACCGATTGCCCTCACCGTGAAAAGAATGGATGGACAGGTGATGCACAACTAGCCAGCGATATGGCGCTATATAATTTTGATGTAATAAACTCCTACGATAAATGGGTAGATGATGTTATTGATTCTCAATTACCTACAGGTATGGTATCTGCTATTGTACCCACCGGAGGCTGGGGATATTACTGGGGTAATGGCCCGGCCTGGGACTATGCTTTGCTCATCCTGCCCTGGAAATCATATTTATATGGGGGCGATAAGATCATGCTGGAAAAATATTATCCTTTCATGAAGAAATATATTGAATTTCTTTCCGGAACTGCCGAGGATTTTATCGTCAGATGGGGCCTTGGTGACTGGGTGCCTGTCAGAGCTACCACACCACCGGAACTAATTACCACTGCCTATTTCTATCATGATGCGGTGATCATGTCAAAAATTGCCGGGGTATTGGGCAATACTATTGATGTGAACCGGTATGCTTCCCTGGCAGCAAACATTAAATCAGCCTTTGAAAAAGAATTTGTTGATAAACCCAATAACATAGTCGGAAATGGAACACAGACCGCGCTCAGTTGTCCCCTGTATTTTAATATGCTTGATGCTGATCTTGCCTACGAGGTTTTAAATAATCTGGTTGAAAACATTGAAAACAATGATTTAAATCTGGATTTCGGTGTGCTTGGCTCAAAATTCGTTCCAAATGCACTGGCTGAAATGGGCAAGATTGAAGTTGCATATGATATGATCAATACTACGGATTTCCCGGGATGGGGGCATTGGATCAACCAGGGGGCTACCACCCTGTGGGAAGACTGGAAAGGAGAAAGTTCCAGGAATCATATCTTCTTCGGTGATGTCAGTGCCTGGTTTTATAAATATCTGGGTGGGATCCGGCCTGTTGAAGAGGATCCCGGATTTAAACATTTCATTATTAAACCTTACTTCCCGGAAAACCTTAACTGGGTAAAATCGAGCACACAAACCCTTTATGGGCGGATTCAAAGCAACTGGGAACGTGTAGAGGATGGGATCTTAATGGATATAAGCATACCGTTCAATACATCTTCGAATATCGTGCTTCCCGAATACATCACCTATAAAGTACTTTCAGGGGATATGAATGAAATCGCAGCAAGTGAAACAACAAATGATGGAGAGAATATTGCCTTTAAACTTCCTTCAGGTAATTATAAAATTCAAATAATTATAAGTAAGGTTGCAAATTGAAACTTATTTTTACGAAATTCGTAGAGATTAAGTAATTTTTTTAAAGTTATGAGAATTCATTACTTCCACAAATATTATCGACTGGGATCAAAATTCATGATGATCACATTGGTATTGTATTTTCTTTTCTTCGTAACAATTACACCATATGTATTTAGCCTGGCTGAGGAAATAAATATTGAGCTGGAGATCAGTGAATCACTCGAAGACATACAAGAATTAATGGAAGAATTCCTCAAAACACATGTTACATACTATCAATATCCCGTTAGACCTGTATCAAAATATGAGGAAATGAACGAACATTTCATTAATTCCTACAAACCGGATATACCCTTTCCACCACCAAAATCCATATAGTCTTTCTATTCTTGGTGAAAATGGTAATGTGAACTCAAAAACATTACCATGTCTTTCAATTCCTATAAATTATTTCAATTTTTTAAACATTCTTAGTTATGAAAAAGGCATTAATAATAATAATATTCATCTGTGCAGGCCAGGTTTCCCGGGCCCAGACAGAGAATGATTCGAATCAGTTGTACACCCTGAAGTTCAAAAAGGTGTCATCTCCTGAGTATAAAAATCACAGATTTGAATATAATACCAAATCGGATAAGCTGGTTGTTAAAGCGATAGACATCACAGAAATTAACAGCCCGGAATATAAAAATCATTTTGATGAGATTCATAAAGCTAAAACCAGGTCAGTAAATGTAATTACTAACCCTACCAAACTAAAAGGACCAAATTATAAGAATAGAAGATTCAGAGAATGATTTCAGAAATTTTATGACCATTTTAGCAGGAAGGCTGTCATTGAGAGTGGCAGCCTTTTACTTTTGTATCAGCCCGCAATCTGAGGTAATTTATTTAATATTTGTGTTTTAACAACACATGTTCGGATTGCAATGCAATGAAAAACCTAATCATGGATTTTAAGTTCCCAGGAATGAAATCTAAAGATAGCGGAACCTGGAAAAAGGGCAGCAGTAACTGAAGTTCAAAAGCAGTCAACTTAGCCTAAATCTGCATATTTCTGTAAGGCATTTTCATTAAGGATCGTGATTTCCTTATCTTCCTCATCGATCACACATTCATTTTTAAATTCCTTCATCACCCGTATGGTACTTTCCTTGGTTAATCCAGTCAGGTCGGCTATTTCCTGCCTGGTGATATATTTGATAGATCCGTTCTTGAATACGTCATTTTTTAAATAAAGTAAAGCCTCCGCAATTCGTCCTTCCATATTTTTCTGTGTGAGCGTAACAAATTGGCTGAAAGTATGGATGCTGCTTTCTGAAAAACACTTGATAAACTCTTCTGCGAATATTGAATTTTTACGGATTACTTCTTTGAAAATATTAACATCGATGAAACATGCCCTCGAATCCACCAGGGCCATCAAGGAAGAATGGTGACGCATGTCCACATACATGCCCGGCCCGCCATTGATCAGATATGGCTGAACGATTGAAATGATAAGATTTTTTCCCCTAGGACCTTCAATATAATTTTTGCCCAGTCCTTCACTGATTATAACAATATGTGTCAATGGTGAACCTTGTTTAAAAATTATTTCACCTTTCTTGAAAAATACCTCTGTGCGGTTATTATTCAGCAAATCGAGTTCTTTATCGTTTAATAACTCGAAAAGAACATTCCGCCTGAAACAATGCCTGCATTCTAAGCATTTTTTCTTGTTTATATCTACCATCTCTCCCCGTTTATCTGAAAAATTTCATCAAAGTATGAAACCAGACTTAAAAATACAACGATTTTTGTTCAAATTAATATGATATAAATCATTTTTATGTGAATCTATATCAAAATTTTTTCTAAAATAATCAATTGAATGTATCTATTAAATCTTAGTTAACAAATTGATAAAAAATACAATTAGGATCATTTTTGCTTTGGTATTATCTATTTCTCAGACGAGACCAGATTATTGTTTCATAATATAGTGTTTTACAGTTTTTTAAATAGGAATCCTGGTCATTAAAAAGGATTATTTTGGATATACTATGAAATGGTTCAACAAAACAGATTTTAAACTAAAAATGACTCCCAAAATCATTTTTTTGCTAATGGGCAGATCATTTAGTGGAAATTTCAAAACAGTTGCCAGTCATTGTTAAGATATGGTTTTTTGATAAAAGCTGATCGTTAATGATCAATTAAACTAAAAAATTAAAGGAAAAATAATAAGAATATGGACTTAAAGATTATTAAGATGGAAAAACGTGCCAGGTGGGTATTACCATTATTCACAATAATATTGATGTGGATATCATCCTGTGCGAATTATGAGAGACCTGCGGAAAAACCCATAGTAGATGTGAGTTTCTCTGAAGACCTGATCCCATATTTTGAGACCAGTTGTGCTTATGCCGGTTGCCATAACGCAGGGGGAATTCCGCCTGACCTGACCGAGGCATCCGCATTTGCAAGCCTTACGAATGGTGGATATATTGATACGGACAATCCTGAACAAAGCCTTTTGTATACAAAGATCGCTGAAGGCGGATCAATGGAAAGATACAGTACGCCACGGAATACACAAATGGTACTGCAATGGATTATAGAAGGAGCTGAAAACAATTAAAACCAAATAGAAATGAAAAAGATAAAATTAATAACCTACCTGTTGATTGCCACTTTTGTTTTGACATTTGGCAACATGGCCTTGGCACAGGACGAAGAAGAAAAAAAATCCAAGCCAAGGCCAGAAAGAAAAGCATTTGAAAGTGCTGTACTTCTGGAAAACCAAACAGATGTAATTAATGCTTCAAAAACACTGGAATGGAATATTCAGCATAGATTTGGAACCGTTAGAAATGGATTGAGTGATCTGTATGGAGTATTTGCCCCATCCAATATCAGGTTGGGATTCAGTTATTCCATCATAGACCGTTTGAATATTGGTTTTGGAGTTTCAAAAATAGCTGTCACAAATCCTTACGTTGATTTTAACATAAAAGGTAAGATCCTCCAGCAGGGACGTAGTGGTGGAAGTCCTTTCAACCTGACCTTTTATGGCAATATGGTGATTGATACCAGGAGCGAGGATAATTTCGCCACACAACTCCACAGGTATTCCTATTTTTCTCAATTGATCTTATCACGAAGATTTTCGAAGAAATTCTCACTTCAGCTGGCACCTCAGTGGTCGCATTTCAATGCCGTTGATTCTCTGTTCAGCAATGACGTATTTGGATTACACATTGGTGCGCGGTTTAAAGTGAGCTCTCAGGGTTCGATTATCTTTGATTGGACAGAACCCTTTACAGAGCACGCTGCCAATACTGCCACAGAACCATATCAAAGAGATGTCGGACCTTATCGCAATGTATCTTTTGGATATGAAGTAGCCACAAGTGCCCATGCATTTCAATTCTTCTTCAGTGTATACGGTGATATACTACCACAATATAACCTCACATATAACACCAATGAGTTTTTAAAAGAAGTGGACGGAGAAAACAAATTATCATTCCGAGTTGGTTTCAATATGACCAGATTATGGGGATTCTAATTTTTACAGAACTTTATGACTAGACTAGTGTGATTCAAATTTTTATAGAAAATATTTTTTAAGCAATGGATAAAACCGAGGATAACAAAAAAAACCGTAGGAATTTCTTGAAAAACGGTTTGACAGTAGGTGGATCTATGCTGGCAATGGGTATGGGCCCAGCGATAGCCAGGGATTCATCTGGCGAAGGTCAATCATCCGGTGAGAAAATAAAGGTTTTAACAACCGAGGGAAAAGTGATAGAAGTGGATAAGCCGAAGGATGATTGTAAGATTGATCCTTGCGAACCTCCTAAAGGTAATGCCGCAAGACAGGGTATTCCCGGCCGGAGTTTCGTCATGGTCATTGATCTGGCAAAATGTAAAAATGCCAGGAAATGCATAGAAGGATGCCAGAAAGGGCATAACCTTTCACCTGATCAGGAATGGTTGAACGTCTATCTGATGAAAGATCATGAAGAAGGGGAACCTTATTGGTTTCCCAGGCAGTGTTTTCATTGTGATATACCTCCATGCGTCAAGGTATGTCCCGTAGGAGCAACCTATAAAAGACAAGACAATATAGTCCTTGTAGATTCAGACCGATGTATTGGATGTAAATTCTGTATGACAGCATGCCCTTATTCTGTTAGAATATTCAATTGGAAAAAACCTCCTGAATCAGATGTATCCAGAGAAGATTATTCCCCGGAATCAAGTGTTCCTGCGCAGATTGGAGTAGTAAGTAAATGTGACTTCTGTCCTGATAGATCTCGCGAAGGCAAGCTGCCTTATTGTGTAAATGGATGTCCCATGGGTGCGATCTATTTTGGAGACAAAAATGAAGATGCAGTATCCAATGGTACAGAAACACTAAGATTCAGGCAACTGATCAAGGACAGGGTCGGATACAGATACCTCGATGAACTTGGGACAGAGCCCAATGTATATTACCTGCCACCGGTTGAAAGAATGTTCGATTATGAGAGTGGGTTGAATGATCTATCGGAGGAAAAAAAGAAGGTTTATGAGAATATTATAAAAGGGGAGCATCCTCAAAGCAATTAATACCATGGAAAATAGTAGCGATTTAATGAAAAAACTGGCCCGGAATCTGGAGACACCTTCCAGACAGTGGTATGCATGGGTAACTTTTCTTTCCATAATAGTACTCTTCGGTGTTTATGCCCTCGTACGACAAATTCAGGAAGGGCAGATCATTACAGGAATGCGGGATAATGCCGTATGGGGGATATATACAGCCAATTTCATATTTTTTATGGGTCTCAGTTATGCCGGGGCTTTGGTTTCCTGTTCTTTCCAGCTATTAAGGATTCAATGGGCAAAACCATTGTTGAGAATAGCTGAACTCATTACGGTGTCGACTTTGATTGTTGGTGCACCTTATATTTTATTCTGTCTCGGCAGACTGGATAGAATACATTACTTATTAATGTATGGAAGAATTCAATCACCAATTACCTGGGATGTGATAGCCATATCTACAGATCTTATCTTCTGTATTGGCTTTTTATATTTTACCCATATACGGGATTTTGCGAAGTTAAGAGACCTTCAGGGATTAAAGGTGGCTAAATGGAGGAAAAAGATGTACGCTATACTCGCCCTGAATTACAGGGGAACGCCACTACAGAAAAAGTACCTCCACCAGGCGCATGATATTATGGCAGCAATCATCATTCCGACAGCGGTAATTGCTTATTCCTTATTATCCTGGCTGTTTGGCATGAGCCTGAAGCCCGGATGGCATAGTACCATTTTTGGCCCGTACTTTGTCGTCACCGCTGCCTATTCCGGCGTAGCACTTCTTATTATCATTATGTGGCTTTACCGGAAATCAAGAAAGCTGGAGGATTACATAACAAACAAGCATTTTAACTACATGGCCTTTGGGTTGGTCCTATTGACCATGGCATATGGCTATTTCACCTTTAGTGAGTACATTACTGACTGGTATAACCAGACCAGCCAGATGTCTGCTTTATTAGGGAAATTTACTGATATGTCACAATATGGAGCACTTCAGTTATTCCATGTTCTTTTCACCATGTTTGTTCCTCTGATTATTATCGGATTACCATGGTTCAGATCTATAAACAGCATTACACTTGTTTCTTTATTTATTGTTATAGCATTGTGGGTAAAAAGATATCTGATCGTGGTTCCTCCTCTTGAGACACCATTTATCCCCATCCAGGATGTCAGACCTGAATTTGTTCAATATTCTATGTCCTGGGTTGAGATTACATTAACAGTCTCCGGACTGGCATTGATTGTCCTGATCTTCACGATTGCCTCAAAAATTGCCCCGATCATACCTGTGGCGGAAGTAGAGGATGTCGAAGATTCTGCAAAGCCAATTATCAGGTTCCAAACAAAGGGTGCATAATGTAATGAATTTAAAATTGATGAAAATGAAAAATCAAATATATAAATCTGTTTTCAGCCTGATCGTTGGATTCCTGATATTATCGATTTTTGGGAGTTCCTTCAGCATGGCACAATCAAAGGAAAGGACCAGGCTTAGATCCTATTTTTACATTCATGATAATGGGGATAGGGAAATTTCTGTTTTACTGACAGCAGGAAGGGGAAGAGATATGCAGAATGTAAGCAATGCCCCAATTTCACTGGAAGTTGACATGGGTGATTCTACCTTATTCCTGACTGATGTGATCACTAATGTAGAAGGGAGTGCAAACCTGCTCGTTGAATCAGGATATACCTTCCCGGCAGATGAGGAAGGAATTACAACAATTCTCGCTTCCTTTAACGGCAATGATACGCTGAGATCAGCCTCAACTGATATCGAAATAAAGGACGTTTTTCTGGAAATCTCTTTTGATATCGAAGATTCTGTTAAAATCCTAACTGTCCAGGCAAACGAATTTAATAGTGAAGGTGAACTAATCCCCGTGGAAGAACTTGATATTAACATAGGCGTTCAGCGTCTTTATAGTATCCTTCCGATTGATGAAATTGAAACAGATGAAAACGGTATTGGTATCCTTGAATTTCCGGATGATATTCCCGGTGATTCTGCAGGTTTGATAACAGTTCTGGCCAGAATAGATGAACACGATTATTTTGGTAATGTTACAAAATCCGCCTCCGTAAACTGGGGTACACCGGTTTCTTATGAAGTGAAACGATTGCCAAGGCAACTATTCACGGATGAAGCTCCCCTATGGATGATCATAGGCGTATTTATTGCCCTTGTCGGTGCCTGGTATCATTTCGGTTTATCCGTTTACAAGTTGGTTAAATTAAAAAATGAAGGTAGAAATATATAAATTATTCGAACTATAAAATTGATCTTAACATAAGCATATTTATCATATATTATAGATAACCATTTTAAAATAAGTATATAGTTGAACTATAATAAACAGCTGTTTTTCATATATCATGCTTTTGCGTGATTATATATAAATAAAGCAAATTTTTTAGGAGAAACTGATTATAATTTTTAAGTCAAAGTATTAAAATAGGTTATAAAGATTTTTTACTATTTGAACCGCACATAATCCAGTGTTGGACTATGTGCTAAAAGAATATGCTTATGGCATCACGAAAAAAATCCAACAAGAAAAAATCCCGGAGGAATTTTATTCAATCTGGACTTAAGTGTGGGGCAGGTGCATTATTCTTCTCAGCAGCAGCCACTTCCTGCAAAAATCCAAAAGAAAAGGTAAAAGCCTTAACGCAGGATGGACAGCTGGTGGAGATTGATAAACCTGATGAAGAATGTTGTAAACCGGCCACTCCGGAACAAGCAAGATTTGGGATTCCTAACAGAAAGTTTGTCATGGTCATTGATCTGTCACGCTGTAGAAATGCACGTAAATGTATTGAAAAATGCCAGGAAGCACACCATTTATTGCCTGGTCAAGAGTTCATGAGAGTGTATCTAATGCAACGATCAGAAAAATCGGCGCCATATTGGTTCCCCAAACCATGTTATCACTGTAATAATCCTCTATGTGCGAGTGTTTGTCCGGTGGGCGCAACCTATAAAAGGTCTGATGGAATTGTACTGGTCGATAATGAAAGATGCATTGGATGTAAGTTCTGCATGACAGGTTGTCCTTATAATGCCCGCATCTTTATATGGGAGAAACTGGAAAGAGAAGATGAAGAGGAAATAGAATATTCACCTGAAACAAGTATCCCGGTCAGGGAAGGGACGGTGGCAAAATGTGACTTCTGTCCAGATATGATCAGAAAAAAAGAACTGCCGCACTGTGTGACGGCTTGTCCTATGGGTGTCATATATTTTGGCGACATCAATGAGGATTCTGTCACAAATGGTACAGAAACGGTCAGTTTTTCGGAATTGGTAAAAGAAAACGACGGTTACCGATATTTGGAAGTTTTGGGCACTGATCCCAGTGTTTATTATTTGCCAGCCAACGATAGATTATTCCCGTTTGAAAGGGGATTGGATGGGCTGGATGATGAAGTACTTGAGCGATATAAGGATACACCATACTTTAAAAATAAAAGAAATGGATAAGGCGGAACAAAGTCTATTAAAAGAATTCCTGCCCCAATTAAAAACTCAATCAAACCTGGGCAGGGCATGGTTCATTATTTTGTTACTGGGCCTTTTCATCGGTTTGTTCGGTCTGTATACGCAGATCGTTAAGGGTCATATTGTGACCGGCATGAGAGATTATGTTGTATGGGGGGTATACATCGTGAATTTCATATTCTTTATGGGATTAAGCTATGCCGGAGCCCTTATTGCCGGATCCCTGCATCTCATGCAAACGAACTGGCGAAAACCTATTATGCGAATGGCCGAAATACTGACCGTGGTATCACTGATGATTGGTCCCTTGTTTATCATTCTATGTATAGGGCGTCTTGACCGGTTGTATTATCTTTTCATTTTTGGCCGGATTCAATCCCCGATCACCTGGGACGTAATTGCGATCAGTACTGATTTGATTGGATGTCTAATATTTCTATATCTGGCCCTGATACCGGATTTTGCTAAACTTCGTGATTATCCTGAAGAAGGCATTAAACCATGGAGGAGAAAGATATACCGTTCACTGGCACTTGGTTATCAGGATACACCGGAATATAATAAAATACTAAAACGTTCAAAAAATATTATGGCGGCCATAATAATAGCCATAGCTATAATTGTTTATTCGGTGCTGGCTTGGATCTTTAGTGTAACCCTGCAACCTGGCTGGCATAGTGCGATATTTGGTCCATATTTTGTTATAGCAGCAGTTTATTCCGGCACGGGGGTGTTGATCATTGTCATGTGGTTGTATAGAAGGATCTACAATCTTCAGGCTTACATTACGAAGGAACATTTCGTTAAGATCGGCATCTTGCTATTGATCCTTGCGGCATTTTTCGGGTATTTTACCTTCAGTGAATATCTGACCAAATGGTATGGATCCGAGAAAAATGACGCTTTATTGATTGATAAACTATTCTCAGAATTTTTCTGGATGTTTATCATTTCAAACTATGTAGGTGTGATTCTCCCATTGATTATTATGGGAATTCCTAAACTAAGAACGATTAACAGCATAACCTTTGCCGCCATAATTTCTGTGGTCGCACTTTGGTTCAATCGTTACCTGATCGTAGTACCTACCCTGGAAACGCCTTTCCTCCCAATACAGGATTCAAGGACTGAATATCTCTTTTATTCATCAACATGGGTGGAATGGTCTACTACCCTGGGCGGCATTGCATTATTCTGTCTTTTATTTACGTTAATGTCGAAGTTCGTGCCAATTATTGAGGTATCAGGGAACGGTGATCTGAAAAATAAAGTTTAAATTTTAAAAGGATGAAATCATATAAAAATCGATCATTTAACCGGTCAATACACATATACTGGATAATGGCGCTATTGATATTCGCTTGCCAAACGGACCTTTTCTCACAAAGTTCAAAAAAGAGTACAAAGGTGAGGATGAGCCTGACCTATCAGAATGATGTAACAAAATCCCGGTCACTCGTGGCTACATTGTACTATATTGAAAACAGGGTCAGGATACCCGTAACGAATGAAATGGTTATTTTTTATCTTGGGGATATGTCAGACGATATAGTAATCGACAGTATTTTAACAGATGAAAATGGAGAAGCACGCCTTAAATTTGAAGAAGATTTTAGATTTGAAGTAGACGAGGATCGACTATTCTACATTTCAGCATTCTATAATGGTAGCAAATCTTATTCTTCTGCTAAATCAGACATAGAGATAAAGGATATAACCATGGAACTTTTCTTAAGTGAAATTGGGGATGCTAAAACCGTATCAGTCAGGGCATTTGAAATGGGAAATGGAAGTGAACTCGTACCTGTTAATGATGCTGAGGTGAATTTTTATGTTCCACGATTATTCAGCGACCAACTGATAGGTGAAGGTGAAATAAGTGACGGAAAAGGAGGGATAGAGTTCCCGTCAAATATTGCGGGTGATACTATTGGAAATATATCCATAATTGCCAGGATTGAAGATCATGATGAATATGGCTATGTTGAAAGGCAATTAAAGGATTTCAGGTGGGGTCATACTCAACCTATAGAAGAAGATAAATCATTGATGACCATTGAAATAACTATTCCCACAAGAGCACTTTGGCATACCAATGCACCTTTATGGATGATCATAACATTGATTATCTTACTGACAGGTGTTTGGAGCCATTACATATATGTGGTTTATCAACTTATAAAACTTAGTAAATTAAATAAAAACAAAAAAATTAATCCTGTAGGAGGAGATTAATCTATGATATAATAATATTTATTAATAAATTGCCTTTGTCTTAATTTGAGGCTTTTAAATAAAATTTTTAACCTGATTAAATACCTGAAATTTTAACAAAAGAATGAATTGGTATTATTTTTGGTGTACTAAAGAAAAATAATTTAATTTTTTACATATTAAACAATTATAAAAATAGGAGGAAATATGAAAACCAATTACAAGAACTTATTAGGACTAGCTTTTATGGCGATGTTTATGTTAACCATCCTATCATTCACAATGCCAACTGGCACAATGGATGATTGGGGGATGGATGCAAAATATAAAAACATGGAGAATCCATATGCCGGTGAAGGGGATGAGGATGAGATAGGAGAAGATTTATATAAACAACATTGCAGATCTTGCCATGGAAACGAAGGCTATGGAGATGGATCCAAAGCAGCTGAACTTGAGACGGAAATGAGGGAACTGGGTAGTGCGGAAGTACAAGGACAGTCAGACGGCGAATTGTATTATAAATCAATTATAGGCCGTGATGAAATGCCGAATTTTGAGAAAAAGATCAGGAGTGAGGAAGATCAGTGGATGCTGATAAACTATCTTAGAACATTGGCAGAATAATCTATCCTGATATATTAGAATAGAATCTTTTAATTATAAGGAGGTGACAAATACCTCCTTTTTTTATTCATAACATCCTTAAATTAAATTGATGCAAAATTGGATTAAACACCCTTAAACATCCTTAAAAACAAATTATTAACGAAACTGTATATTAGCAGATAATCCTCCATCATCTTTCCTGGCATTCTTAAATCGAATAATTCATCAGATATTTGACAATTTATAGTTAAATATGGTATTATTTTTGTCACTAATAAATATATATTTGACATTTACAAACCAAATAAATTAAAACGTATGAAAACCACTTACAAAAATTTAATGGGATTAGTTTTCTTTGCAGTTTTAGCAATTACACTTCTTTCCTTTACCATGCCCACTGGCATTATGGATGATTGGGGTATGCCGGCTAAATATAAGAGCATGGAGAATCCTTATGCAGGAGAAGGCGATGAGGATGAGATCGGAGAAGATCTTTACAAGCAACATTGCAGATCCTGCCACGGGAATGAAGGTTATGGTGACGGTTCAAAAGCAACGGAACTGGAAACCACAATACGGGAATTAGGCAGTGCGGATGTTCAGGGTCAGTCAGATGGTGAATTGTACTACAAATCCTTCATAGGCCGCGATGAAATGCCGAATTTTGAGAAAAAGATCAGGAGCGAAGAAGATCGTTGGTTGGTAATTAATTACATTAGGTCACTCGCTGAATAAAAATTGATAAAAAGAAATCATTTTTCCGCTCCTTTTTTCTGAAAAGGGGCGGTTTTTTTGTAATCCCACATCCATTCCATTTTTTACTTAGAATTTATCTAAATAAATACTACAAATTGACAAAAGTCATTTTATTGTCATTAAAATTGGATGATTTTTACCAATAACATAAATTCAGCTTTTTTCTATATGAAATAACAGGTGTTTGGCGGAAAAGGAACATGCGTGAGATTAAGAAATTAACAATCATCCTAAATTCAGAAAACCGGGCATTTCGTGTCATAAAGTTTTAAAGCCAATATTAAATAAGCAAAACATATAATAAACATATGAAAATATTTGATTTTATATTCTCGGGAAAATTTATGGGCATCCTGCTCGTGGTATTTGCCATCTCTATCGGTTACGCTACATTTATAGAGAACGATTTTGATGCAAAAACTGCCAAATTACTCATATACAATGCCTGGTGGTTTGAAGCCGTGATGGTTCTTATGATCGTAAATTTCTCAGGCATGATCTTTTCTAAAAAACTATACCGGAAAAGCAAATGGAACATTCTGGTTATGCATGTATCTTTTATCATTATTATAATAGGTGCTGGTATTACCAGGTATTTTGGATTTGAAGGCCAAATGCATATCCGTAATGGGGAAACCTCCAATAAGATCCACACCTATGACGATTATGTCAATGCTTCTGTTAGTTATGCTGAAGAAAAGATCCGGGTTTATGATAAAATGATCCTTGCCCCCATCAACAAGAACTTATATAAGAATAATTTCAGGTTAAATAATAAGGATGTCACCCTTGAGATCGAAAGCTATATGCCGAATATGGAACAGGTACTCAAGGAGGATCCTAATGGGGTAAGGTATATAAATATTTTGACAGCAGGCGGCCAGGGCAGGCAAAACCTGTTCCTTCGGGAAGGAGAGATAAAGATGGTGGAAGGACTAAGGATCAGCTTTGGTGACACTTCCCAATCCAACAGTCTTCAGTTTATTCATACCGATTCTGTTTTGATGATGCGCTCATCCTTTCCCATGCAACCTGCTCATATGGGTGCACATGGGGGAGATCTCATGGAGCAGGATACTTTCCATCCTGTTTCAAACGCACAGATCTATCAACTGCATTCATTTGCTTTTATTCTCAAAGATGTAATGGATAAAGCCAGCATCATGTATATGCCCGCTCCTGAAAGTGCAGAAAATGCTGAAAACCTGATTGACCTGAAAGTCACTGTGGATGGTATAGTGAAAAAGTTTATGATCAAAAGGGATGCCTTTGAGCAGATCGTAGTTGATGATGTAGTATTTTCTCTGAGTATAGGAAGCCAGATCTATACGATGCCATTTGATCTGAAACTGGATAAATTTGAACTGGAACGGTATCCAGGCTCCCAAAGCCCCTCATCATTTGCAAGTGATATTATTCTTGTGGATAAATCAGCGAATTTAGAGAAACCGTACCGTATCTTCATGAACAATGTATTGAATTACAGAGGCTACCGTTTCTTCCAGTCGGGATATGATCCTGATGAACAGGGAACCATATTATCTGTGAATCATGATTACTGGGGAACGCTCATATCCTATATTGGTTACTTCTTATTGTTCACTACGCTGTTATTATCACTATTTACAAGAAACACACGTTTTGCACGTCTGACAAAACAAATGAAGGAATTGCATTTACAAAGGAAGAATATCGTAACATCCCTGGTATTGCTATTTTCTCTAGCTTTAATGACCAGCAACACATACGCTCAGGAAACCGCGGCAAAAATAGATAAAGATTTTGCAGAATCTTTTGGCAAATTACTTGTCCAGAATAAAGATGGACGTATTATCCCGCTCAATACCATAGCCAGCAACTCACTGGTGAAGGTTTACAAGAAAACAAAATATGAAGGGCTGAATGCAGACCAGGTTTTTCTTGGCATGCTGATTTATCCGGAAGAATGGAAAAACAAACCAATTATAAAGATCTATGAGCCTGAAGTACAGGAAATGGTAGGTGCAAAGGATAAATTTGCGACATTTAATGACTTCTTTGATGAAAACAGAAGGTATAAACTTAGGGATCGGGTAAATGAAATATATGCCAAATCACCTGCTCTCCGATCGAGGATAGATAAAGAATTAATCAATGTGGATGAACGATTAAATGTCTGCAACCTTGTATTCAATGGTTCTTTATTTAAGGTACATGCATTACCTGATGATTCAACCAATAAATGGTCCTCACCTGTTATGGTCAGGGTAAAGGATGAATCTGGCAATACTACGATTTATATGGAACTGATAAGAAAGGATATCAAAGAAAGTATTTCTACGGGTAACTATGATAAAGCCTATAAGGTACTTTCGGACATCACTGAAAATCAAATTGAGAATGGTCAGGAAATTATCCCCTCGGATACAAAAATCCGTATGGAGATCCTGTACAATAAGTACAACATATTCAAAAATTTGTTCCCGGTTTATATGATGATTGGAATAATTCTGCTAGGATTATTCCTTCTGCAGTTGTTTGTACCAAGGCTGGAGTTCAAGAAATTGATCAAATTCCTGTATATTATCCTACTGGTGGCTTTTGTAATTCAGACTTTAGGACTTGGATTAAGATGGTATATCTCCGGCCATGCACCATGGAGCAACGGGTACGAATCCATGATCTACATAGCCTGGGCAACCATGCTTGCCGGGTTCATCTTCTATAAGAATTCGCAGATCACTTTATCGGTCACAACAATCCTGGCAGGCATTACGCTCCTAACTGCCCACATGAGCTGGCTGAATCCGGAGATCACGAACCTGGTACCGGTTCTTAAATCTTATTGGCTGACCATTCATGTTGCCACCATTACGGCCAGTTATGGCTTTTTCGGATTATCATCTATGTTGGGTATACTGAATCTTAGCATTATGATATTCCGTAAAAAATCAAATCATGAACGGATCAATCTGACCTTGAAAGAACTTACAATAATTATTGAAATGTCACTTATGGTTGGACTCATATTACTCGTAATAGGAAATTTCCTGGGTGGTATCTGGGCGAATGAATCCTGGGGCAGGTACTGGGGCTGGGACCCGAAAGAAACCTGGTCTCTCGTAACAATTATTGTATATACATTTATTCTTCATATGCGACTGATCCCTGGAATGAGAAATTTGTTTTCAATAAATTTTATGGCGCATATTGGTTTTGGAGCTGTTTTAATGACATATTTCGGTGTGAACTATTACCTTTCCGGTTTACATTCCTATGCCCAGGGGGATCCGGTTCCGGTTCCATCATTTGTTTACTATATGATAGGTGCAATTTCTGTAATCAGTGTCCTGGCAGTAGTAAATGATATTAATCTCAAGAACCAGCTCGAGGTGAAGGGAGAGTTATCAGATGATGATTAATAGATCATTATAAAATAAATGAACAAAGACCGATAACTATGTGATTGCCAAATATTTATATGAAAATTAAAATAGGTCGTTTAATCGAAAACTTGTATCTTTAAGGGTTTTTTAATGGATTTGAAATTAAGATCAAGCGTGTCTAAAAGTCCTGAATAATGAAGGAAATAAGTCAGTTTATTAGTTATATATTGCCACTGCTGTATCTCGGCGTAATCTATGTATACTATGTCCTTTTTACAGGTAAAAAGAAAAGCTGGATCAATAAAACCACCCTGATCCTGGGAATATTACTGATCATCCATGGTTTTGAGATTGGCTTAAGACATGCCGTATTAAAGACAATACCTTTTTCAACGGTTCACGATGCGCTCAGTTTTCTTGGTTTTTCAATCCTGTTTGTGTACATGATCATTGAATTAAGATTAAAAAACCGGGGTTCGGGCATCTTCGTTCTGTTCTTTGCTTTCATTCTGGAAGTGGTCTCGACCTTCAACCTGTCGTGGGAACCTGAAACCAATGAACTGCTCTCAAGTCCCACGTTCGCAATTCATGCTGCTTTCACCATAATGGGATATACAGCCATGTCTTTATCAGCATTGTATGCCATTATGTATATTATACAGAATCATAACCTGAAGAAAAGAAATCTGGGAAAACTATTTACGCAATTACCTGCGCTTAATTACCTTGAAAAAATGAGTATCCAGTCAGCGTTCATGGGAATCGTTTTACTGGGTATAGGATTATTGATGGGTCATGTTCAGGCAGAAGCTATTATGGGTGAGTTCTGGCCAAAAGATGTTAAAGTTATTGCAGCCGATATAGCCTGGGCTTTATATCTTATTGGATACATAATTGCTCAGTTCCTGAGATTACATGGGAAAAAAATGGCCTATTTATCCATAGCAGGATATTTTATTTTAGTGGTTGGGGGCTTTTTGATTGCGAATCTGGCCGAAACGTTTCATGAGTTCAATTAAGGATGGAGGATATGCTGAATAACGATATTGCACTTGGGGTTTTAGGGATATCTCATAAAACAGCTTCCGTAGAGATAAGGGAACTGGTATCTCTGAACGAAGAGGAACAGAAGAATATAATACACCAGGTAACTCATGATTTTAAGGTTAACAACATTGAAGTAGATGGGATCCTGATCCTTTCAACCTGCAACAGAACCGAATTTTATATAAGTGCCGAGCATATAGACATTATCTTACCAGCCATCCGGCAATTGCTGGTAACTTATAAGCAGTGCCCCTATTATAATGATCAGAACATCACATACGAAAAATTTGGGATGGAGGCTGCAAGGCACTTCTTCAATGTAATTTGTGGCATCGATTCCCAGATTGTAGGAGAAATGCAAATTACCGGCCAGGTTAAAGATTGTTATAATTTCGCGCACCACCTCGATGCAACCGATGCAGTCCTGAATAAGCTGTATAATTTTGGAATGCAGGTCAAGAAGAGGGTCCGAAATGAAACTTTCCTCTCCGATGGCACAGTTTCTGTCAGTTTTGCCGGGGTAGAACTGGCTAGGAAAATATTCAGTGACCTGGCTGATAAACGAATACTTTTAGTGGGTGCTGGTAAGACAGCAGAACTTGCAGCTGTACATTTTCTTGAGAATAATGTAAAAGCGATCAACGTAGCCAACCGGACCTTGAGTAAGGCACAGGAACTGGCTGAGAAGTTTGGTGGCGTATCCTATACCCTGGAAGATCTTGACACGGCACTCGTGGAAGCTGATATCGTAATCTCTGCAACATCCAGTGATGATTATGTGATCACCAGATCGATGATGGCAGACATTACAAGGAAAAAGTATTACGAATCCATTTTCCTGATCGACCTGGCCATACCAAGAGACATCGACCCGAAGATCGAAAGCCTCAATAATGTATACCTGTATAACCTGGATGATCTGAATGGTATCGTCGAGAAAAACCTGGAAAAGCGTCGCATGGAAATACCCAGCGCCAATAAGATTATTGATGAGTTTATGGTTGAGTTCCAGAAATGGATCAATACGAATACCATGGCCTCGGTCGTAAGCAAATTAAAAAGTCATCTGGAGACCTTGAGTAATAACGAAATGTCCCGCATCCGGAAACAGTTTCCGGAAAATGGATACCAGAAAGAAATTGAAAACTACACACAGAATATAATCAACAAACTGGTGCGCCAGCATATGAAATCATTGAAAAAAAATGCAGGTGATCCTGAAAAATATAAACAGCATATTGAGTTGATCTATAATCTGTATGAAATTGATAAAGAATAATTAGCACTATGGGTACGATCCGCGTTGGAACCAGGGGAAGCAATCTGGCATTATGGCAGGCTACTTTTGTACGAGAAACATTGGAGAAAAATCATCCGGGAATACATTTTGAACAGGTAATCATAAAAACTGAAGGTGATCTGGATCAGAAATCTTCCTTATCTCAGATAGGTGGACAGGGTATTTTTACTAAGGAGATAGAAAAGGCCCTTCTGAACAATACGATAGATATCGCAGTTCATTCATTAAAGGACCTGCCCTCAAAAATGCCGGAAGGACTTATCCTGGGAGCTGTACCGGAAAGAGGTTATGTGCAGGATGTTTTGATCACTGAAAATGGGATAACTTTGCAGCAACTTCCGCAGCATGCTAAAGTGGCCACGGGAAGTATCCGCAGGAAATCACAATTACTGAGCCTGCGTCCTGATCTGATCATATCTGATCTCAGGGGCAATATTGATACCCGGCTACGAAAACTAAAGGATTCCGGTATCGATGCCATTATTATGGCTAAAGCCGCCATTTTAAGGTTAGAACTTGATCAGGTATTATATTATGAATTCAAAACGGATGAAATGATCCCTGCGGTGGGACAAGGGGCTATTGGAATACAGGTCCGGAAGGAAGATAAGCTTGTTCGGGAAATCGTCCAGGTCCTGAACCACCAGGATACATATCATGCTGTTACAGCAGAAAGGGCGCTGCTGGCCACTTTGGATAGTGGCTGCCAGTTTCCGGTAGGAGCTAATGCTCGGGTTTCCGGAAATGACCTGGAAATCAGTGGCTTTGTAGGCAGCGAGGATGGAACAAGCATCCTGCATGAAAAGATAAGATCAGAAGTTCATAAAGCCGAAAATGCAGGCAGGATCCTGGCTGAAAAATTACTGGATAGAGGGGCAAAATCTTTGCTGGATGCATTCAGCAATAATTAAATGCCTGAACAATATTTTAGGGTTTAAATTAAATTTTGAAGAGATAATAAATGGTAAAAGTGCAAGAACAATTTCTTTATATACAATCGATTAAGAAAGAACCGGTAAAGCGGACACCTGTATGGATCATGCGTCAAGCGGGTCGGTATTTACCTGAATACATGGAGGTCAGAAGAAAACATGATTTCATTACGGTATGTAAAACCCCCGAGTTAGCTACCGAAGTCACACTACAACCCATCCGGCGTTTTGGATTTGATGCAGCCATATTGTTCTCGGATATTCTTGTAATTCCCGAAGCACTGGGTCAGAACCTCGAATTTCTGGAAAACCATGGCCCGAAATTATCTCCGCAAATTCTTGAGGATAAACAAATTCAGACCTTGAACCTGCAGGGCATCGAGGCAAGGCTCTCCTATGTTGGCGATGCGATAAAAATGATCACATCCGAACTGAATGGGAAAACTCCTTTGATTGGTTTCAGCGGGTCTCCCTTTACATTGGCGACCTATATGATCGAAGGAAAGCCAACACGTAATTTTAAGTATATAAAGAAAATGCTATATCATGAACCCGAAAGGCTGAGTACCCTGCTGGAAATCCTTACAGAGGCGGTCAGTCGTTATCTGGCCATGCAGATAGAGTCTGGTGTTCAGGCTGTTCAGCTCTTCGACACCTGGGGTGGGATATTACCGGTCCATTTATACGAACCATTTTCAGCACACTATATGAAGAAGATAGCTGCTGAATTGAAAAAATATGATGTTCCTGTAACTTTATTCAGTAAAGGGGGCATCGAACTGGCAAAACAACTGGCGGATAGCGAAGCTTCTATGATCGGAATTGACTGGATGACTGATCTTCAGGAAGCCAAAAAACTTTTGGGACATAAATTCGCACTACAGGGCAACCTTGATCCCACAACACTATATGGAAGCCATGACATCATAAGAAAAGAAGTGGAAAGAGTTCTTAATGTATTTGGAGGTGAAAGCGGGCATGTGTTTAACCTGGGACACGGTATTCTGCCTGACATACCGGTGGATAATGTATATTATCTGGTAGATGCCGTCAGGGAGATAAGTACTGATCTGCACACATAATGCGTGAGTAAGGACTATTAATTGTGAAAAAACTATGAAATTTCAAGATAAAATATCGGTAAACCTGGACCTGCTCAAAAAATATGATCAGCCAGGTCCCAGGTATACGAGTTATCCTACAGCCCCCTATTTCCATGAAAATATAGGATATAAGGAATATATCCAGCATATCGAAAAGGATAACGAAACCATTGAGAACAGGGACCTATCCCTGTATTTCCATCTTCCCTTTTGTGATACACTGTGCTATTTTTGCGGTTGCAATATGATGGTAACCCGTAATTTCGATAAAATTGACAGGTATATAGATTATATAGAGAAAGAGATAAAGCTTTTAAAACAACATATTGATCCTGACAGAAAGGTCATACAATTACATTGGGGTGGTGGAACGCCAACACACCTGACTCCTAAACAGATCCGTCGACTTGGACAGATCATTCATGATCATTTTGATTTTAGGGAAGAAGCAGAAGTAGGCGTCGAGATCGATCCCAGGGAGTTAACATTTGACCACATGAAGGCTTTGAGGGATATGGGCTTTAACCGCTGTAGTATGGGTGTCCAGGATTTTGATCCGGAAGTCCAGAAAACCGTTAACCGTATCCAGCCTGAAGACATAACCCGTCAGACGGTGGACTGGTCAAGGGAACTGGGGTTTAAAAGTATAAACCTGGATCTTATGTATGGCCTGCCTTTCCAGAAAGTGAATACTTTCTCAAAAACAATCGATATGGTATTATCCATGGATCCTGACCGCTTTGCTGTTTTTAACTATGCCCATTTGCCGAGGATGATCAAACATCAGAAGCTGATCAAGGAAGAGTGGATCCCGCCCAGGGAAGAAAAGCTGCAGTTACTGAAACTCAGCATCGATAAATTGTCAGATGCCGGATATACATACATTGGGATGGACCACTTTGCAAAGCCGGATGATGAGTTGACCGTAGCCATGGAAAACGGGACTTTGTATCGAAATTTTCAGGGCTACTCCACACATGCAGGCATCAACCTCTTTGCATTGGGTATAACCAGCATTGCTATGCTTTCGGATACCTACATGCAGAATGTTAAAACACTCAAAGAATATTATGATCTGATTGACCAGGATAAGCTGCCCATATTCCGTGGTATCATTTTAACACAGGATGATATTATCAGAAGAGAGGTCATTACCGACCTGATGTGTAATTTCAGGCTTAATAAGGAGCGGGTAGAAAAGAAGTTCAATATAAACTTTGACACCTACTTCAGCGAGGCACTTGATCATCTTGGCGCCCTGCAACAGGATGGCCTGGTCGAATTGAAAGATGACCAGATAAGTGTTACTAATTCAGGAAGGCTCCTGATAAGAAACATTGCCATGAAATTCGATTATCATTTAATGAAGAAAGAAAAGGATAAACCACAATTTTCAAGAACCGTTTAATTTTTTAAAATCATGTATACACCTTATTATAGACCAAGGAGACTTCGAAGAAACGATGCCATAAGGGATCTGGTAAGAGAAACCAATCTGTCAGTTAATGACCTGATCTTACCTTTATTTGTTGTTGAAGGTAAAAATATTAAAAATCCGATCAGTTCCATGCCGGGTAATGATCAATTATCTATTGATCTCCTTATTAAAGAAGTGCGCGAAGTACGAAAACTGGGTATACAATCTATTATTTTATTTGGTATCCCGGATCATAAGGATGCAACTGGAAGTGACGCGGTTAATGAAAGTGGCGTTATTCAAAGGGCTGTAATGGCTGTTAAAGAGGCTGTTCCTGAAATGTACGTGATAACAGATGTTTGCTTTTGTGAATATACAGATCACGGTCACTGTGGTGCTATTGTTGATGGTCATGTCGATAATGATACTACGCTGCAGATGTTGTCGGACCAGGTTGTTACCCATGCGAAGGCGGGTGCAGATATGGTCGCCCCATCAGGGATGATGGATGGCATGGTTGGCGCGATCAGAAAAGGACTGGATGATAATAACTTTGAAAATATCCCGATCATGAGTTATGCGGCGAAGTATGCCTCGGGATTCTATGGACCTTTCAGGGAAGCTGCCGAGTCGACACCCCAGTTTGGTGACAGAAGGGCTTACCAGATGGATCCTGCGAATAGCCGCGAGGCCATGTACGAAGTTGAACTGGACGTTAATGAAGGTGCAGATATCATTATGGTGAAGCCAGCCCTCTCATACCTTGATATTATACACAAGGTCAAAACACAAATTAATTTACCGGTAGCGGCATACAATGTAAGTGGTGAATTTTCCATGGTGAAAGCTGCTGCAAAGCTGGGGTGGATCGATGAGCAGAAGGTGGCGATGGAGATCCTGACGTCCATCAAGCGCGCCGGCGCTGACCT
>CBDUBA010000003.1:0-117201 GCA_965365275.1 uncultured Cyclobacteriaceae bacterium | reverse complement strand
GAATAATTTCATTTATGACTGTACTTTAAAAGCATATAAAAATATCTATGATTAGTTTTGCATCCTGATATTTAGGAATTTACATGGCCGAAACCGGAAAGGACATACAAAAGGCGAGAAGTATCCTACAGCAGGATGGTTTGGTAGCCATACCAACGGAAACCGTCTATGGTCTGGCCGCCAATGCATTCAGTGAAGAAGCAGTCGTCAAAATATTCGAAGTGAAGAACAGGCCTTCCTTTGATCCCCTGATCGTGCATGTTGACTCCATAGAACAGGCGGAAAATATGGTTTTGAATTTTCCTGAAAAAGCCAAAGAACTGGCGGCCAGGTTATGGCCCGGGCCACTGACCATTCTTTTAAAGAAGAAAGCAATAATTCCCGATATGGTGACTTCCGGGCTAAGTACTGTTGCCATAAGGATACCTGATCATCCACTCACCCTGGACTTGCTCCATAGCCTCGGTTTTCCATTGGCGGCACCCAGTGCCAATCCTTTCGGATATGTCAGCCCCACGAGTGTGAAGCATGTAAATGATCAATTGGGTGATAAAATTCCTTATATTCTTGATGGTGGAGATTGCGATGTTGGCATAGAATCTACCATTGTTGGATTTATTGATAAGGAACCTGAAATATTCAGATTGGGAGGAATACCGGTAGAAGACATCGCATCTATTATCGGGAAGGTTGGCGTAAAGCTTCATTCCTCATCACGGCCAGAAGCTCCGGGTCTGTTGGAGAGTCACTATGCACCATTTAAGAAAGTGAAACTTAAGGATAATTCTGTTGTGGATGCCACCACCGATCCCGGGGAGATCGGGTTGATCCGATTTAAAGCGCTTGATCCTTCGGTACCTGAAAAGAACCAGATCATTTTATCCAGGAACGGAGATCTAATTGAAGCGGCAAAAAACCTGTTCTCAGCCTTACGGAAAATGGATGAAATGGATGTAAAGTACGTCGTGGCGGAATCCCTGCCTGAAAAGGGATTAGGTCGTGCGATCAATGACCGTTTGCGCCGGGCAGCTGCTGTCTCCATAAGGTATTCACCTGGGAATTGACCATTTGAGCATACCATTATCGGATGCCGGCATCGAATTTATCCCTGGTTCACTTTAGCACTAATTCAGGCTTTCAATTTAATCTATTCCAAGTTTTCAAATTGTTTTTATTCTTTGTTTAAGGACGCCATATTGGCTAACTTTACGAGCTGTAATATTGTCAAATCTATTTTTAATTTTATACCAATAAAAATCCTATGAAAACAGTTGATACCTATGATTTTTCAGGTAAACGCGCATTGATCCGTGTAGATTTTAATGTTCCACTAAACGAGAAATTTGAGATAACCGATGAGACCAGGATAAAGGCCGCGGTACCTACAATATCCAAGATTCTGAAAGATGGCGGTTCTGTCGTTCTGATGTCCCATCTTGGAAGACCAAAAGAGGGACCTGAGGAAAAATTCTCCCTGAAACATCTGGTCAAAAACCTTTCGGAGAAATTTGGTACAGATGTGAAGTTTGCCGACGATTGTATAGGAGAGGAGGCTTTCGCTCTTAGTTCCGATCTGAACCCAGGGGAAATTCTATTGCTTGAGAATCTGAGATTTTATAAGGAGGAGACCAAGGGAGACCGGGAATTCTCCGAGGAACTATCCAGGCATGGGGATGTGTACGTAAATGATGCTTTTGGAACAGCACACAGGGCACATGCTTCAACTGCAATTGTTGCTGATTTTTTTGAAGACAAGATCTGTGGATATTTGATCCAGGCGGAACTGGTGAATGCCGATAAGGTTCTGAAGAATCCGGAACGGCCCTTTACAGCGATTATGGGTGGGGCAAAAGTATCTGATAAGATATTGCTTATTGAGCAAATGCTTGAAAAAGTAGACAACCTCATTATTGGTGGCGGAATGTCTTATACTTTTGCTGTAGCCAAGGGTGGGACCGTGGGCAATTCACTCCTGGAAGCCGACAAAGTGGATCTTTGCAAGGCCTTGCTTGAAAAGGCTGAAGCCAAGGGTGTAAAGTTAATCCTGCCTGTTGATACCGTAATCGCTGATGATTTCAACAATGATGCAAACAGAAAAACTGTTGAGGCCGGAAGTATTCCTGATGGATGGATGGGGCTGGACATAGGGCCCGAAACAATTAAACTTTTTTCAGAAGTAATTGAGAACTCAAAAGCCATTTTATGGAATGGTCCCATGGGGGTATTCGAATTCCCGAATTTTGCCAATGGTACTATACAGGTTGCAGAGGCTGTTGTAAAGGCTACCGAGAAGGGGGGATTTTCACTGATTGGAGGCGGAGATTCGGCTTCTGCTATCAATAACCTGGGATATGGCGATAAAGTATCTCACGTGGCTACTGGCGGGGGTGCTTTACTGGAATATATGGAAGGTAAAACTTTACCAGGAGTAGCCGCATTAGAGGAATAATTAAAATTATAATTCCTTAAAAAAGCTTAAAGGCATAAAGACTTGTCTTAGATCATGAAATCAGGAAGAGATGCCTTTAAGCTTTTGTTTTTTAAAAAGTAATGGTAACCTTATGCCATTCACCATCAATGTCATAGGTTATGTTATACTGGCTGACTTCACAGATCTTATGGACTATTGAAAGACCAAGGCCGGAATTCTTTTCCGATTGAACACCCTTTTTAAATCTTTCAAATAGCTGCTCACCCGGGATATCCAGAGTTTCCCCTGTATTCTTAACCATCAATGTATTTTCAGAAAGTTCTACAGTTATCTTCCCGCCTTCTTTATTATGCCTGATAGCATTTTGAAGTATATTGTTTAACAGTATTTTTATCAGGGTTTTGTCATTTTTAATGATCAACTCTTCCTTTATTTCACATTCAAGGTCCAGGTTCTTCAATTCAATAAGATCATTGAAATCATCAAGTGCTTTATTGAGCTCTGTTGACAAATTAATGGGACCTGTATTGGAGAATTCTTCATTTTCAATCTTGGATAGCAGTGTCAATGATCTATTTAACTTAGACATATGTGTTATTGAGGCATAGGAAGATTCGATCAGGTCAATCTGTTCCTGGGTGAGGTTCTCCTGTTGAAGCAGCAACTCCAGTTTACCTTTGGTGATAGCTAGCGGTGTCTGCAACTCATGAGATGCGTTTTCAGTAAACTCCTTTAGATTTTTATAATCTGAACTGACTTTTTCGGTCATCTGGTTTATAAATCCATTCAGGATATCAAATTCTTTTATACCTGATTTCCCCAGTGAAGTCGGTTGCATGGATTTAATATTGAAATTCTTAATTTTATCCAGTGTCAGGTTAAAAGGCCTGAACATCCAGGTTGATATCAGGAAACTGCTGATCACCATCACAACACCGAGAATGACAAAAAGCCAGGTTTGAGAGTCAAAAACACTCTGGAATATATCATCCCTTTCCACGATCACATCATGGATCTCGATCTTGTAATTGCCACCATCTGTTTTAATATAAGATGTCAGTTTCCGGTTATTCTCCATCCTTTTTAATCCCTGATGCCAGACAAGTGTGTCGGTGAATTGAAACCTCCCTCGCCTTCCTTCCGGCCTTTCTGGTAAAGCTCCGACAGGGATTATCATAATTTTACTATCACTTATTGCGGAAAATCCGGGATCTTCTTTAATATAGTTGCTGATATCACGGTAACGTTCAATCAGGTACCTGTCAGTTTCCAGCTGAATGGCATCGATGAATATATTGTACGTTATGATCCCTCCGGCACCAAAAACGATCAGCGTGATCAAAAGATAAATGAGGGTTGCTCTCAGTAAAAATTTCATGACTTCTTTGTATTGAACTTGTATCCTAAACCATATACCGTATCCAGGTAATCCCTTGATCCTGCCTGTATCATCTTCTTCCTGAGGTTTTTGATATGTTGATAGACAAAATCAAAGGAATCGAACATGTCCGCCTGGTCACCCCATAAATGTTCCGCAATCGACTGTTTGGTAATTACCCGGTTCTTGTTGGAGAGGAAATAGATCAGGAGTTCATATTCTTTCTGGGTTAGGTTTATTGGATCTTCATTTATAAATACATCCGTTGAATCGATATTTATTTTAATCTCATTAAAAGATATTTCCTTGTTGCTGCTGAAGTTTTTCCGACGGTAAATGGCTTTGATCCGCGCATTCAATTCAGAAAGGTCAAATGGTTTGGTGATATAATCATCTGCCCCCAGGTCGAGCCCTTCTATTTTATCCTCCAGGGAATCTCTTGCGGAAATGATAAGTACGCCAGCCTCTGATTGATGCTCCCTCAGCTCCCTCAGAACATTCAGGCCATTCCCGTCAGGAAGCATAATGTCCAGCATGATCACATCATAGTCATAGACCACAACCTTATCTGTTGCTTCATAGAATGTTGAAGCATGCTCACATATATTCCCTTCCGTTTTCAGATAGGTAATAATGTTTTTAGCAAGTTCCAGATTATCTTCAACAAGTAATAATTTCATAATTAAAGGTCTGGTATCCAATAATAATCGTAAAATTAATGAGCGAATCTGAGGAAATTCTGATATTTTCTTTGTTCTTCATCAATTTATCACATGATATTTCACAATCCTATTTTAAACCTGATAAAAGTCATAAATTATCAATTAGATTTTTTATTTCTTTATCCTGATTTTTAGATTAAAAGATTTTACAATGAAAAAATCAATGGAATACCTGGCTAAGGCGATGAAGTATCTAGAGAAATGTGAGATTGAATCGCCTTATAAGAATGCAGTGGATGTTGAGAGTGCAAAAAGAGCATTAGAAATCGTCGAGCTGGAACACAAGATCGAGGAAGCAAAACAGCTTCACCATTTCGATGATATGGAAAAGCTTCAGAAGGAGCGTGATGAACTGATGGCGAAGATCTGCTAGATATTTTTTTGTCTAATTTTAGATTAAAATACATTTTTTTAGATTAATTCTATAGATCCCGCTTCGGCGGGATTTTTTTATCTTTTTTACCAGCCCCGTGCATTTAAAACTTCATCTGAGGTATATAGTATTTTGAATAATTTAATCATTATGGTCCCCGGGGCATTTGTAATAAATCACGAATACACTAGGGGGCAGGATGATCTTTTCAAAAGATAATTACCTATTTTGTGTATTGATCGCATACATAGCGGATCAATCTTATAGGAATCCTTATATTGGAAGGCTTCCTGTCGAGTTCGTACCTTAACTCGGTCAGACATCTTTCAAGAAGGTATGTTTCCAGTAATATGTTGAAATCTTCCCTGTTCGTAGGCATAAATGGTTCACCTTTTGCATGTCCTATATAAGAATTAACCAGGAATCCACTGATGTAATGGAACCAGCGAATGGGGTATTTCATATCATATTCGTTGTTGATACTGGTTAGTTGCGCCACCCTGTGAATAGAATAGATCATCGTAGCAAGGTCTCGCAGGGGTGACTTTTTCACCTTTTTCTCATGGAAGGAAAAGGAGAGGTCTCCTTCAAATCCAATGATCTCAAAATCATTCCCGGTAAATAATACCCTTGACAAGTGATAGTGCCCGTGGATCCTGATCTTTTTCAGGTCCATTTTTTCATTTGTTATTTTGCTGAAGCTTTTTTCTAACAGGTCGGTATATTTAAAATACTCCCGGGCATATTTTTTATTTTCATCTGAAAGTTTATCCATACTGGAATTCAGCAGCTTGGATGTGGTTCGGATAAGCGTTTTAAACCCGGAATAAAGACTCTTTTGATAATGCAGTGAGAAATCTTCGTATTTGAAATCCTCCTTATCCTGAGCAGAAGCAAGGGCAATATGCATGTCGGCAGTACGCTGGCCAAGAAGAATGACATGCTCAAGGTAAGCTCCACCCAATAATTTCTGCCCTTCCAGGGTCAGGTCATAAAAAGAGGCCGGATTGGATAGGGACCCTTTTAGTTTCGGCAGCCTGCCTTTTGGCCCAAAAGCAGTCATCTTTTCATAATACATTTTAAAACTATCCGCGAGGTATTCTTTACCCGTGACGGCCATTCCAATATACTCCTGGCAGATTCCCAGTGTAGCCGGGAAGGCTTTAGGCCTCTTAAACTCTATATCTCCATAATATTCAGGTACATTCTTAAATTTTATGGTCTCAGATAAGAATCTTGATATTTCTACGTCCCGGATTGAACTATAATGGATGTGCCTGTAAATCTTCAAAACGACTTTATTACCATAAACAATGACAGAATGACTTTCATCCGAATCGATCATTTTTGAGTTGTTGACCACTTCCGGATCTTTGCCGATGGTTTTCAACTTCGATGTTGGGAATGTTTCTATTTTAGAACCATTTATGGCTATTTTCTTTCCTTTTATCAGGTTCCCAAACAGGTATTTACGAAATTCGCTGCTATAGACCGAGTCGAATAGAATACCGGATTTCTCTCCGATTTTAACCCGACATATGATACTTTTAGGAAATTCTTCGAGGATTTCCTGTTCTGTTTTATCTGAGGCAAATCCTACGGGCAATAAATATAGCTCTGGGATTCCCTGGAAATATTTCACTTCCAGCAACAACAGGTTATACTTCCTGGAATTGGATATGGTTATATTCTGATGAATTTTGATGGATTCAATTCCCTTTTTGTTTCCACTGAACCACCTTCGTTTCGTTATATAGGAGGGGAATATTCTGCTTTCCAATACATCTCTTTTCTTGTTCACAAAGAGGTCATCCCATTTTTTAACCTCCAGCAGAATGGAAAGGTCAATAGGTGCTTCATCAAATGGAATTTCCTGTTCTTTTGATATTTCAAACCAATAATAACCATGAGGCCCCAGGGTGATCATATAAGGTTGCTTCTTAATGACCGGGAATTTATTTCTGCTGAATAATTCTATTGGCGAATAGCCCTCACATTCAGATAGGTCCAATTCAACTGCTTGAGAAAACCTGGATA
Source organism: uncultured Cyclobacteriaceae bacterium (assembly GCA_965365275.1). Taxonomy (GTDB): domain Bacteria; phylum Bacteroidota; class Bacteroidia; order Cytophagales; family Cyclobacteriaceae; genus JAGTVG01. The sequence goes on along the minus strand of CBDUBA010000003.1, from coordinate 110,260 downwards.
GATTCACCACCACCAGGATCTTTTCATCTTCATACCGCCGTGAAAAGGCCAGGACTTTCCTGTTCAGGGGTTCCAGGAATTTAGTATCACCACGTCCGAATGATTTATACCTTTTGCGCATCCGGATAACATTCTTCATCCACCAGAGTAGGGAATTGGTGTTCTTCTGCTGGTTCTCTACGTTGATATTTTCGTATTTGTATTCAGGATCTATAATCACCGGGAGGTAAAGCTGCTGCGGATTGGCATCTGAAAATCCAGCATTTCGTCCGGGATCCCATTGCATCGGGGTTCTTACACCATCCCTGTCCCCGAGATAATGGTTGTCTCCCATACCGATCTCGTCACCATAATATATCACCGGGGTGCCGGGAAGAGAAAATAACAGGATATTCAGTAATTCAATCTTATTGCGGTCATTTTCGACCAGGGTGGCAAGCCGTTTGCGAATTCCGAGGTTTATTCTGGCGAGTGGGTCTTTGGTATATACCTTATACATGAAATCCCGCTCTTCATCGGTCACCATTTCAAGGGTCAATTCGTCATGATTTCGAAGAAAGGTAGCCCACTGGCAATTTTCAGGGATCTTTGGAGTCTGATCCATAATCTCTATGATGGGATACCTGTCTTCCATGTTTACTGCCATGAACATCCTGGGCATCAAAGGGAAATGGTAATTCATGTGGCATTCATCCCCATCGCCAAAATAGGAAGCGGAATCCTCAGGCCACATATTTGCTTCAGCCAGGAAGAGCTTATTTTCGTATTTTTCATCTACGAACTTTCGTAATCTTTTAAGAAATTCATGCGTTTTTGGCAGGTTCTCGTTGTTCGTACCCTCTTCTTCGAATAAATAAGGTATCGCATCCAACCTGAATCCATCCACACCCATTTTGAGCCAGAAGTCCAGGATCTTAAAGACTTCCTGCTGTACTTTAGGATTGTCAAAATTCAGATCCGGCTGATGAGAGAAAAAACGATGCCAGAAATAAGCTTTGGCCTCCTTATCCCAAGTCCAATTTGAAGTCTCATAATCGGTAAATATGATCCGTGTATCGTTGTATTTATCCGGTGTATCCGACCAGACATAATAGTCTCTGTAAACTGAACCAGGTTTAGATCTCTTCGCCCTTTTGAACCATTCATGCTCATCTGATGTATGGTTCAATACAAGCTCAGTAAGTATTTTCATCCCACGCTTGTGTACTTCCTTAACCAGTCTTTTAAAATCTTTTATAGTACCATATGAAGGATTGATGTTGTAATAATCAGCAATATCATATCCGTCATCGCGTAGGGGGGAAGGGTAGAAGGGAAGAAGCCATATTAAAGTAACGCCTAGCTCTTCGAGGTAATCCAGTTTGTCAATCAAGCCCTGGAAATCTCCGATCCCGTCATGGTTGCTGTCACTGAAAGCCTTGATATGCAATTCATATATGATGGCATCTTTGTACCATGTCATGTTCTCATCCTGACCAATCTGCTCTTTATTCATTATCAATGAATCCAGTTCTGTTTATAGTGCAAAATAATCAAAAAATATTTATATTCCTAAATTAATACTCAACGCTTTAAGCTGTAATTCGCAATTATCCGAATAAAATCCTTCAATCGCAATTTAACCAATTGCAAAATTTATAATTATTTAATGTCTATTTGCTAAAATTAAATTTAAATAAATTGAATAATGCGACAAATGCATTTTTTATGGCTAAAATAAAATAGAAATGAAATAATGCTTTATTATTTTCCCCAGAAAACAACAACTGATCTTGGCGCTGCCTTATACAGGTTTTTCTTTAATCCCTGTGGACTTTTGAGGTCTGAGAAATCCAGAGGATAGGATTTCTGTGTGTCGATGAGGGGAAACCATTTCCTTGATTCCTTGAGTTTTGGCAATTCAAAAGTGAGATCTTTCCAATAGGAGTTCATTATTACATACAGAAATTCATTATAGTCAGGATATGTCAGGCTGAAAGCAAGACTCCTGGAATAATCCTGCCAGTCAGGATGGTATGGTTTGGTTCCATGCCACATCATATGAGGTTCACCAATAACCTTCTTGGTAGTCAGTATTTTTTCAAGTTTAAAAATTTCCTTTTCTTTGACAAACGCGATCAGGTTTCTTACAAAAGCATGAAGGTCACTATTGGGTACCAGCAGGTTCCAGTCCATCCAGCTGATTTTATTATCCTGGCAATAGGCATTGTTGTTTCCTAATTGTGTCCGCCTGATCTCATCACCCATGGACAGCATCGGAGTTCCCTGGGATATGAAAAGAATCGTAAAGAAATTTTTAATTTGTTTTAAGCGCAAGGATTCAATATCCTGATTTTCCGTGAGGCCTTCAACCCCACAATTCCAGCTATCATTAAATGAAGAACCATCCTTACCATCCTCGAGGTTGGCATCGTTATGCTTTTCATTGTATGATACGAGGTCATTCATTGTAAATCCATCATGGCAGGTGATAAAATTAATGCTTCGGTTGGGTTCCCTGTCAGGATCAGGATAGATATCAGGACTGCCAAGGATCCTGGATGCAAGTTTTTTAACAATTCCTTTTTCCCCTTTTACAAATTTTCGTACATCGTCACGGTATTGTCCGTTCCATTCTGCCCATTTCTCTCCTATGAAAGAACCAACCTGATATAATCCTCCGGCATCCCATGCTTCTGCAATCAATTTAACATGTGCCAGTGAGGGGACTGATTCAATCTCCCATAGAACCGGAGGATTTTTCAGCGGTACACCATATTCATCCCGGGATAATACCGAGGCAAGGTCAAACCTGAAGCCGTCAATATGCATCTCTTCCGCCCAATATCGAAGGCTATGCCTGATCATCCGCCTAAGGATGGAATGATTTGCATTGAGCGTATTTCCGCATCCGGTGTAATCCCTGTATTCTCCGTTCGACTTTAATAAGTAATAAGAATCATTACCAAAGCCCTTCAGGTTAAATACAGGTCCGTTTTTTCCAGCTTCTGCGGTATGGTTAAAGACTACATCCAATATAACCTCAATACCGGCCTTGTGGAAGGCCTTAACCATGTCCTTGAATTCATGGATTAATTTCAGGGGATCCTTTTCATATCCGTAGCCATTATGAACAGAAAAGAAATTTATGGGGGAATAACCCCAGTAGTTGGTCAGATCTCCCTGGGCATCCTGCTCATCGAACTGGTATACAGGCATTAATTCCACAGCCGTAATTCCGAGTTGTTTCAGATACGGGATTTTCTCAACTAGCCCTGCATAGGTTCCCCGTTTTTCGGGTGTTACACCGGAGGATTCATGTTTGGTAAAACCTTTAACATGCAGTTCATAGATGATAGATTCCGAATACGGGATATTCAGTGGTTCATCCCCTTCCCAATCATAATTGTCCTGTGGGGTAACCACGCCTTTCATCGCCTGTGCACAATTGTCACCCGGATCAATGGCAGCCTGCCTCGAATAGTTTTTCGGACTCACTATGGCCTTTGCGTACGGATCGGACAATATCTTTCTTGAATCGAACTGATTCCATATTTCCGTTGATTTTGAAGAATAGACACGGAATGCATAAATCTGTCCGGGTAAAAGTCCTTCTACAAAAACATGCCAGTAATAAAATGTCCTGTGCAGATCCGGATCCAATCTGATGACCCGGGTCGGTTCCGCCTGATCAACATGGTCAAATAGCAATAGTTCAATATATGCTGCATTTCTGGTAAAAACCGAGAAATTTACGCCATGATCATAGGCTTGAGCGCCTAGAGGATAACTTTTCCCGGGATGTATATCACTGCTCATTTTTTCTGACTTGCAGTTTCAGGCTGCTTTTAAAATTCTTAATCACTGTAAATAAATTGCCTTGCCGCAGGAAACTATTAACAGTTTGCAGGCGGTAATATGTTGAGGTAAACTAAAACCCTGTAAATTTAATCTATCACAGGCGTTCGTTGAAGAATTAAATTATAATTATTCCAGAAATCCGGATCTTCATCTATACCTAATTGATGCAAAGGAATGGTGCTGTCAATACTTTCCTCTTTAGTAATGGCTTCAAAATCAGGATAATGAATGTCCGTCACGAAAAATTCCCTGTATTTGCTGATTTCCCCGATTTCATAGCCAAGATAAATTTTAAAAAAATTGACATAAGAAATATATTTCAGAAACAATTTATCCTCGTAATCCCTGTATTCCATATTCAGTTCATATACTTTTCTGTCCTTTGTAAAATCCCGGACATAGAAAGAATAATGAAATTTCAATATGCCATGGTCCCTGACCCGGATGAAGATCTCACCTTTTACATTGATATGCAGGTAGTTATATTCTGCCTTCGGCTTAAATCGCACTACATAAACCTCCTCCTCGTCAACATAAGTATAATAAGCGATGTCAAATTCATAATTGCTTTCATGGAAATTATGAAATACTCCAACAAATGGCAGAATCTCATATTGGTTCCTTACCGGGTTATGATATCTCATATTGTAGAATTCATTGGCAAAAAACTCTGTTGAAACCCCGGCCATAACCTCTTTCAGGGTGTCATTTTCATCTTTGTGAAGATATTTCTCATAGTTTTCCTGATAATTTTCCTGAAACCTCAGCTGGTTTACACGAACCCTGGTCTTATCGTCAGGTTTCCTGTAGCCCATATCCTGGACAGTGATGGCTCCTTCCAGAAAGGCTTCATAATCGTTATTTCTCTTCATGTAATCCCGATAATAACCCTCGAGAATAAATGGCTTTAAAGGATAGTTCTTGTAAATTCTGGAGATGGCTTTCTCCACCACGCGTCGACCTGTAATTTTATTATCAGAAATGATGACTTCCTGCAAAACACTTGTCATTGGTTCCAATTCTATATTTAAGAAGTCATTATCCATCAAGTTACTGATTACTTCCTTGTAGGTAATAAATCCTATGGCTGAGATGCAGAGGGTATCATTGATCAGGTAAGGGGCGACTTTAAACTCAAATACCCCATCTTCATTGGAAACTGTTCCAATAGCCTTCTTACATAGTCCCACATGGGCGAAACTCACAGCGGTCTGATTATCTGAGTTAAGGATCTCTCCCTTCAGAACGATCGATTCCTGCGCGATACCCTGATAAACAATGAACAGAATACTGAATATAATGAATAAAACCCTCTTCATACATCACAAAAGTACTTTCTAATTATGAGAAGCGAAAATTTTGCCAAATTGTATTTATCAAAGCAAAATTTTATCTTACCCATTCAATTAATATTCCTTGAAATTTACAAGTCCATTTGAAGCGCTTTCCAGCATCTGGGGTTATTCCGATTTCAGGCCCCTTCAGGCTGAAATAATATCCAATGTTCTGAAGAATAAGGATACCCTGGCCATTATGCCTACAGGTGGGGGTAAATCTTTGTGTTTTCAGGTACCTGCTCTGTGTATGGATGGTATATGTATTGTCGTAACGCCAATAATTGCCCTTATGAAAGACCAGGTGGAGCAACTCAGGCAGAAAGGGGTAAGGGCCGCAGCGGTTTATTCAGGCATGTCCAACGAGGAAATTGATGTTACTCTGGACAATGCCTCGCATGGGCAATTACAGTTTCTTTATGTCTCGCCTGAAAGACTGAAGTCTGAACTTTTCCTGGAGAGGACAAAAAAAATGAATATTTCTTTGCTGGCTATTGATGAAGCCCATTGTATCTCACAATGGGGATACGATTTCAGACCTTCTTACCTGGAAATCAATGAATTCAAAAAGTATGCTCAGAATGCGCCCGTAATTGCGCTAACGGCAACGGCTACAAAAGATGTAACCAATGACATTATTGCCAAACTTGAATTGAAAGCAGGCTATAAGGTCTTCGTGCAGTCTTTTGCACGACCAAATCTCTCATATTTTGTGAGGGAGGTGGAAGACAAGGAGGCCAAGCTTATCGAAATTCTTGAGAAAGTCAGGGGACAGGGGATTGTGTATGTGCGGACAAGAAAAAGCGCAAAACAGATCGCTGAATTTCTTATACGATATGGGGTTAGCGCCGATTTTTACCATGCAGGGCTATCCCATAACGAAAGAAACCTGAAACAGGAAGCCTGGATGAATAATTCATACCGGATCATAGTAGCGACGAATGCTTTTGGGATGGGAATAAATAAACCGGATGTCAGGGTTGTCGTTCATCTTGACCTTCCTGATAACCTGGAATCATATTATCAGGAAGCCGGACGGGCTGGACGGGATGGTATCAGATCATACGCTGTTCAATTATATCATAAGCAGGATAAGGATGATCTGCTGAACCGGATAAAAATATCCTCGCCAACTCCTGAAACCCTAAAAAAAGTTTATCAATCCCTGGCCAATTTTTATAAGATCGCAGTGGGAAGCAGTTTGTTGATAAGTTATGATTTTGATATTTCTGAATTTGTCAATGCCTACAATCTCGATTATCTGGAGACGTTCCATGCACTTAAAAAGTTAGAGGAACAGGGATTTATACAGTTGGCGGAAAGTTTTTATCATCCCTCAAAAGTAAAAATTCTGCTCGATCATATGGAATTGTATAAATACGAGGTTGCCAATGAATCCTATGAACCTGTGATCAAAGCACTCCTCAGGATATATGGGGGTGAATTATACAGCAATTTTCATATTATCTCCGAAAAGAAAATAGCCATTTATCTCAGGGTTGGTCAGGCAGAAGTTGAAAGAAAATTGAACGGCCTGCACAACCAGAACGTGATCTATTATGACAAAAGAAAAGATTCTCCCCAGATCACCTTTACGACCTCCCGATATGATGCCAGTAAATTGCCCCTGAATGTAAAATACCTGCAGGAACGGAGGCGGATCGATATGGAAAAGGCGGAGGCCGTCATAGAATATGCTACATGGCATACAACATGCCGTTCGGTAATGATCCAGCATTATTTTGGTGAATTATCGGCACGTGATTGTGGCATTTGCGATTACTGCTTAGAAAAATCCAAGCCATCCAATAGAATGGAATACGATTCCAGGATCCGGGATAAGATCTTTAAAATGGTCCGGCAGGAAAGTAAGACCCTTCAAAACCTCCTTCAGGAAGTACCTGAATTAGAGCAGGAGGATTGGATAATAGTTATTCGGCTCATGCTCGATACGGAGGAATTGTATTATGACGAGCATGGATTTCTTCATCCTGCCGGAGAAAACAACACCTGATATTTATCATTTTTTATCCGGTCTTTAACAACTTTATTTGTTTGCATTTTTAAAATTTCTATATGCAATTCATTTTTGATTTCTCAATATGATGTTTTTAAAATAGTATTTTTGCCCGATCTTAGCGAGAATTCAAATCTTATTTGACAATTACATGAGATAATCATATTTAAAATTTTATCTAATGAAAGGATATAAAATCATTGTGCTGGCCAAACAGGTGCCCGATACACGTAATGTTGGGAAGGATGCGATGAAGGCAAATGGTACTGTTAACAGGGCAGCATTGCCTGCCATCTTCAATCCGGAAGATCTGAATGCCCTTGAACAGGCCTTACGTTTGAAAGACCGTTATCCGGGATCAACTGTAACTTTGCTTACGATGGGTCCGGGAAGGGCGGCAGATATTATCAGGGAAGGTCTTTTCCGGGGTGCTGATGACGGATACCTCATCACCGACAAGAAATTTGCCGGATCTGATACTTTGGCAACATCCTATGCCATATCACTGGCAGCCAAAAAACTTATGCCCTTCGATCTTATTATGTGCGGCCGCCAGGCTATTGATGGAGATACAGCACAGGTAGGCCCGCAGGTAGCGGAGAAGATCGATATACCTCAGATTACCTATGCGGAAGAGATCGAAAAGATTGAAAAGGGTAAAATAACCATCAAAAGAAGACTTGAACGAGGTGTTGAAACCGTTGAATGCCCGATGCCCTTGCTTATAACAGTTCATGGTTCAGCTCCGGATTGTAGGGCTAGAAATGCGAAATATCTATTGAAATATAAGCACGCCAAAACCTGGACGGAAAGGCAGCAGGATACAGAAGATTATATTCAACTTAGTGAAGACAGACCTTACCTGGACATCCGGGAATGGTCAGTAGATGATTTAAACGCTGATGAAACGTACCTGGGCCTGTCCGGATCACCAACTAAGGTAAAGAAAGTGTTTAATGTGGTGTTCACTGCCAAAGAAGCAAAGGTATTGGGTGATACAGATGCGGAAATGGATGATCTTATGAAAGAACTTATCGAAAATCACACCATTGGTTAATTTTTTAATGTCGAGATAAATTATATTAAAGTGAATAATGTAATAGTATATTGTGAAATAGAAGACGGCAACATTGTCGATGTAAGTCTGGAACTGCTGACAAAAGGCAGATCATTGGCCGATCTTCTGAACGTACAGCTGGATGCTGTTGTTATTGGCAAAGATCTTAAAGGTATTGAACAACAGGTTTACCCTTTTGGGGTGGACAATGTATATGTAGCTGATGATCCCCGCCTTTATCCCTACCAGACCTTACCCCATGCATCCATCGTTAGCAAATTGTTAGGAGAAATCAAACCTGAGATCGCCTTGTTTGGTGCTACTTCCATCGGGCGTGACCTTGCACCAAGGATTGCTTCGGCCCTGAAATGTGGACTGACCGCCGATTGCACCAGTCTTGAAATAGGGGAGCACGAAGATAAAAAGAAAAAGAAGACTTATAAAGACCTTCTTTTCCAGATCAGGCCTGCTTTCGGAGGGAATATCATCGCCACCATCATCAATCCTGAAACCAGGCCACAAATGGCGACTGTCAGGGAAGGGGTGATGAAAAAAGAAATCAAGTCCATGTCCTATAAGGGCAAGCGCACGGATCTTGAAGTTGAAAAGTATGTCAGGGAAGAGGATTTTGTAGTCAGAATAATTGAACGGCATATAGAAAAAAGTAAAATAAACATAAAAAATTCACAGATCATTATTTCCGGTGGATACGGCGTGGGATCCAAAGAGAATTTTGACCTACTGTTTGAGCTGGCAGATGTCCTGGGTGGTGAAGTGGGTGGTTCGAGGGCTGCCGTGGATGCCGGGTATATCACACATGAACGACAGATCGGACAGACCGGTGTTACGGTCAGGCCAAAATTATATATCGCCTGTGGTATTTCTGGTGCTGTACAGCACAGGGCAGGGATGGATCAGTCGGCCATGATCATATCAATTAATAAAGATCCTGAAGCACCGATCAACCAGATAGCTGATTATGCCATCATTGGCGATATCGGTACTGTGCTTCCCAAAATGATCAAATACTACAAGAAAAACACGAAATAGAATTTCTAAAAGATTAAATAATGGCAAACTTTTTTACGGACAATAAGCATCTTAAATTTCATCTCACACATCCGGATATGCAGAAGATCATCCGTCTGAAAGAGAAAGACTTCACAGAGAAAGATACCTATGATTATGCACCCATTGACTTTGAGGATGCCATAGATGGTTATGAAAAAGTTCTTGAAATTGTCGGAGATATTTCCGGGAATATTGTCGCTCCGAATGCCGAAGATGTTGACAGGGAAGGACCAAAAATAGTGGATAATGAAGTGCAGTATGCCAGGGGGACACAGGAAAACTACGAGGCGCTCAAGCAGGCCGGACTGGTTGGTATGTCTCTGCCCAGAAAATATGGAGGGCTTAATTTTTCCACGATACCTTATGTAATGGCCGCTGAGATCGTGTCCAGGGCTGATGCTGGGTTTGCAAACATCTGGGGCCTGCAGGATTGCGCAGAAACCATTAATGAGTTTGGTACAGCTGAGCTTAAGGAGGAGTTCTTACCACAGTTTGCCCTCAATGGAGCCACGGGCGCAATGGACCTTACAGAACCTGATGCTGGTTCAGACCTGCAATCGGTTCAGTTTAAGGCCACCTATGATGCTGAAAAGGATACCTGGTTACTCAATGGAGTAAAAAGGTTTATTACCAATGGAGATGCTGATATTTCACTGGTTCTGGCCAGGTCTGAAGAAGACACCCACGACGCAAGAGGATTATCCCTGTTTGTCTACGATCGCACGCATAAAGCTGTGACGATAAGAAGGCTTGAAAACAAATTGGGGATCAAGGGTTCTCCGACCTGCGAATTGGTCTTTAAGAATGCACCTGCCAAGTTGGTAGGTGACAGGAAAATGGGGCTTATTAAATATGTTATGAGCCTTATGAATGCTGCCCGTCTTGGAATAGGAGCGCAGTCGGTTGGAATAGCGGAGGCAGCCTACCGTGAGGCTTACAAATATGCCATGGAAAGAAGCCAGTTTGGCAAGCCTATCATTCAATTCCCTGCTGTTTATGAAATGCTTTCCAAGGCAAAGACAAAATTATTTGTGATCCGTTCCCTGTTATATGAAACAGCCCGTTTCGTGGACATATATAAAACATACGGACATATAAGTGCCGAAAGGGCACTTGAGCCTGAGGAAAGAAAAGAAATGAAACAATATCAGCGGCTTTCCGATATCTATACACCACTTCTGAAACTGGTATCAAGTGAATATTGTAATGAAATTGCCTATGATGCCATACAGATACATGGAGGAACCGGATTTATGAAGGATTTTCCTGTTGAAAGGATATATCGTGATGCAAGGATTACTTCTATTTATGAGGGAACATCACAGTTGCAGGTAGTCGCTGCCATCAGGGGCGTTACAACAGGCGGATATCTGAACCAGATCAGGGAATATGAACAACGTGATTATAAACCCGAACTTGAGTTCATGAAGAAAAGGCTTATTCATATGACCAAACAATATGAAAAAGTGGCTACACGCATTATTGAAGAAAAAGATGAGGAATACCTGGATTTTCATGCCAGGAGGCTGGTTGAAATGGCCGGAAATATAATTATGGGTTATTTAGTGATCAATGATGCCATGCGGGATGATGAGTACAGGAATGCAGCGGAGATCTTTATCAAGAAAGCGGAGGCAAGTAATGTAGAGAAGATGTATTATATAAAAAATACCGAACACCGGGACCTGGGTATTATCAAATCTGAAGGATAATAGGAACCAAGGGTCTTGTTAAAGAAAAAACCCGGGCAGTATGTTTTTAAGCTGACCGGGTTTTTTATTTTTCTGAACAGCCTCAATGTCGAGTATCTAAACTAATCCAGTGTTCCGGGTTCAAGCCCCTTTCGTTAAGGGATTTTTTATCATCAGTTACAAGATAATGTAGCCTTTCTTCAATATACCACAAGAACCGAAGTTCGGATATAAGGAGATCCATCACTAAGGTAGAGTTCTTCCTACTTATACGTTCGCAAGAGATGGTATTTTAATCCATAGAAACGGCTTTTATATCAGCTTCTTTTACCATTTGGTTCAGTTCCGGGATCATTTGTTCCCTTATCCTGTCAAATTCATCAATCGCTGCATCTATCTGTCCAAACACTTCCTGTTTGAAGGCAATGGCTTGTGCCGTAGGCTGATAGTCACCAATACTTGTGAGTGTCATCAAATGACCAAGTTTATTGTTCAATTTTATCGGATAATTCAGAGGATCCTGCCTGCTCTGGTTTTTTGTCTGGTACAGCGCCTCCTCTACTTTCGAAAGATCCTGCCCGATCGAATCCGTAAATTTGATCAGCGCTTCATGTTCTTCTTCGTCCAGTTTTGATCTCAGGAAATCAAGTTGTTTCCTGCTTTCCCTGATCTTTTTGATAACCTGACTGGTTTCGGTGAACTTGGCACCGGTTTCCACGAGAAAATCGAATTGAGACTTAAGGGCGTCGTCTGAAGTTTCAGACCTCGGATCTTTGAGTATCCTGAATTTGGATTCCATGGAGTCCTTATTGCAAACCATCCTTACAGAATAATCACCAGGCAGGGCAACCGGACCCTGCAGGTTAACAGCCCACATGATCATATTCTCAAATCCTTCGGCTTCCGGATATCTCATGTTCCAGGCGAACTGATTAAATCCTTTCCTTACTTCCAGTTTATTATTTTTCTCTGTGGCATGATTCGAAAATTCACGGATCAGTTCACCTTTACTATCCATAAACTTCAATGCTATGGATAGAGCTGTATCAGGTTCTTCCCTGACATAAAAATTAACCAGAACACCCCCGGGGTGATTTGTGCCTGCATCCCTGATGTTCTTGTTCTGGTATCCTCCAATACGGTAACTGTCCATCGGTGTGAAGAGGTGACTTTCTTTGTTTCTTAAATCGGGGGAAAACTCATAGAGAGGTGTCAGATCATCAATTATCCAGAAACTTCTGCCCTGGGTAGCTGCGACCAGATTATTATTTTTGATGGTAAGGTCTGTAATTGGAACTACCGGCAAGTTCAATTGCCAGGGCTCCCAGGAAAGCCCATCATCATAGGAGATGTACATTCCGCTTTCCGTTCCGCAATAGAGCAATCCTTTTCTTTTCGGATCAGCACGAACCACCCTGGTGAAATGTCCTTCGTCGATACCATCAGTGATTTTCATCCATGTATTTCCGTAATCCAGCGTCCTGTAAAGATATGGCCTGTAATCACCTGATTTATACATAGTAGCCGCAAGATATAATCCCCCTTTGTTAAAAGGATCTACTTCAAGACTGTTTACCATTATCCATTCTGGCATATTTGGTGGGGTAACATTAGTCCAGTTCTTCCCACCATCCTTAGTGATATATACCAGGCCATCGTCGGATCCGGTCCAGATCACACCAGCCTCATGATGGGATTCAATAGCTGTGAAGATGGTACAATAATATTCTACGCCGGTATTATCCTTTGTTATTGGTCCTCCCGAAGATACAAGTTTTACGGAATCGTTCCGGGTCAGATCCGGGCTGATCACTTCCCAGCTCTGGCCGCCGTTTGTAGATGCATGAAGGTGATTGGAAGCAGCATATAATTTATTGGAATTATGCGGGGAGAAGAAAATCGGGAAATTCCACTGGAAACGGTATCTCATGCCTTCTGCTCCATATCCCATGGGGTTATCCGGCCATACGTTCACTGCCCGGGACTGTTCTTTTGAATGATCGACTCTTGTAAGAAATCCGCCGTAGCTGCCGCCATATACGATATCGTTATTTGTCGGATCTACCGCAATATGCGCACTTTCTCCCCCGGCAGTGGGTTCCCAATCATCCCGGTCAATCGATCCCCCTTCTGTTCTGTGCAGGATCCGAACCGTTGAATTGTCCTGTTGCGCACCATATATTCTGTATGGGAAATGGTTGTCGGTCGTTACCCTGTAAAACTGTGAGGTAGGCTGGTTATAATAAGTGCTCCAGTTCCTGCCTCCATCAAGGGAAACCTGGGCACCGCCGTCATCTCCGATAATCATACGCTGGTTATTTTCAGGTGCGATCCATAAATCATGATGATCACCGTGTGGGGCAGAAAATGCTTCAAAAGTCTTTCCTCCATCCTTTGACCGGTGGTAGGCCACATTAACCACATAAACAATATCTTCATCCCTGGAATCGGCATATATACGGGAATAATACCAGGCACGCTGACGGAGGCTCCTGCTGTCGTTTACTTTGGCCCAGTTCTTTCCTCCATCGTCTGAACGGAATACACCTCCTTCTTTTGACTCGATGATAGCAAATACCCTTTTAGAATTTACCGGGGATACCGTTACACCTATTATTCCCAGGATCCCTTCAGGCAGCCCTTTGGATGACGAAATATTGGTCCAGGATTCCCCGCTATCCGTACTTTTCCACAGGGCAGATCCTTCACCGCCGCTTTCCAGACTGTATGGTGTCCTTTTTACCCGCCATGTACTGGCGTACATAATCCTCGGATTATTAGGATCCAGGATGAGGTCGACAGCGCCTGCCTGTTCATTGGTAAATAATACCCGCTCCCAGGATTTACCACCATCCCTTGTTCGGTATACACCCCTCTCAGGTGTTGGTTTGAAGATATCCCCAATAACCGCGGCATAGGCAATGTCCGGATTGTCCGGATGAATCCTGATCCGGGAAATGTGACGTGAATTGTTCAAACCAACATTTACCCAGGATTCCCCTCCATCAACAGATTTCCATATTCCGTATCCATAAGATACATTACCACGCAGTGTTTTTTCACCTCCTCCAACGTAAATCACATTCGGATCTGAGGTGCTTACCGCCACAGCGCCAATGGATCCTCCAAAATACCCATCCGATATGTTTTCCCATGTCTGGCCCCCGTTTTCGGTTTTCCATACACCCCCTCCGGTGGAACCGAAGTAATACAGGTTGGGTTTGTCCGGAACGCCGGTTACCGCTGCAGAACGACCACCCCTGAAGGGGCCAATGCAACGCCATTCCATGCCGTTGTAAATGGCTGAATCATATGTGATTATATTGGTTTCTGCAGTTTTGGTCCTGGATTTATTCACTCGCTTCTGTGCATATAGAAAGCTCGATGTACAAATCAGGATGATAAAAGAGATAATGAATGACTTTTTCATAAATAAATTCTTTTGTTTTTTCTTGACAAGGTATTGAATGCTATTAATGAGTTTTGCTCAAAAAATGCTCTTAACCTCCCATGCTCTATACTGGCAAATTAATTCTATCCGATCAAAGTAAAAATTTGATTTTGTTACGGATAAATTTTAAAGAGCCAAAAATAAGGGATATCATTTGATCATAAAACCAAACGGTGAATATTTTAAAGAATAAAAAAATCATATTCAGAGACATAGAAAGGAGATTTAACTAATTTTGTGGGAAAATTAGAAAATTTCCAGGCAATAATTTATACCTCAAGAAATGGCGGGAATGGAACAATTCAGGAATTTTTGTATTATAGCCCATATTGATCATGGCAAGAGTACACTCGCCGACAGGCTATTACAGGCTACAAACACCGTGAGCGACCGGGAGATGCAGGAACAATTGCTTGACAGTATGGACTTGGAACGGGAGCGGGGGATTACCATAAAAAGCCATGCCATCCAGATGGAGTATGAATTTGAAGGGAAGAACTATACACTAAATCTAATAGATACACCGGGCCATGTGGATTTTTCATATGAGGTGTCACGGTCTATCGCTGCATGTGAAGGCGCTTTGCTTATTGTTGATGCCTCCCAGGGTATTGAGGCACAGACCATTTCCAATTTGTACCTGGCCATGGAACACGACCTGTATATTATTCCCGTGGTGAATAAAATAGATTTGCCAGGAGCCATGCCGGAAGAAGTAGCAGATGAGATTGTTGACCTGCTGGCAATAGACCGAGAAGAGATCATTTACGCTTCTGCCAAGGAAGGTATAGGTATTGATGAGATACTGGAAGCAATTGTTACACGCGTCACTCCCCCTGAAGGAGACCCTGATGGCCCTTTACAGGCTATGATATTTGATTCTGTATATAATTCGTATCGGGGGGTTGAAGTTATTTTCAGGGTCTTTAACGGTACCATTAAAAAAGGCGATCTGGTTAAATTCATAAATACGGGAAAGACCTACGATGCGGATGAAGTGGGGATACTCAGATTAAAGAACATACCCCAGAATGAAATTTCCACCGGGAACGTAGGATATCTGGTATCGGGAATTAAAATTGCAAGTGAAGTAAAAGTCGGGGATACCATTACGCATACCGAAAACCCTGCTGAAAGGGCAATCAAAGGTTTTGAAGATGTAAAACCCATGGTATTTGCGGGTATCTACCCTGTGGAAACCTCTGAATTTGAGGAACTCCGTACATCGATGGAGAAACTACAACTGAATGATGCCTCGCTGGTATGGGAACCTGAGACCTCAGCAGCCCTGGGATTTGGATTCAGA
Source organism: uncultured Cyclobacteriaceae bacterium (assembly GCA_965365275.1). GTDB lineage: Bacteria > Bacteroidota > Bacteroidia > Cytophagales > Cyclobacteriaceae > JAGTVG01. The sequence continues at coordinate 94,493 of CBDUBA010000003.1, read as the reverse complement.
TGTGGTTTCCTTGGAATGCTGCATATGGAGATCGTTCAGGAACGTCTAGAAAGGGAATTTGATATGACTGTTATCACGACTGTTCCTTCAGTGTCCTACAAGGCTGTTCTCACCAATGGGGAATCCCTCGAAGTTCATGCACCTTCCGATATGCCGGATCCAACCACACTTAGCCATATTGAAGAACCTTTTATCAAAGCCCAGATCATTACTAAGGCTGAATATATTGGAAATATCCTGTCTCTATGCATGGACAAACGGGGCGTGATCAAGAACCAGGTATATATTACCAGCGACAGGGTAGAACTCACTTTTGAATTGCCTTTGGCAGAAATAGTTTTTGATTTTTATGATAAATTAAAAACTATTTCAAGGGGATATGCCTCACTGGACTATGAGCTTCACGGTTACCAGGTGTCCCCGATGGTAAGGTTGGATATCATGCTGAATGGTGAAAAGGTAGATGCGCTTTCAGCCATCGTCCACAGGGACAAAGCCTATGAATGGGGGAAACGATTGTGTGAGAAATTGAGGTCTCTGATCCCCAGGCAAATGTTTGAAATTGCAATCCAGGCAGCTATCGGGACAAAAATTATTGCCCGCGAAACCATTAAGGCATTAAGAAAAAATGTTATCGCAAAATGTTATGGAGGCGATATTACAAGGAAAAGAAAATTATTGGAGAAACAGAAAAAAGGTAAGAAACGAATGCGGAATGTCAGTAATGTAGAGATACCACAGGAAGCATTCATGGCAGTATTAAAACTTGACTAAATAATAAATATTAAAAAAATGGCTGAAATTATCGACGGTAAAGCAACATCCCTGGCTATTAAGGATGAGATCGCTGAAAAAGTAAAACAAATTGTGAAGGATGGTGGTAAGGTTCCTCACCTGGCCGCTGTGCTGGTAGGAGATGACGGGGCAAGTCAAACCTATGTAAATGGCAAAGTGAAAGCATGTGAATATGTTGGTTTCAAATCTTCATTATTGAAATTTGATGCGGACATTCCTGAAGAGGATTTACTTGAGGTAGTCGATAAACTAAACAATGAAGACGATATTGATGGATATATTGTTCAGCTTCCCCTGCCTAAACATATTTCTCCGCAAAAGGTAATAGAGAGAATCAAACCTGAAAAAGACGTCGATGGTTTTCATCCGGTGAATGTAGGCCGGATGGTTCTGGGTTTGCCAGCCTACATTTCAGCTACCCCTTTTGGGATCCTGAAACTCCTGGAGCGGTATAAGATCGATACTGAAGGTAAAGAATGTGTAATTATTGGTCGAAGTGATATTGTCGGAACTCCGATGAGTAATCTCCTGTCCAGGAAGACCTATCCGGGAAATTGCACCGTTACCTTATGTCATAGTAGAACAAAAGATATCAAATCCCTTTCACGAAATGCGGATATTGTCATTGCTGCCCTGGGCATGCCTGAGTTTTTAACCGGTGATATGGTTAAGGATGGAGCCGTGGTTATCGATGTGGGTGTTACCCGTGTTCCGGATGCCACCAAGAAAAGAGGCTATGCCTTGAAGGGCGATGTAAAATTCGATGAAGTATCAGAAAAGGCCAGTTATATAACCCCTGTTCCCGGAGGTGTGGGGCCCATGACCATCGCCTCCTTATTATATAATACTCTTATGGCATCGCAAAAGGCCATTTACAGTTGATTTATGGATGCTTTGCCTGTAATGGAGGCGTTCTATACCCTCCAGGGAGAAGGATTTCATCAGGGTAAAGCGGCTGTATTTATCAGGCTGGCAGGATGTGATGTAGGTTGTCACTGGTGTGATGTAAAAGAATCGTGGGATGTGAAAGGATACCCAATAGTACCTGTTAAAGACCTGGTCCGGCAAGTCAGGGATTATGAATCCGGTATCGCAGTAATAACGGGAGGGGAGCCTTTAATGCATGACCTGGGCCCGCTGACCAGTGAATTGAAAGCTGCTGGTTTTAAAACACATATTGAAACTTCAGGAGCCCATCCGCTTTCCGGGGAGTGGGACTGGATATGTTTATCTCCGAAAAAATTTAAACCCGCCCTGTCACCTATTTATCGTTTGGCGGATGAATTGAAAATAATAATTTACAATAAAAGTGACCTTGAATGGGCAAATTCTCATAAAGAGCGTATAAATTCGGCATGTAAATTGTATCTTCAACCTGAGTGGGAAAGGTCAGATATAGTATTACCCTTAATGATCGACTATGTTAAAAAACATCCGGAATGGGAGGTATCCTTACAAATACATAAATTCATGGATATTCCATAGGTCCATGATGCAGAGGATCCTTATTGTCTTACTGGTATTTTCCTTTACTGTCGTAACTGGCAATCAAGTTATGGCTCAGAAAGTATACTCTAGCAAATCCAGGAAAGCCATCAAGCTATATGAGGATTCTGAACATTATATGGCCAGGAGACAATATATAGAAGTAATAAATATCCTGAATCTTGCCCTGGAAAGGGATATAAGATTTGTGGAAGCCCACCTCCGGATTGCTTTCTGCTATAAACTGTTAAATAACATCGAAGGACAAAAACGCCATTTGGAGGATGTCCTTAAGTATACTGAAACACCGGAAAGATATGCAAATGTATATTTCTCGCTGGGAGAAGCGTATTATCTAACCCAGGAATATGATAAAGCATTAGCTGTTCTCAATGATTTTTTAAAATACCAGGGAGTCAACCAGCGCCTGATCCCTGAAGCGGAATGGCTGGTGCGGAATGTATATTACGCTAAAGATGCCATTATGAATCCTCTTGATATTGAGCCGGAAATACTACCTGAGATAATAAACTCAGGACCTTTACAATATTTTCCTGTGCTCACAGGGGATGAAGAACAGATCTATTTCACAAAAAGACAAGGCGCTCATCCGAGATATGATGAGAATATTTACATGTCAAAAAAAGATGATCAGGGGAATTGGATACCACCTTATTCCTTATCATCGAATATCAATACGGCGAGTAACGAAGGTACCTGTACGATTTCAGCCGATGGAAAGATCCTGATCCTGACCTCCTGCCAGGGAAGGGGTAGCCTGGGGAGCTGCGACCTGTACATTTCATTCCGGGAAGGGAATGACTGGAGCAGGCCGGTCAATCTGGGCCCGAATGTAAATTCACAATATTGGGATTCACAGCCTTCCCTTTCTGCAGATGGCCGTAAACTGTATTTTGTATCAGAAAGGCCTGGCGGGATCGGAGGACGTGATATCTGGTTGAGCCAGCGGGATGAAAACAATGAATGGCTGCCGGCTGTTAACCTTGGCAATTCAATAAATACACCAAGAGATGAGGTGTCACCATTTATACATGTAAACGGGCAGACATTGTTCTTTGCCTCTAAAGGATATCCTGGATTCGGAGGGTATGATCTGTTTATGTCCGAGATTACAAATGATGAGTGGTCAGAACCTAAAAATCTTGGTTATCCGGTAAATACACCTGAAGATCAGATCTCCCTGTTCGTTACTACTTCAGGCGAAAAAGCGTACTATTCCCTGGATTCCTATGACCGCAACGGATTACCCTTAAGTTTCATTTATTCATTTACCATGCCCTCGGAAATTTCGGTAAGCAACCGGAGCTTTTATGTGAAGGGGACTGTCAGAGATAAAGAAACCGGATTACCTCTAAAGGCCAGGGTGGAGCTTTTGGATGTAAATACCAATGAATTGATCTCTGTCGTATCCTCTGATTCGGTATTTGGCGAGTATATAATGATCCTGACAGAGGGTTACGAGTATGCCTTGTATGTTGAACGTCCCGGTTATATATTTGAAAGCCGCAATTTTAATCTCCCCTACGGCAGTGAACAGAAACCGGTTATTATGGATTTTCTTCTCAGAAAATCTGAAACGGGGGCCATTACCACATTGAACAATATATTTTTTGAAACCGACAGTTACGAACTACAGGAGCGGTCACTTACTGAACTCGACAAAGTTGTTAATTACCTGGATAGATCACCCGGACTAAAAATCGAGATTAGCGGTCATACGGACGATGTGGGTACTGAAACTTATAATCAGGAACTTTCAGTAAAGCGGGCTGAAGCCGTATATACTTATCTCACCTCCCAGGGGATTTCTGAGGAAACAATCAGTTTCAAAGGATACGGGCAGACCCAGCCAGCTTTCCCGAACGATTCTGATGAAAACCGAAGTAAGAACCGACGCATAGAATTCAAGATCATTCAATGAGATCTATTAAATAATTTTATTAGCCATACCTATTTTTCAGACCTCCCCGGGGAAGGAAACTCTTGCCTTTAAGTCTAAATTTTTTATAAACTATTCATTAATAAAATGTTACTATCACCAGGCTAAAGTGAAAGTTTAATTTTTGGAATTTTTGCACAATTAAACAATAAGAATTCGACCTGCAGAAAAGCAATATATACAATCAGAAATAACAACTTAAAATAGTCCTATTTGCAACATTTCCTATTAAAATCCGTAGGTGTTACCCCTTAATTCAAAATAAAATATGTACTAAAAGAGGCAAAATCGGCAAAATTATAGGCAAAATGCAATAAAATATTGATTTAATTATCTTATTGACAACATAGGAATATTAAATTTTACAAATAATATTCTGTTTTTTTGAAAAAATGAAAAGGATATTCCCCTATATTGGGGGATTAAAATGAAATTCTTAATAATCTTCCGCCTGTCTCAAGAAATTGAAAAATTTATATTAGCCTTTTTTATTTAAGGATATTTTATTCTAAGTTTGGGCCTAAATTAAATTATTATCTTTTTCAATAACCTTAACTTTTATGTTATGAAGAGATTTTTACTATTGAGTGTGGTAATTTGTTCTTTTCTTGCGACCAGCGTAATGGCTCAGGAAAGGACGATTTCCGGGAGGGTAACTGCGGAGGAGTCCGGAGCCCCGATACCGGGAGTGAACGTTATCCTTAAGGGTACTACAATTGGTACCGTTACGGATATTGATGGGAACTACAAATTGAATGTTCCAGCGGAAGGAGGGGTCATGGTTTATTCTTTCATCGGTCTTGCGACTGAGGAAGTACGAATCGGATCACAAACAGTTATTGATATGGTCATGACGGCCGATATCAGACAACTGGGTGAAGTAGTGGTGACTGCTGTAGGTTTGGAAAGTGATGTGGCGTCACTGGGTTACTCTGTACAAAGTGTCGATTCAGAGGAAATCCAGAACTCCTTGGAGCCAAACCTTGTATCAGCATTGAATCAGAAAGCAGCAGGTGTTATGGTTTACCAGTCAGCTGGTTCACCAGGTGCCTCAGCCACTATCAGGATCAGGGGTAATACCTCGGTTTCTCTGGGTAACAGTCCTCTATTCGTAGTGGATGGTGTGCCGATTGACAACTCAGACATCGGAAACGGTGTGGATGGGGTTGACCAGTCAAACAGGGCTATTGACCTGAATCCAAATGATATTGCTTCAATGACGGTACTGAAAGGTCCTGCCGCCACCGTATTATACGGTATCAGGGCTGCTAACGGTGCAATCATTGTAACGACCAAGAAAGGTGGACGGGGTAAACCGAAAGTTACATTTTCAACAAATTATGTAGCTAGCCAGGTGAATAAGTTGCCTGAAATGAATACACTGTACACTCAGGGTCGTCCTTTGGGTGGTGTACCTACCTGGAGAGGTCCTGGTACAGGTGAAGGATTTTCATGGGGACCGGCTATTGCCGACATGGAATTTGCAACGGATCCTAATGGTCCACTGGCACCGCCAGCAAGTGATTTCTCACCTGAAGGCGAGTACCTCTATGACAAAAACGGATACCTTGTGCCTAGTGGAGAAGGCATTGGAAGACCTGCGCAGGCTTATGCCAACAACGATAATTTCTTCGTTACTGGCCGGTCAACTGATAACAACCTGGCCATCAGCGGTGGCAATGATCAGATAAACTATTATGTATCTGCAGGTTATCTATATCAGTCTGGTATTGTACCGAAAGCCGACTGGCAGCGTATATCTGTCCTGGGTAAAATATCTGCCGATCTTACAGAAAAGTTCAATCTGGGTTTCCAGGCGAACTATGTAAATTCAGGTGGTATGAGGATTCAAAGGGGATCCAACATCTCCGGTGTGATGCTCGGCCTGATGCGTAACACGCCAACTTTTGATGTGGCCAATGGATACACGGACGGTAGGAAAGCTGCAGATGATGAATCTGTGTTTGTATTGCCTGACGGAACTCAAAGAAGTTATCGACATGGTATTTATGATTCTCCATTCTGGACAGCTGTACGTAACCCTTTCGAAGATCAGGTAAACAGGATCATTGGAAACCTCAACCTGACTTACAAGGTGCTTCCATGGATGACGATATCTTATAAATTAGGTCTGGATACTTATGGCGATGCCAGAAATGCAGCCTTTGATATCAATTCAGCAAGTGTACCGGAAGGACAGGTTCAAATTCGAAACATTGTCAATACGAACCTGAACCAGGACTTGTTGTTCCTGTTCAACACCGATTTTGCACAGGATTTCAATTTAAATGCAACCTTAGGCGCAAACTCCTTTGATTCAAGGTATAATTCACGTACAACTACAGGAACAACCCTGGGTGCACAAGGATTCTACCATATCAGTAATGCCACAAACATTACATCTGGGGAGACCATCAACGAATACAAGATCTATGGTGTCTTCGCCGACGTACGATTGGGCTGGAGAAACATGTTATTCCTGAATTTATCTGCCAGGAATGACTGGTCATCTGCCTTGCCAAAGGAAAACAATTCGTTCTTCTACCCGGCAGCCAGTCTGGCATGGACCTTCACTGAAACCCTTGGTCTTTCAACCAATTCCATATTCTCATATGGTAAGTTGAGAGCTTCATGGGGTCAGGTGGGTAACGATGCACCGATCTATTCAACAACCACTCCGTTTGGTTCTGCCTTCATAGGTGGTGACGGATTTATCAATGGTGTACCTTTCCCTGCATTCGGATTAAATGCATTTGAAAGAGCATCTGCTCTTGGGAACCCTGAATTGGAAGCTGAGTTGACTACAACCATCGAGTTTGGTGGTGAATTCAAATTCTTCCAGGGAAGACTCGGTTTTGATGTAACCTATTATTCAGCTGAAACCAATGGACAGGTATTGAATGTTGACCTGGCACCGACCACTGGATTTACCAGTGTGCTAAAGAACGCCGGGAAAATTACAAATAAAGGATGGGAAGTTATGCTCAATGCGGATATCATTCAGGCAGGAGACTTTAACTGGAATCTTAATGCGAATTTCACACAGTATGAAACTATGGTGGATGAACTTGATCCAAGTATCGGTGAAGGTGGTATTGGATTATCAGGATTTGTTTCAACTTCCTCACGCGTTATTGCCGGTCAGCCTTATGGTGTGATCTATGGTAACCGATATCAGAGGGTTGAAGAAGGTGCTAACGCCGGAAGACTTATTATTGGCTCAAATGGTTGGCCATTAGCCGATGCGGATGCAGGCGCAATTGGTGATCCTAACCCGGACTTCCTGTTAGGTATGCGAAATACCTTCAGCTGGAGGGGGATCAATTTATCCTTCTTATTTGACTTCCGTCAAGGTGGAGATATGTGGAACGGAACTGCTGGTGTGATGTCCTACTGGGGTATGACGCAGGAAACAGCTGAAGACAGAAATGTTAAAGGATATGTCTTTGACGGTGTTGTGAACACAGGAACTGACGAAAGCCCCGTTTGGGAGCAGAACAGTACACCCGTCGATTTTGCAAACCCTGAGGATGGTCTTGGAACCTATAAATGGGTTCGATATGGATTCGGTTTCTCAGAGAATGAGATCGAAGAAGCAAGCTGGGTAAGATTAAGGGAAATCGGACTTTCCTATACTTTCCCGGAATCACTAACCAAGAGCGTGAGGTTGAATGTTGGATTAACAGGCAGGAACCTCTGGTTGAGCACCTCCTATTCAGGTATAGATCCTGAGGCGAACCTTACTGGTGCAAGCAATGGATTTGGTCTGGAATATTTCGGTATGCCGAACACGAAGTCTTATGCCGTGAATGTTCAAATAACATTCTAATTTAACTGAACCGATAAATTTTTGAAAAAATGAAAAGAGTTAAATTATTTATATTGATGTTCGTTGCGGGGATATTCGTAACCACATCATGCGAATTTGGTGATATTAATGTTGATCCGAACAGCATTGCTACGGCACAATTAAAAGACCAGCTACCCAATGCGATTGGACAGACAGTCTTTAATGTTGGCGCAAGTAATGCCAGGTCAGTCGGACTGATCATGCAGCATTATTTCGGTAATGAGGCACAGCAACAGGAGATGATGAACTACGTTTTCAGTAGTAATACATTTAATAACCTATGGTCTTTCGGTTTGTATGGAGCCGGTGCCATGTCATCGTCTTATGTGCTGATCAATCAGGCCTTAGAAGAAGAACAACCTTATTATGTTGGAATTGGTAAGATTCTGATGGCTGTAAACCTCGGTATGGCTACCCAGAGCTGGGGAGATGTTCCGTATTCACAGGCATTTCAGGGAACTGAGGGGGAGGAATTCTTCCAACCTGAATTTGATACACAGGAAAGTTGCTACAGTTCAATTCAACAATTGCTGGATGAAGCGATCGTGGAGTTGAATAAGGCTGCTGTCGCCGGTGGACCAGGTAGTGATGACCTGATCTACGGTGGTGATGCCGCTTCCTGGATCCAGACAGCTAATGCGCTGAAAGCCAGGTATTATTTGCACCTGGTAAAGCGTGATGGCCAGGCTTATTCAAAGGCTCTGGGCGTATTGGGTAGTGCCTACTCAGGGAATGGTGATGAATCCATGTTTACCTCATTTGGTAGCCAGGGAGCGAATGATGCCAATCCTTTTGGTCAGTTTGGCGCACAGCGTCCAAATACCCTGACCATTCTTCCTCAATTCAATGAATGGATGGAAAATAATGGTGATCCCAGAATTCCTTATTTCATGGCTTATGATGGAACCAACTGGCTTTTCTATACCAGTCCGGAAGGTTTGTTCTGGTCATCCTATACCTCACCACTTCCAATCATTTCATATACCGAACAGAAATTGCTGGAAGCTGAGGCATTGTTAATGGGAGACGGTAATGTTGCCGGAGCAGAATTAGCACTTCAGGAAGCCATTATCGCCAATATGAACCAGATTGGTATCGCAGAGGCTGATTATGCAGCTTATGTGGCAGCAAGAGGTAATCTGCAAGGATTGACAAGCACTGAAGAGCGTCTTGAACGTATCATTGAAGAGAAATATGTTGCCCTTTACGGACAGGGTATGGTTGAGATCTGGACGGATTACCGAAGGACCGGATATCCTGCGTTAACACCGAATCCGGATGGTGTCAATGGTGTGAATCCTAGTGGTGTGATCCCAAGAAGATGGATCTATCCGAATGATGAGAAATTCTCCAATACTGCCAATGTTGATGCAGCTATTGCCCGACAAGGTGGGGAATTACTGGATGATGACATGTGGGCATTTGCCGATTAACCTAAAATTGAGAGAAAATGAAGAAATATAAAATACTCAGTTTACCGTTAAGTATCATATTGGTTTTTATGGTATTTACTCAATGTGAAGATATTGAGCAATTCGATATCAAGAATGGTGGTGCATTAGGTGCCAACATGTATCCGGAAACAGATGTGGCTTACCTTTATCAGGTAACTGAATCAGTTACAGTTAACCTGAATACTTTTTCCAATGAAGGTGTGACCATATCAGCTGTAAATGTTACCAAGCAGTTGTTTACATCAAATGGTGATTCTGAACCTGTGACGCAAGATGTAGCAGGTGACCAGTTCACCCAGACAAGTGAACAGATGTTTGCCGATGTTCCCGTAAATGGGAATGTGCTTACGGAAGACGATCTTACAGCTGGTGATTATTGGGTACTAAGTTATGCGATGACCCTGTCCGATGGCCGGGTAATGAATATTGGTAGTACAACCAATATTGCATTCTCTTGTCCATCAGATATTGCCGGGACGTATGACGCTTCTACAACCGGAGCCGGTAACTATCCCGGAGGTACCATACCAGGTGGATTCTGGGATGGCGTGGGTGTTGTAACCATTACAGCTACCGACGTGGAAGGGGTATATGAAATCGACGATATTTCCGGAGAATTCTATAACCTGTTCTGGGGCGGTTCGAAAGAAGCCGGTACATTCAGAGATGTATGTGGTAATTATTCTATTGATACTAAAACAGATCAATGGGGTGATACTTTAACCTCTGATGTAACCAATAATGGTGACGGAACCATTACAATTAGATGGGAAAATACTTATGGTGACTATGGAACTACAGTTCTGACGCCACAATAAATAAGTAGGAATTATAATTTGAATCCCGCCTTGTTCTGTGTAATGCAGCAAGGCGGGATTTTTTTTGATAAGTTCTTTGTTTAAACCATATTATTATCAAAATTTATTAAATAGAATATCCTTGCCAATGGTTATTTATTAATATGAAAACATGGACTTTATCAAAAATTATATTCTTATTATTCTATTATCACTGATTTTTGGTTGTGGCCCATCCAATGAAATAATTGACCTGGAATCAGATTTATCAAATGCTCTGCGTGCTGATTTTAGATTTTCAACCCAAAAGAGTGCCTCTGTAAGGGTTGAATTCTGGGAGACGGGCAAAGATCAACATTACCTGAGCAATACTTCAGCGGATGCAACGGATCACAGGATAACCCTATTGCATCTGAAACCTCAAACCAGGTATGAACATCAGTTTATCATGGAATCCGGGCAAGAAATTATCCGGTCCAGGATATATACTTTCATGACAGATAGCCTCCCGGACTTCCTCCCTCAAATGGTGCTGGAAAAAGATGGTCAAGATGTGTTCGAAGGAAATATCTTAATCAGGAATGTACAGGCACCCGGGCAGCAGATCATGATAAATAACCGTGGGAAAATCGTATGGTACCAGGAATTTGACACAACACTGTTCAGGCCTTTTTCCTGGACGGAAGATCAAACCATACTGGCCCTGAAAAGTGACAAAGCCATTCATGAAATGAATCTTTCGGGCGATATCATCTATACCCTTGAATACGGGGAAGCGGATTTTAATGAGTTATTGCATCATGAGATAATAAAAGACGCGAAAGGGAATATCATCTCATTGATACGAAATAATCAGATATTCGATCTTTCCAGGATAGACGGATCCCCGTCGGACACGATAAAAGGAGATGGTATCATTGTCATGAGTCCCGCGGGGGACAAAGTTTGGTCATGGAATATATTTGACCATGTCGATCCGCTAAAGGATCCGGATATTATAAAATCGAAAGATGATTGGTCCCATGCAAATTCCATCGGAATTGATGTTGATGGACATTATCTGGTATCTTTCAGGCATTTCAATCAGGTATGGAAGGTGCATTCCAGCTCAGGGGAAGTAATATGGAAATTAGGAATGGGGGGTGATTTAAATATGCAGCCTGATCAATATTTCTACTTACAGCATACAGCCCATATCAATGAATATGGAGAACTAATGCTTTTTGACAACGGTGGACCAGGACGGATGACCTCGAGGGCGATTTCGTTTAACATTGATCCTGAAACCAAACAAGTTCAGACTGGTGAGATCAATGTATTTCTTCCTAAATCTTTATTCTCTTTTAAACAGGGAAGTGCATATCGTATAGATGATGATAAAATATTATTTTGCAGCTCCATTAAAAAAAGCATTGTTGTATCTGATCTGGAGGGGAATATTCTCTGGCACCTAAAACTTTCAGAATCCGTCTATCGCGCCAACTATATCGGGAAAGTGGATTGGTTATATACCGTCGAAAAGTAAATATTTATCCTTGAATTGATATTTATCTATATATTAAAATTTAATAATCCTCTGTGAAAGAAAGAGTTATTCAATCTGTGAAATGGGTAAGCATGGCAACGATTTATGCTGTCATTTTCCTTTACGGCTGTTTGCCTGATACAAAGGATCAGATCGTTATAGGCCCCGGGAAATTAGTTGATAACCATTCTCTTATATATCAGGTGGATGTTAAACTGAAAAAGCCAGGGGATATATTTATTGAATACTTTGGTGCGGAAGATTCGACCAGCCTGTATACTCCCATGTTTGGAGAAACAGACCATGCGGTCTTTTATCTTATCGGATTAAAACCGGAATCGGAATATACTTACGTTGTTCATGCAAAGATTGGCGAAGATATAATCCAAAGCGATAAGGGCCAGTTTGAATCAGGTGCCTTGCCGGCAGGTTTACCGGATCTGAAATTGAAGATAAACAACTATTCATTTGACGGATATATCTTATTGAAGACGTTTTTTGAACCGGGTGCGCTTTTAATGATAGATAACCAGGCAACGGTAGTATGGTATCACATGTACGATCGTACCACAGTCAGGGCTTTTAATTATTCTCCTGACCAAAAGATCCTCACACTGACAGATAGTTCCACTATAGAATACCTTAATCTATTTGGTGAGACGGAAGGCCATATTAATACAAGGTCCCATGGAATCAATAAATTGCATCATGATATCTTAACGGATTCCTTAGGCCTCACCTATGGGCTTACGTACACTTACAAAGTTCTTGACCTAACCTCCAGGGGAGGACAGGAAAAAGATACAGTAGTGGGTGATGGGATTGTGGCTTTTTCACCGGAAGGTGAGAGGATCTGGGACTGGAATATTTTTGATCATGCTGATCCGCTGGAAGATGACAGCATAAATTATCTCAAGGATGACTGGAGTCATGCAAATACAATTAACCTGGATGCAGATGGCAACATCCTTTTATCATTCAGGAATTTTAATCAGATATGGAAAATTGACCGTGAAAGTGGCCAGGTGATATGGAAAACCGGGATCCACGCAGATTTTACCTCGGCGGTGAACGAATTGGATTTTATTCATCAGCACGATGTTCATATCAACCGGAAGGGTCACCTCATGATGTTTGACAACGGAATGAATGACAGAGGATTTTCCAGGATCTTATCAGTGAAATTTGATGAATCAGCAAAGCTATGGCTACCTGTTTTAAACATACGCTTAGACAAAGACCATCAAACGTTCAGGATGGGAAGTGCCCGCTATATAGGTGATCATCATATACTTATCAGCAGCCCGAAAAGGCAGATGCAAATTTCAGTTATTGACGAAACTGGAAAAATTGTATGGAATGCCTTATCCAATAAAAGTTCATACCGGGCCATTTATATTGATCCTGAGATCGTAAAGCACAAAAAATGGTTTTAGTTTAGGTTTTACAAAACTAGGATGCGGATATCCAAAGAACATATCATACGATTGATGGGACTACTAACAATGTTGATCCTATCACGTAACTTGCTGCATGCACAAACCTATGAGGACGTAGCTCTGGAGAAAGGGATTGATCATATATTCGGGCTGGGATCAACCGGAGGGGGGGTCAGCTTTCATGATTTTGACGGGGATGGATGGGATGACATAACCCTGGCCACCGAACGCGGCAGGCCGATTTATTTTTATAAAAACAACCAGGGAATGTTTGAGCACCTGGAAGCCCTGGTCAACAATCTGTGCGAATCAAAGCAGGTGCTCTGGATTGATTACGACAACGATGGAGATAAAGATCTGTTTGTCACCTGTTATGAAGATGTTAACCGTCTGTATAACAATCAAGATATGGTTTTCACGGACGTAACTGAAGAATCAGGACTCTCCCATGCAAAATTAAGATCCTATGGGGCAACCTGGGGGGATGTTGACAGAGATGGATGGCTTGATCTGTATGTTACCAATAAACGAACAGATGGTGAGGCAAATGTGAATAACCTGTACTTGAACCAGGGAGATGGGAAATTTCAGGATGTAACTTTGTTAAGTCTAACAGCGGATTCCCTGAAACGCCCTTTTTGTGCCTCATTTATTGATATCAACAATGATCTTTATCCGGATCTATATATTGCCCAGGATAAAAGGGCCGGAAATACACTGCTGAAAAATATGGGTGATGGTACTTTCTCTGATATTAGTGTCTCTTCAAATGCAAATCTGGTCATGGATGGGATGAGCGTGACCGCAGGAGACTATAATGGCGATCAATATCTGGATATTTACATTACAAATATCCCGGAAGGGAATAAGCTATTAAAGAACAATGGAGATGAATCCTTTGAGGAAGTAGCCCTTGAAGCCGGGGTGGATTATCTTGGATATGCCTGGGGGGCAAATTTTCTTGATTATGACCTTGACGGCGACATGGACCTGTATGTCAGCGGGATGCTGGAAGGTGCGGATGAAATCCCCAGTATCCTGTATACCAATACAGGTGACGGACAGTTTATTGATGAAAAACCAGGTTTTAACCAGGATACTGTGATAAGCTTCTCTAATGCTATCGGAGATATTAACAATGACGGATTCCCCGATATCATCGTTAATAATTTCGATACATATAGATCGATGTTATGGATGAATTCAGCGGGAGATAATCATTGGATCAAAATTAAACTGGAAGGGGTAATCTCCAACCGGGATGGTATCGGAGCTTTTCTATATGTGTATTCTTCCGGTTTAGAAATTATGCATTTTACTGGCTCTGCTAGTGGATTTCTGGGACAGAATTCTTCTTATACTATGATTGGACTTGGAAATGCCTCATTAGTTGATTCAATAAAGGTTTTATGGCCCAGTGGAATGGAGGATATTATCAGAAATGTACCTGTCAACCAGGCTCTCAGAATAAGAGAGGGTAGTTCTCAATTGCCACCTGAGGTATACTACATTGACAGATTATCTTTTTGTGAAGGAGATTCAATTATCATTGAAACCGGATATTATGAAGATTATTTGTGGAGTAATGGAGAAACTACAAAAAGCATTACTGTAAGATCTCCAGGTACGTATTTTGTCCGGATCTCGGATCCAAATGGAATGATCGCCTATTCGGACACGGTTAATATAGAAGTATTGGAATTACCTGAGGTGGACATTCGGGTTGAACCAGCTGATTTTGACGAGTACAACGGTTCAATTGAAGCCATAGTGAAAGGTGGGGAATCCCCTTATCATTATTTGTGGAGCGTAAGTGGAAGGGATACCAGTTTTGTATCCGGGATTGGTCCGGGTGTCCATACGCTTGAAGTTAGAGATCAAAATGGGTGCAGTATCTCAAAAGAGATTGAAGTAGACCTGGTAACTGGTATTGAAACTGAATCGCATACATTCACCCTCTTTCCGAACCCGGCAGAAAATTTCTTATATATCATGGCTGATGATCAATTGTTCAATCAATATATATCTCTTGAACTTTATTCAATATCCGGTGCATTATTAGAAACAAAAAAGATGCTTCTTACGGATAGGGTCATGCCTGTTTCATTCAATTTAAATTCACTGGATCCCGGGATGTATATCATTCTTGGCAGTTTCAAAAATGGAATGTTTAGCCGGAAATTGAAGATTAAGTAATTTGTTAAATCAGGCCAACATTCCTATGGTATACCAAGGTTATTTTATAATCAGTTTTTTGTTTATCCGCTGTTGTCCTGTCCGGATGGATATATAATAAAAGCCCTGTGCCAATCCATCTGTATTCAGGGAAAATCTATTACCCGGATTCTTATTATTATTTTTAATTAAAACAAGCCCCCCGGTGGAATTATAGATCTGAACACTGCTGATTGATCCATATTCTGATTCGAAGGTGACGTTATCACCCTGAAATGCCGGATTGGGATATAATTTTATGTTGCCGGGAACTTTATTCTCCATTAAAGTTATTCCAGTTATTTTTCCTGAGAACAGATTTTCGGCATATTCAAAGGCCTGTATGCCTATTCTTTCACCAATAATCCTTCCTGGAATATCATCAGCCGGCGGGTGTATGCCACCCCAAATCCTTGACAGGCTGGTTTGGTCGGAAGCATCCCTGTATGTTGCCCATTCAAGAACCAGGTCAACGCTGGGGCCGTCCTCGAAAACCAGAAATTCATTTTTCTTTACTTCAAATTCTCCTTTTCCTCCGGGAAAGAAAGGATCTCCAGTAATCAGCGTTAATACTTCAGCGGCTGCCCGGGAAAAAGTAGAATGTCCTGAAACATAACCTGCGAATGGTGGTGTGACAAAAGAAGGCCTTTGATAAGGCCACCAGTTTTCAGCAAGGATCCAGCCTACACCCGCAACATCAGTCTCAGGATCCTCAATATAGTCCGGACCTCTCCATGTAAATAATTTGATCTTGTTCAGGTTTTCATTACCGGGTCCTGCAAGCGGATCTCCTTCTTCAACAAGTTCAATCAGGTTTTCAACAAGGGGGATCCCATGAACGGAAAAGCTGGGCAGATCAGGCTCTGTGCTTTGTCCGTGATCTGCCATATATCTAATGGCAGAAATGGGCCGAATATAATCATACCATCCTTTGATTCCCCATGCGGATATCGCCGCATCATGCATAGCACCACCCAGAATGAAGTAGGTTTTCACATCCCATTCCAGGTCATCCATTAGAGGCCCTTCGCCTTTAAAACGTTTTTCCAGTTCAGGATGATCACTTACATAGTTCAGGATTGTATACCAGTGACCTGGAGGTGTTTCGGAATCGGGACCGTCTGCCCAAAACTCGGCTAAAACACGTGTATAATCACCACGTGGTACAATTTGCGGATCATAAGGTTTCCCTGTACTTGGATTTACACTATATCCAATTCCAGGATCTCCGCCATCTAATTGATTATAGAAATCTCTCAGATCCTCTATGGTATTTGGAAAATCTTGTATATTCCCCATCGATGCCGGAGAAATATCCCAGAGTACGGAATCATTTGGATCGAGATGTGCTGACCAGAGTGCAACCAATGTAAATCCCCAAATATACTCAGAAGTCAATCCTCCTCCATCCTGGTCTAGTTGGGGAGGACTTCCCGGATCATGGTAAACCTGGTATTCTTTGCCATCACGGATACCTGTAGTCAGATCATTTTTAGATAAGGCAAATGGAACTACATTCCCCCATTCCGGGCTTAAAAATTCAGGTGTATTGAATGGAATTTCATTACCACTTTGATCGATAAATACGTCCAGTGTTAAGGGTTGCCAGCGATTTGCATCGATCAGATCCGGATTTCCGGGATATTTCGGTGATAATGAAGGATTTAAAGGGATATAGTGGAGGTTTGAATAATCATTTATCTCATTAGAGCCATCCTGATACCCGAATTCTATAATACTTTGGGCCAGATAATTTCCTATAGCGGCTGGCACATTGCTGGTATAATCGGTTGAAATATACTCCGGATTAAAACCAAGCGTGGAAAACAGAGAGTCTATTAGGCTAAGGGTGTGAGAGGCCCCAGGTGTATTCCCAAAACGATGTTTCAATAAACGGTAAGCTGCAAAACTCATTGCTTCCTCCTGAGCTGCCTTTTTATCTGTAGCTAAGGGTATCCAGTCAAAATTACAGATATATCCTCCGATATTATTACCAAGAAAATATGTGCTTACCTCGGCTTCATATATAGCCCATGCATCATATAAAGCCATAGAGGTATGGAATAGATTTCTGGCATGTACGGTTGGCCTTGCGTAATCGTTCCGTATCCCTTCCAATAACACTTCATTCCATTTTCGTGCTACAGAGTGTTGTCCATATCCAATATTTAGGCTTATAACCGATAGAAATATAAAGAATAGAAATGCCCTGGATCCCTTCACAACTATAATCAACGTCTTGGATTGCATAAAAATACTAAATCACACTGTTTTAACCATTTTTGAAGGACCAAATTATTAATCCAGCCTTCTAACAAGTGTAGGTTTCATGACCGTATATTTACCCATTGAACTACATACTCTATTCTGTGTCTATATTTCATACACTGCTTTATATTGAATATTATTTTTACTATAATGCATGCCTGTTGAGATTAACTAATCATTCTGGTGTGAAACCAAATAAAGAACCTGACCTTTCCTATTTATTTTGGAAGTTTCTGAAGATCGGATCCACAGCTTTTGGCGGTTTTATGGCACTTATTTCCATCGTTCAGAAAGAACTTGTGGAAAAACGAAAAACCATAGGAGATGAGGACATACTCGATGGTATTTCGCTTGCCACTGTACTTCCGGGTCCCATAGCTGTTAATGTAATAACCTTCATAGGATATCGTCTCAGGGGAGTGAAGGGGGGGATTATAAGTATGCTTGCCGTTGTTCTTCCGTCATTCTTTCTCATACTGGGATTGTCCATAATATATTATAAGTTCGGGAACATTGCCCAGTTCCAGAAATTCTTCGATGGCGTTTTACCTGCCGTGGCCGCCATTATTCTGGCAGTATCCATCAATATGACACGTAAAAATATCCGGGATTTTAAACAATATATTCTGGCAGTCATAGCTTTCACTTTAGTCATTTTTATAGGAGGTTTCTATATTACGCTTATTCTGGTAATATTGGGGGGTATAAGCGGGATCCTGTTATTCAGGCCATCTAACCATGTTGAAAGCGAAGCGCAAAAGGGAAGCAAATCAATCCGGGAAATCTTGATTAAGGAAGTAAAGGATAATTTATTTTGGTTCACCATTTTACTTTTATTCATTATCGTAATTATAGGATCTTCATGGTTGCCGGAGGGTGTATTGCCTGAGAAACTATATGTATTAAATAAGCTATTTTCAACTTTAAGCCTCGTAAGCATAACTTTATTCGGAGGGGGATATGTTTTCATTCCCATGTTGCAGGAGTTGGTGGTTACAAACCTGGGTTGGCTTACTGAAAAAGAATTTATAGATGGTATAGCCATGGGACAAATAACCCCGGGGCCGATTATGATAAGTGCCACGTTTATTGGTTATAAAGTAGCTGGCATTTCAGGAGCAGTTCTGGCCACCATTGCCATGTTCTTACCTCCTGGAATACTAATTATGATATGTTCCCGGTTTATTGATCATTTCAAAACCTCCCCGGTCCTGAAAGCAATTTTTAAAGGAATCCATCCAGTAGTGATCGGAATGATCTATGCAGCTTGTTTTATAATAATCCGTTCAATGCCGCATGAGTTGCTTCAATTGATTATTTTTGTGCTCGCATTTATCCTGACATTCCGGTTCAAGGTAGATTTATTGATCATTATACCACTGGCAGGTCTGGCAGGAATATTCTTTGGATCGTTATGAGGGAAAAAAGGAAGGACGTATGGAAGGATCTGGTTCCTGTGCAGATCATTGGTACCCAGAGAAGTGGATCTAATCTTCTGAGGGTAATGCTGAACCAACTGAAAGACGTGTTTGCACCGCATCCTCCCCATATCCTGAAGACCTTTGAACCGATTGTATCATTTTACGGAGATTTAACAGTTGAGGACAATTTCAAGGACCTTGTAACGGATATTTGTAATTTCGTAGAACGAAATCCCGTACCCTGGCTGAACAGCCAGTTTGATCCGCAGCAGATCATGTATCACGCAAATGAAAGAACACTTCTCGGGATCTACCTGGCTATTCATGAGGTAAACGCTGTGGCGAATTCTGCCCGTTATTGGTTCAATAAAAGCATGCGCAATGTCTATTTCATAGACTATTTCGAGAAAAATGGATTCAGACCTTATTATATCCATCTTATCCGGGATGGACGTGATGTGGCCCTCAGTTTTAAAAAAACCATAGTAGGTGAAAAGCACATCAATCATTTGGCCCGGCAGTGGGGGGATGATCAGGAGTTATAAAATTACTATGTGGAAAAATTCGGAAAAAGCAGGGCAATCCGGGTAAAGTATGAAGATCTGCTACATCAGCCACAAAAGGAGATCCAAAGGATTTGTGAATTGATCGGGCTGGAATATTCTAATAATATCCTTAAATTCTACGAATCACAGGACTCCAGGATCACAGCAGCCTCCGGTGAAATGTGGCATAACCTGTCCAAGCCACTGATGAAAAATAATTTCAATAAGTATAAAAGGGAACTGGACCCGGACGAGGTCGGGTTGTTTGAAAAGGTGGCGGGAAAATTATTGTTTGAGTATGGCTATTCACTTGAGAACAAGACGCATACAACACCTGTAAATTTTTCTATAGATCAGATCCGTGAATTTGATCATGTCAATTCGATCCTTAAAAAAGATTTTCTGAAATCGGTAAGTAGGAAGGATCAGCAGAAAAGGTATGAGCAGGATCAACTTCTGAAGCAGATCTATGAGGAAAAACAAATACTCAAATCATTATAAGAGATTGTATCGCTAAATGGTCAGCAAACGGTTATAATAGTCGATCACCCTGGCAAGTTCAACAGGTTTTTTCAATCTCAGATTGTTATTCCTGACGAATTTTTTCACCGCATCCGCATGTTCACCGAAATAATTATATAATTCCTTCTTCCCTTTTACCTCAAACAAAGAATTCTCCCTAGAAAGGTAGAGGGATTCCTTTATGACATACTCGTCGTTTAATTGACCTGCATCATGGGTTACGCTGTAATACCCTTCATCAAGTATCAATGTACGGAAAAGCAGCAATTCTACATCCCCTTCAGTTACTACCTCAAAGAAACCCACGAGGGGTACATCCTCCAGTTTGTAATTCATGCAATTTACAAAGAGTACATTTTGTCTCTGTTCTGAATCGAACCATTCGAATTTTTCTATTTCATCATCCCTGAGAACCCTGGATATCTTGTTCGCATCAAGCAATAAAAGTACCTCATCCCGCAAATTGTATTTCATCGGCATGCTGGAGATGGCTTTGCCATTGTATAATAAAACATCCCCGACGGACCAGTATTCATTAATAAAAAAAGATCCTTCCACGACATCTGATTTTTCCAGGTTCACTGTTTCGATGATGCCACCAGGATATCCGTCGTTTATAATCCTGCCCTCTCTGGTCTCGAATTGTGCATAAAGGGAGTTAGAGCAAATTAAGGTGACAATAAGAAAAAGGAAAGCGATACTATTTTTCATCATTTCTGATTTTTATATCCTGAAACATAAAATCAACAATTAATTTACAATAATTTGATCAGATAATAAATGAATAAGTCGATTTGTTGTCTCAGTGATCATTGCTTTCTGACCGCTATTAGATACTGTAAATCCACAAATAGGTCACGTTATTTTAATGTAGATCGATTATTAGCAGGGTTATGAAGGGATCTAACCGTATTTTGGAATCAGGTATTCTTTAACATATTGTTCTATTCCTTTTTCCAGGGATGTGAATTCATTAATATAACCTGCTGACCGCAGTTTATCCATTTTCGCTTCTGTGAAATACTGATAGGTATTGCGTATATCTTCAGGTGTATCTATAAACTCGATAATTTCTTCCATATCCATAGATTTGAAGACCTGCCTGGTAAGATCCAGGAATGTTCTGGCGGTACCGCTTCCCAGGTTATAAATCCCGGAATGTTTTCTCAGGCGCATCAGAAAATAACAGACATCCACAACGTCCTGAACAAAAACAAAGTCTCTTTTCTGCTCTCCATCCTTATAATCAGGATTATGAGACCTGAAGAGTTTCATCTTGCCTGTTTTCTTTATCTGGTGAAAAGCATGCCATATTACCGATGCCATACGGCCCTTGTGGTCCTCATTTGGCCCATATACATTGAAGAATTTCAAGCCTGCCCAGTAAAAGGGTTTTTCCTTTTGTGATATGGCCCAGGCATCAAAATCATTTTTGGAATCACCATAGGGGTTCAGGGGCTTCAGGGAAGGAATGATCTCTTCACGGTCGATATATCCATGTTCGCCCAATCCATAGGTAGCGGCGGAAGAAGCATAGATCAAAGGGATCTGGTATTCAATACAACATTTCCAGATTTTCTTCGAGTATCCGGTATTCAAAGTGTCAAATATCGATCTGTCGAATTCGGTAGTATCTGTCCGGGCACCTATATGGAATATAAATTCAGCCTGTTCATAGTTTTCAACAATCCAGTCGAAAAACAGATCCCGGTCTACACGTTCAAGTATTTTGAGATCTTTCAGGTGATCATTTTTCACCGGATCACCGAATTTGTCAACAGCGATAATCGCATTGAAATTTTCCGAATTCAGTTTTTTGATCAACTGACTTCCAATAAATCCGGCCGCTCCGGTTACAATAATCATAATGATTGCAGTTAGATTATTAAAATGAATTATCGGTGGCCATGTTTCTTCGTATATTTGCACCAATAATTACAAAAATATAATGAGAATGGTTTATATCACCAAACAAGTTCATTTTTGTGCAGCCCATAAGCTATATAATCCGAAATGGAGTGAAGAGAAGAATGAGGAAGTTTTCGGACCTTGTGCCAATAAAAACTGGCATGGCCATAATTTCGATCTGTTTGTGACAATAAAAGGAGCTCTTGATCAGGATACCGGATTTGTAATGAATTTCAAAGATCTTAAAGCGATCGTCAAAAACGAGGTCCTGGAGGCAGTAGATCATAAGAACCTCAACCTGGATGTACCATTTATGAAGGATAAGCTAACAAGTTGTGAAAACCTGATCATTGAATTCTGGAATATCCTGTTTCCTCTGATTGAAAAGGAGTCTGATGGCAGGGCTTCCCTGCATGCTTTAAAATTATACGAAACCCCGACAAGTTATGCAGAGTATTATGGCAATTAAAGAATTATTTTAATGCGTTATTATCTGATCGCTGGAGAAAGATCAGGAGACCTTCACGGTTCCAACCTGATAAAATCACTCAAGAAAAGAGATCCTGACGCTATGTTCCGCTGCTGGGGGGGAGAATTAATGCAGGAAGCTGGCGCTGAGCTTGTCGTGCATTACAATGATCTGGCTTTTATGGGATTCTTTGAAGTATTGATATACTTCAGAAAAATACTGAAGAACCTTAAGCATTGCCGGCAGGATATACTGGAATATAAACCCGATGTAGTAATATTAATAGATTTTGCCGGTTTCAATCTCAAAATGGCCTCTTTCTTAAGTAAGAAAAACATAAAGACCTATTATTATATCTCTCCTAAAGTCTGGGCCTGGTATACTAGTCGTGCTAAGAGAATAAAAAGGATTGTCGATAGGATGTTTGTTATCCTGCCATTTGAAAAGGAATTTTATTTGAAATACGACTATGAAGTGGATTATGTCGGAAACCCGGTTGTAGATGCAGTAAACCAGCATAAGGCAAACCAATCCTTTTTAGACGATCCAAAGATATTTAACAAGGAAAAATATATTGCCCTGCTGCCGGGAAGCAGGAAGCAGGAATTAAAAAGTATACTTCCCAACCTGGTCGATCTGGCCTCAGATTTTCCTGATACGCAGTTCATTCTGGGAGGGATTAAATCCATCCCCCGGGAATTGTATTCAGGAGTGAAAGACGTTCCAAATATTACAATTGTATATGATCGCACGTATGATGTGCTTGCCTTTGCCCATGCTGCGGTAGTGACTTCCGGAACGGCCACACTGGAAACGGCGCTTTGGGATATTCCACAAGTAGTGATTTACAGGTCAAATTCTAAATTATCTGTGATAATAGCAAAAAAGGTTATCAAAGTGAAGTTTATTTCACTGGTGAACCTTATCGCTGGCCGTGAAGTGGTCAGGGAACTTATCCAGGAAAACCTGACCAGGGAACATCTGAATGAAGAAATATATAGACTTTTAAACGATTCTACCTATAGAGACCGGATCTACACCAATTATGCGGAAATCAGGAATGTTCTTGGCAATGAACCCGTATCCGACAAGGCAGCGGATCTGATCATAAGATATCTTAAGAATAAGGAGCCTTAGGCCACCTTCAGTTTTTTGAACTTGGACTTTTCAAATTTCTCCATCGCGTAATCCTTACTGATGGTAAAGTCCTTCACATTCTTCTGGGAAGGTAGCTTAAACATAGCATCAGTGATAATGGCCTCACAGATCGATCTCAATCCCCGTGCTCCCAGTTTATATTCTATGGATTTGTCAACAATATAGTCAAGAGCGGCAGGCTGGAAATCAAGCTTAATGCCTTCCATTTCAAACAACTTCTTATACTGTTTGGTTAAAGCATTCTTAGGGTCTGTTAGGATCTTTCTGAGCGTTTTTCGTCCCAGAGGATCGAGATGAGCAACAACCGGTAAGCGGCCTATTAATTCGGGAATAAGGCCATAGGACTTAAGATCTACGGCATTAACATATTTATACAGATTATCCTTATCTATTTCATGCCGGATACTGGTATCTGATTTGGAAGCAAATCCCAGCGGCCTGGTATCGATCCTTTTGGCTATATGCTTGTCAATACCGTCAAATGCACCACCACATATAAACAGGATGTTTTCTGTATTAACCGCGATCATTTTCTGGTCGGGATGTTTTCTTCCACCCTGAGGAGGGACATTTACTACCGTTCCTTCCAGGAGTTTAAGGAGTGCTTGCTGAACACCTTCCCCGCTGACATCCCGGGTAATAGAAGGATTATCCGATTTGCGGGCTATTTTATCTATTTCATCAACATATACGATACCTCTTTCAGCAGCTTCCACATCATAATTAGAAGCCTGGAGAAGCCGGGTCAGGATACTTTCCACGTCTTCCCCTACATAACCTGCTTCTGTAAGAACTGTAGCATCAGCTATGCAAAAAGGCACCTGAAGCATATTGGCAAGGGTCCTGGCGAGGTAGGTCTTCCCCGTACCAGTCTCACCCACCATAATGATATTGGATTTTTCGATAACCACGTCATCCTCCTCATCCTTCAAGGGTTGCATTAACCTTTTATAGTGATTGTATACGGCCACCGAAATTACCTTTTTTGCTTCCTCCTGTCCAACAACAAACTGGTCGAGGAATTCCTTCATTTCAGAAGGCTTTATTAAGTTAAAAGTCGGTTTTTGCCCGTCTTCCTTGATTTTCTTCTCCTCCATCAGGATCTGATAGGCCTGGTCGATACAATAATTGCATATGTGTGAATTTATACCAGAGACCATCAGGTCCACATCCTTTTTACTTCTCCCACAAAATGAACAGGATACTTGTGCCATGGTTTCAATATTTATTTACGCTGCTCTAATACTTCGTCAATCAACCCATATTTTTTGGCCTCCTCAGCCCGTAACCAAAAATCCCGATCAGAGTCTTTTTCTATTTGTTCATACGTTTTTCCGCTGTGCTTGGACAATATGTTATACAAATCTTTTTTTACCGACAGGGTTTGTTTCAGTGATATTTCCATATCCGAAGCCTGGCCCTGCATGCCACTCATAGGCTGATGGATCATGATCCTGGAGTGCGGAAGTGCAGACCTCTTGCCCTTTGCACCTCCGGCTAACAGTACAGCGGCCATCGACGCAGCCAAACCTGTGCAAATAGTGCTTACATCCGGCGTAACCAGCTGCATGGTGTCATAGATGCCTAATCCTGCATACACAGATCCCCCGGGGCTGTTGACATAAAGTAATACATCTTTTTTTGAATCCACGGATTCGAGGAATAACAATTGTGCGGTAATGATGTTTGCAATGTTGTCATCAACAGGGAGGCCAAGAAAAATGATCCTGTCCATAATTAACCTGGAGAAGACATCAATTTCGCGGAAATTGGTAGGTCGTTCTTCTATAACTGCCCTGGTCATATTATCTATTGATTGAACATATTTGTCAAAAGCAGTCCCGCTTACGTTTTTGCCCTTAACTGCGTATTTTCTGAATTCTTCTTTATTTAACATGTTTATGCCTGTTTTATTGCTCCAATTATAAAAAAAAAGCCCTTCAATAAAAAGGACTTTACCTATAAACAATATATATCCTCAATTAGTTCGAAACAATCTTGGAAAATTCATCCGGTTTCACTTTTTTAAAGGATATATCCATCTTATCATAGATGAAATCCATAATCTTATCATTCCGTACCTTGTTGAAGGTATTCATATAATTCTGCCCATCATTACCCTGCAGATAATTCTCGGCAAATGAATCCAGGTTTTCACTCATTTGATCCGTCATACCGTAAGAAGCAAATTGTGCCATGATCATTTCCTTGGCACTGGCAACTACATCAGGATGTTCAACTTTGATATCATTTTCTTCAGCCACCTTGTTTACAATCAGACTCCACTTTAATTCCTTAATATAGTTTTCAAAATCTTTGTTTAATGCCTCTTCTGTAATTTTATCCTTGTTGGATACAAGTATCCATTTCTTATAGAAAGCATCCGGAACTTCAATTTTCGTGGAATCAAGAAGCTTATCCTGGATCAATTTCTGAGTATACGTTTTGGCTTCCTGGTTATAATTTTTCTCCAGGGTTTCTTTCAGTTTATCCATGAATTCTTTCTCAGATTTTACCGCATCCTTTCCAAATACCTTATCGAAAAGCTCCTGGTTTATCTCCGCGTTTTCCACCCTGTTGATCTTATTGATCTTGAAAGTGAATAATCCTTTGAATTTTTTAATTTCCTCATCTGATTTTCTCAGAACTGTTGAAGCTGTTGCATCATCCACAAATATCTTTTTAGGATCGATTTCAATAGTGTCTTCTTTCTTGAGACCTGTGAATTTTTTAGCTTCCTTTGGTTTAATCTGGTTCGCAGTAATCCAGATCTCTTCTTTATAACCGCTGGATTCCTGCGTCAATTCTCCCATCAGATCATCGCCTTCCTGCACTTCATCAGGCTCGGAATAATTACCATACTGCTTTTTTATGCTTTCCAGGGTAGTCTCGATAGTTTTTTTGTCAGCCAGGATCTCATAGGCTTTTATCTTCTGTGCAAGATTTAAATCAAATTCTGCAACCAGGCCGATCTCGTATTCAAATTCAAATTCCTTCTGGTTATCCCAATCTATGGTAGCTGTTTTATCATGGTTGGGTAAGGGTTCACCTATTAATTTGATCTTGTTTTCTTTAATATAATCCGTGATAGATTTGGAAAGAATATCATTGATCTCTTCGACAAGAATCGATTTCCCATATAATTTCCTTATCAAACCGGGCGGCACTTTCCCGGGACGGAAACCTTTGATAGTCGCCTTCTTTGAATAATCTTTTACTTTTTCTTCAACTTTGGGTTGATAATCTTTTTCCTTTAGTGTAATTTTAATATGGCCTTCAGTGGCCGTGCTTTTATCTAATACGATATCCAAGGTTCTAATATTTATATTATTAACTATAAAATAAAACCCTCAATCTTGATTTCAAGAAATTTAGAGGGTTATAGCGTGCGGATGGAGGGACTCGAACCCCCATGCCTTGCGGCGCTAGATCCTAAGTCTAGTGCGTCTACCAATTTCGCCACATCCGCATATTTATTGTCAGATGATTGTATATTTAGCAATCTTTGGTCAATTATTAAATATAAATGAATCGCTTAGGAACATCGATATTTAACATTCATCCGGAACAGGGATGAAAAACGGAATGCAAAGGTAATAATTTATGGTTTAAAACCACAATGTTTCGTATAATTTAGTGGGTACTTTATTTGCTGGAAATGATAATTACTGACGAAGAAGTTGAAAAGAAAGAAATAGTTAGGAAGTACAGGAGATTACTCAGACATGCAAAGCCGTTTTTAAAGGATGGTGATGCCAAGTTGATAAAAAAGGCATTCAACACTTCCATGGAGGCCCACAAAGGGATGAGGAGGCGATCAGGAGAGCCCTATATCTACCATCCTCTGGAAGTAGCTATGATCACAGTTGACGAGATTGGATTAGGCACGACGTCTATCATTTCTGCCATATTGCACGATGTAGTAGAGGATACCGAGTTTGAAATTGAAGACATAGAGCGTGAATTTGGCCCAAAAATTGCGAAAATTATTGATGGCCTGACCAAGATCTCCGGAGTGTTTGAATATGGGACCTCCGCCCAGGCAGAAAATTTCCGTAAGATGTTGCTCACCCTCTCAGAGGATGTGCGTGTAATCCTGATCAAACTGGCAGACCGGCTCCATAATATGCGTACACTGTCAAGTCTTCCAAGGAACAAACAACTACGGATCGCCTCTGAGACCATTTACCTATATGCCCCATTAGCACACCGACTTGGGCTATATGCCATAAAAACGGAAATGGAAGATCTTTATCTCAAGTATGCCGAGGAAGAAGTATATCATGAGATTGAAGAGAAGATGGAGGCAAATAAACCTATCCGGGACCGTTTTATCAGAAGATTCATTGCTCCTATACAGGAGGAATTAAGTGCGCAGAAATTCAGATTTAAGATCAAAGGCAGGCCTAAGTCCATTTATTCAGTATGGAATAAAATGAAAACCCAGAATATCCCTTTTGAAGAGGTCTATGACCTGTTCGCCATCAGGATTATTCTTGAATCAGCTCCGGAACATGAGAAGGCAGCTTGCTGGCAGGTATATTCAATCGTTACTGATTTCTATAAACCAAACCCTGACCGGCTCCGTGACTGGATCAGTACACCGAAAAGTAATGGCTATGAATCCCTGCATACTACCGTCATGAGTCGGACAGGCTTATGGGTAGAGGTGCAGATCAGGACAAGCCGGATGGATGAGATTGCCGAAAAAGGATATGCTGCCCACTGGAAATACAAGGACATGCCCAGCAAATACAGGGCTTCGGTTGAATCAGGCCTGGAGGAATGGATAAGTAGAGTAAGGGATTTGCTAGAGCAAAATGACACCAGTGCCATTGAATTTGTCGATGATTTCAGATCGAATCTATTTAATGAGGAAGTATTTGTGTTTACTCCGAAAGGGGATCTTAAAATATTGCCTAACGGGGCAAAAGCCCTTGATTTTGCTTTTGATATCCATTCAGAAGTCGGGGCGCATTGTATCGGAGCCAAGGTTAATCAGAAACTGGTACCCCTTAACCATACTTTAAAAAATGGTGATCAGGTTGAGATACTCACCTCAACAAAGCAGAAACCCAGTGAAGACTGGCTGCGTTTTGTTGTAACATCCAAGGCAAAATCTAAGATCAAGGACCTGCTTAAGAGTGAACGTAAAACGGTTATCACACAGGGGAAGGAAATCGTGTTGAGGAAGCTCAAACAGATGAAGATCAATCCAACCGATGAAGCCTTTAACCAGGTCCGGGCTTATTTCGACGCCAGTACAAATAATGAACTTTTTTATAAGGTAGGTAATGATGAGATCGACCATAAAGAGATAAAGAAATTCAGGGAAGTGCAGGAGAAGAGGAAAGCTGAAATCTCACCGAAGGTTCAGGATGCACAAACTTTTGAAAAGCAGTTAACCAAGGCCACCGGAGAATCCAGGGATATGTTGCTGATCGGGGAAGATATGGATATTATAGACTATACTTTTGCCAAGTGTTGTAATCCCATCCCCGGAGACGATGTTTTCGGATTTGTTACTGTTAATGAAGGGATTAAAGTGCACCGCACCGGCTGTCCGAATGCTATAGAGCTGATGTCCCGGCATGGTCACAGGGTAATAAAGGCGAAATGGACATCACAAAAGAAGGTGGCATTTCTGGCTGGTGTAAAACTGATCGGAACTGACAGGATAGGAATTATAAATGACGTAACAACTATAATATCCAACGAATTGAAGGTAAATATGCGGTCGATATCCATTGATACGGATAGCGGGATATTTGAAGGAAGGATCATGCTGTACGTGAATGATACCATTCACCTTGAATTATTGATCAATAAACTACGAAAGGTAAATGGTATTGTGAAGGTGATCCGATTTGATACAAAAGAATAAATCCAACCGATAAATCATTTGATATCGCAGTTTTTGAAGCATATATATTCTATATTTGCATACCACATCAGGTCATAATAGATGCCATGAATGAACAGATTTTTACTGAAGTAAAAAAGATATTCACCCAATATCTGGAGAATAAAAATCTTCGAAAAACCCCTGAAAGGTTCGCTATACTCGAAGAGATTTATTTTCGTGAGGGGCATTTCGATGTGGAATCTTTATACATAAGTATGAAGAATAAAAATTACAGGGTTAGCCGGGCTACTGTCTATAACACACTCGACCTTTTAGTAGAATGTGATCTGGTAAGCAAACACCAGTTTGGTAAAAACCTGGCCCAATACGAAAAATCTTATGGATTCAAGCAACATGACCACATATTACTTGAAGATGGTAAATTGATAGAATTCTGTGATCCACGGATTCAAAATATCAAAAACACCCTGGAAGAGATGTTCAAAATTGATATAACACATCATTCTCTTTATTTTTTTGCAAAAAGTAAACCCGTAAGCAAATAATATTATTTAAAATCCATGGAGCATTCTTTTACAATCCTTGATGATATTCTAATTCTTACATTGAAAGGAGATCTGATAGGAGAAAATAACGGGCCGGAATTGGTAAACCTGGTTAATGACCAGTTACATGATAACATTACCCGTTGTGCCGTTGATCTGTCCGAAGTAAGATATATGAACAGTAGTGGCATAGGCGTACTGATAACGATCCTGACTAAATTCCGAAATCAGGAAGGAGAAATGATATTGGTAAAGCCATCAGAAAAAATAGAAAAACTTCTTCTAATTACTAAACTGAATAATATTTTTTCCATTGTAGATAGCAAAGAGGAAGCAATAGAATTGTTAAAAGCTCTATGATGGCGTAATTCTGCATTTTTCACGATTTGATCAATTAAAAAAAATTCGAAATGAAAGTTGACGTATTATTAGGTCTTCAGTGGGGAGATGAAGGGAAGGGGAAAATTGTTGACTACCTGGCCCCAAAATATGATGTGGTAGCCCGGTTTCAGGGTGGTCCAAATGCAGGACATACCCTGGAGTTTGATGGGATAAAACATGTATTACATCAGATTCCTTCAGGAATATTCAGGAATGATATAAAGAATTATATAGGAAATGGTGTAGTGCTTGACCTGGTGATCCTTAGAAAAGAGATTGAAGCACTTTTTAAGTATAACCTTAAACCAATTGATAATTTATATATATCTAAGAAAACCCAGCTTATTCTTCCCACACACCGCTTACTTGATGCAGCTTATGAAAAACTGAAGGGGAAAAATAAAATAGGATCGACATTAAAAGGGATCGGTCCAGCATATCAGGATAAGGTGGCGAGGCTTGGCCTCAGGGTGGGTGATATATTAAGGTCAGATTTTGAAGAAAGGTATGAGAAACTTAGTAAAAAGCATGAAGATCTCCTTAATTCACTGGAGTTCGAATATGATCTTGCTGACCTTAAAAAGGAGTTTTATGATGCGATAGCATTTATTAAGGAATATAAGCTTGTTGATGGAGAGTATTTTATTTCTTCACAGCTTGATCAGGGCAAAAGCGTTATTGCTGAAGGTGCCCAGGGATCTTTGCTGGATATAGACTTCGGTAATTACCCCTTCGTGACCAGCTCGAATACAACGGCAGCTGGTGCAGCTATAGGATTGGGAATAGCTCCATCATTGATTGGTCATGTATTTGGTATTTTTAAAGCATATTGTACAAGAGTAGGAAGTGGGCCTTTCCCCACTGAACTTTTGGATGAGCTGGGGGAAAAATTACGTGCAGAAGGGCATGAATATGGTGCCACTACCGGCAGGCCACGAAGATGTGGATGGCTTGATCTGCCTGCCCTGAAATATGCAATCATGATTAATGGTGTTTCTAAACTCTTTATGATGAAAGCGGATGTCCTGAGTGGCATGGATAAAATAAATGTATGTACGAGTTATAAATTACCCGATGGCAGTATCACTAAAAAGATCCCCTATGATATCAACGATTTGAAGATAGAGCCTCAGATGATTGAATTCGATAGTTGGCCGGAAATAGGGGATACAAGGGTATATTCAGAGCTGCCTGTGAACCTGAGGAAATATGTGGACTACCTGGAAAGTGAACTTAATGTGCCGATAGAAATTATTTCAACCGGTCCGGACAGGAAAAATACCATCCTTAGGAATCCCTGATCAAATCAATTACCATTTTAAAATTGACAAATGAGTGCTGAAACGCTGATGATCATCTTTCTGTTGATCATATCCATAGAGTTTGTTTTTGAAAAAGTGCTGGCATATTTAAATTATCGCAGTTTGAAAGATGATTTGCCGGAGAAGTTAGAAGGGATCTATGAGACGGATAAATACCGTAAATCCATAGCCTATAACCGTGAGAATGCCAGGTTCGGATTTCTTACTTCGATTATTAGTTTTACCCTTATCGTAGTATTGATTGCAACCGGATTCTTTGGGACACTGGACGGTTGGGTAAGGACTTTTTTAGATAATGAGATCCTGATATCACTTATTTTTTTTGGAATCCTTTTTATTGCATCAGATATCCTGAACACACCATTTTCCCTGTACGATACCTTTGTGATCGAGGAGAAATATGGGTTTAATAAAACCACCCCTAAAACCTACATATTTGATAAATTAAAAGGCTACCTGCTAGCCATAATTATCGGAGGAATATTGATAACTGCCCTGCTAATGCTTATTCAGTTTATGGGACAACCATTCTGGATCTATTTCTGGATTATCATAGCTGTCTTTTCTGTATTTATGAACATTTTTTATACAACGCTGATCGTTCCGCTTTTTAACAAGTTGCAGCCACTCGACAATAATGAACTTAAAACTGCTATCCTGGATTATAGCAAGGGCGTAAATTTCCCCCTGGACAATGTTTTTATGATCGATGGTTCAAAACGCTCCACAAAAGCCAATGCTTATTTCTCCGGATTAGGTAAAAAGAAAAAAATAGTATTGTTTGATACACTTATTGAAAATCACAGTACGGATGAACTGGTGGCTGTATTGGCACATGAAGTGGGCCATTATAAGAAAAAACATGTTATATTGGGACTTATAAGTTCCATCTTCCAGGCAGGGGTCATGTTGTATATTATGTCCTTAATGATATTCAATCCCTTGCTTTCTGAAGCATTTGGAGGGAACCAGCTGAGTATTCACCTGAACCTCCTGGCATTCTTCATACTTTTTTCACCCATATCCACGATTACAGGTATCATCATGAATGTGATTTCCCGTAAGAATGAATTTGCAGCTGATAAGTATGCCGCGCTGACATACAAAGCCAGACCATTACAGGAAGCTCTGAAAAAGCTGTCAGTAAACAACCTGGGTAATTTAACTCCCCACCCCTGGCATGTATTTGTAAACTATTCTCATCCGCCATTATTATCAAGACTTGAGGCATTGGAAATTCATAAACCGGCAGGTGGTAATAAATAATCTTTTTGTTAAAAATCTGTCTCAATGATCGATAGCAGGTATTTAAAACAATCCAGGATCACATTTCTTCTGGCATATCCTGTTATGCTCAGTCAGTTGGGTCAGATCCTTGTCGGGGTTTCTGACAGTGTCATGGTTGGACAGCTTGGAACAGCCCCACTTGCCGGCGTTTCATTGGGTAACAGTATTTTCATATTGTTCTTGACCTTTGGAATAGGCATATCCTTCGGCATAACTCCGCTCGTTGCTAAGGCAGATGGAGAAGGAGATAATAAAAAGATTATAGAAGTACTGAAACATGGGTTTCTGGTAAATGGTGTTACAGGCCTTGTCCTTTTCATACTGCTATACCTTACCTCTTTTATTTTCCCCTTTCTAAATCAACCGGATGAAGTTGTCATCCTGGCAAAGCCATATTTCCTGGTCATTTCATTTTCCATAATCCCTTTTATGGTATTCCAGGTATTCAGACAATTCGCTGAAGGTTTATCCCTGACAAAGCAGGCTATGCTAATTACAGTTTCCGGCAATGTCCTGAATGTTATCTTTAATTACCTTTTGATTTTCGGAAAGCTTGGATTTCCTGCTTATGGATTGCTTGGTGCTGGCATTGCAACCCTGATTTCCAGGATCTACATGGCCATTGCAATGATCCTTTTTGTTGGTTATGGACGTTTTTTTAAACCCTACTGGGTATATTTCAGTAAAAAGGGAATTGACAAACGTATCATCAGGAGTATATTGAATATTGGGTTGCCCTCTGGTATGCAATTTATATTTGAAGTAGGTGCTTTCAGCCTGGCTGCGATCATGATCGGTTGGCTGGGTGCTTCCTCCCTGGCTGCCCATCAGATTGCGATTAATCTGGCTGCAATTACCTATATGATGGCGACCGGTTTAGCGACGGCAACTACCATACGGGTAGGGAACCAGCTTGGGAGAAAGGATTACGAATCCATGCGTTTGGTGGGTTTTACAGGATTTTATATGAGTGCCATCTTTATGGGCCTGAATGCATTGATCCTTATTACAGGCAGACATTTTTTTCCCTCTTTATATATCAATGAACCGGAGGTGATTGGAATTGCATCATCCTTGTTGTTTATTGCTGCAATTTTTCAACTGTCAGATGGTATTCAGGTTGTGGGACTGGGTGCGCTCAGAGGGATGGCGGATGTTAAAATTCCGACCTTAATTACACTTGTTGCCTATTGGATACTTGCTTTACCCCTTGGGTATATACTTGGGTTTTTATTGAACATGGGGGCATTGGGGATCTGGATAGGCCTACTCGCCGGCCTTACCGTAGCCGCCGTTCTTTTGTTTATTAGATTTAACAGGTTGAGCCAACACAGGTTAACCTCAGGTTAATACTCATCTTTTTGAAAGATACGGTTGAATCT
Source organism: uncultured Cyclobacteriaceae bacterium (assembly GCA_965365275.1). GTDB lineage: Bacteria > Bacteroidota > Bacteroidia > Cytophagales > Cyclobacteriaceae > JAGTVG01. Next base: position 59,900 of record CBDUBA010000003.1, on the reverse strand, counting down.
AGAGTAATTTTGTAAATCGGGAAATTTCCTTATTGAATGAATATTCTTAGTTTTCTTCTAATTATTATAATCCTGAAATGTTTTTATGTTAATTTGTAAAAATGAATTTTTAAGCTTATCCAGCTGAAGATAATCCTATTGAATATCTTCAGCTGGATAAATAACAGAGTAACCAGTATTCAATTCATGTGTAATAGCCTATGAAAGTCGATAAAGAAACACTGAAAAAAATAGCTCATTTGGCAAGACTTGACCTGGATGAGGGGAAGGAAAAAGAAATGTTACAAAGTCTTAGTGAGATCCTAACATGGGTGGAAAAACTGAATGAGTTGAATACCGATAATATTGAGCCTCTAACAAATATGTCCATGGAAGTCAATGCTCTAAGAGAGGACAAAATAGGTGAACACCTTGATCGTGAAAGGGGATTGTCAAATGCGCCTGATAGAGATGCTACATTTTTCAAGGTACCAAAAGTAAAAGATTGATCTATCCTTATGAGAGGACTTTATTTTTGGGAAGAATGGACTCAACCATATAAAAAACTATACTGGGGGTTTTTTATCCTGTTTATGCTTTCGATGCTTGTTGCGATTATCAATTACTTTCTAGGACTGGAGTATGTTGTTCATTGGGAGTCAGTCGGTCAACTTGATCAAATCAAACTAATAGCCCATACGGTAACAGCCGGGTTGATCCGGCTTGATGTTCCCCTCGATAATTTTGTTGTTTTCCACTATTTTGAAGGATCTAACCTTTTGATTAATGCCCTGAATGGCTATGTCTACCTGATTGCCCTCATTATTGGTGTGAATCTGGTCATGGCACTTCTCCCTTCCATGCCTAAAATCTGGTTTTATGTGGGTATGGGAGGTTTTATAGGGTTCATCGTCTTATTGAATATAGACCAGATCATGTTGTTCGGGCAAACTGATAAGACAGGAATGATCATAGTTTTAACGATGTATCTGTCAGCAGGATATTTTTTTAAGGAGATAAAGCCTGAGACAGGATTATTTAAGCGTTTTGTAGTGTTTAGCGTGATATCGGCCCTGATCGGCATTTTGTTCCATCAATTCACAGGTGTTTCAGATCCGTTTTTATACATCGCTAACTACGGGATATTCGCTTCAATAATTATAACAATCCTTTTTATCATTTTTGTTGCCCATGAGGTGATCTATGGATTTCTTCATCTGATCACAAATTCGAATACAATAGGTAGTAAAAACAGTTTAAATCATTTCATTTTTATATCCATATTTTATCTCGCCTATGTCTGGGTTACCTACATGCATTATACCGGACAGATCAAATGGGACCTGATCTATCCCGATCCTTTTTTTCTTGCTGGTCTGACTTTTATTCTTGGGATCTGGGGATTTAAAAAGAGAGAAAATCTCTTTAAGGAGATATTTAATTTTTATCCGACAGGAGCTTTATTCTACCTGGGCTTTGGGATTATTGCCATAAACACCTTGTCCTATATCTTTATCAGCGCCAATGATCCCCTTATGGAAACATTTGAGGATGCCATTCTATACAGTCAGATCGGCTTTGGGATTATGTTCTTTATTTATATCCTTGCCAATTTTGGCCCTTTGTTGTTACTCAATAAAAAGGTATCAAAAATCGCATACCAGAGCAGGATCCTGCCATTTTTTATCTTTAGAATAGGTGGCTTTATAGTTTTTGGATTTACTATCTATAGTGCTAATTTTCTCCCGTATTATCAATCCATGGCAGGGTATTATAACTATTTAGGAGATATTTTCATGATTGAAAATAAACTTGATCTTGCGGAAGAATATTATAAAGAAGCTTCTGTATATGAATATCAGAATCACAGGTCGAATTACGCCATGGCTACTCTGGCCAGAATGAAAAAAGATAAATATGATGAAGCCTATTATTTAAGGAATGCATTACTAAAGAAACCATCTGAGTTTTCCTATGTGAACCTGAGTAATATTTATTTAAAGAATGATCAATACTTTGATGGTATGTTTGAGCTGAGAGATGCACTTTCGGATTTTCCAGGTTCTTATCAAATATTAAATAACCTGGGATATTTTTACAGCAAAACCGATCTGGCTGATTCTTCCTTTTATTATTTTGACCGGTCGTATAATAGTCTGTGGAATGCGACTGTGCCTGCTTCAAATATATATGGTTTACTGGCTAAATCCAGTATTAATATTCCAGTTGATTCTTTGGAAAATGTGTATCCCGTGAAAGATGATCTGGCTGCTCTTGCAAACAAACAAGCGATGATCAACCAGTTTGATGGAATAAATAACAACCTTGTTCCAGGTCCTGGTGAAATAGAATATGATTTTTCTGCATCCGGCTTTGCTTTTTTATACAACAGAGCTTTAAATATGCTCAAATCAGATAATACAGATTATTTCAATGAATTACTTATGTACGGTGATTCTTCAGGGGTAGACTTTTATATGAGCAAGATGAGGGTACTTGCTGCCTTAAATAAGTATTTCAACCATCAGGTTACTGAATCTTTCAGGTTATTATATGAATTGGGAGAAATGGCTATGTTGAATGATGAATATTTTAACATGCTTGGGATACTGGCAATGGATGTGAAAAGTCCCATATTGGCTGTAGATTACTTTAAAAGGACCAGCACACAAATTAATGCTAAATACAGACTGAATCTGGCCATTGCCTATGCAGAAGCAGGAATGCAGGAAGAAGCACTTCAGACATTTGAATCCCTGGAAAATTCGGATGATGCTGACGTAGCTGCTGTCAGCCGGGAATTTGTAGATCTGTACCAGATGGATATAGATACCGAACTGAAGAATAAGGATAATGAAATCAAGTATTTGGTGTATCGTTACCGGTTGGATAAGGAGGATTCGTCCAGGGTTGCTGAACTGTTGGCTTCATTCAGTAATACTAACATTAAGAATTTGATCAGGCTTGAGCAGTCTGCTGCTATGATCGATGTGAATAGGTTGAGTTCTGCTTATGATTATTTTTCTGCAATTGATGCAAGTCAACTGGTTTCTGACCTTGAAGTCGAATATGGAAAGATCAAATATGTTTTGGTGCTTAATGGATTACCTGTTGGCAATGTAGAATTGGATGGTGGCGATTTAGGTTCTGATCATCCATTGTTTCTTTATGACCAACTTCTTTATGCTCATAAAAAGCGTGATACACAGGATTCAATAAATTTAGATCTTGTTTATGAAAAACTTGCAACCTGGGATCCGTTTTTTGAAGAAGGAATTATCTCGGCAATAGATTATTTCAAAAATGACCGGGATCGGTCCAATTACAGCTATAATTTGTTGGTTAATGCTTTAACAGTAAACGCTTACTCATTACCTCTGAATAAATATTTTATTACATTTTGTCTGGAGGAAGGGTTATTGGATTTTGCAAAAAACAGGTTGGAATTTATGGAATCCTTTATGGATGAAGAGGCCTTTTTTGATTATTCAAGAGAAATGGAAGCCATTATTAATATGAAGGAAACGGAAATGCAGCAATGGGGCAGTTAAATAGCCTAAAATATACATTACTGTCCGTTCATATAATTTTTTTTTTATTGGAAAGATATATTTAGTTAATTCACACAGCGTAATTTAAATTCGATATATTATCCTATTGTTATGGAAAGAGTCATAAGCACTGAGAAGATTTCAAGAATTTATCACATGGGAAGTGAAGTCATAAAGGCTTTGCAGTCAATCACCATAGATATCAATAAGGGAGAGTATGTTGCATTTATGGGGGCTTCCGGATCCGGTAAATCGACCTTGATGAATATCGTAGGATGCCTTGATACACCAACTGACGGAACATATATTTTAAACAACAACAATGTAAGTGATCTTACGGAAAATCAGCTTGCAGAGATAAGGAATAAGGAGATCGGATTTGTTTTTCAGACTTTTAACCTATTGCCCAGGGCAACATCCCTTGAAAATGTTGCACTTCCCCTGATATATGCAGGTGTGGGTAAAAGTGAAAGAGAAGAAAGAGCATTGGCCACGCTCGCAAGCGTAGGGCTGGATGACAGGGCAAGCCATAAACCCAATGAATTATCAGGAGGACAAAGACAACGTGTTGCAATTGCCCGCGCGTTGGTTAATAATCCAAGTATAATTCTGGCTGATGAACCTACGGGAAACCTGGACTCCAAAACTTCCTATAGTATAATGGACCTCTTTCAACGTTTACATGATGAAGGAAATACCCTGATCATGGTAACACACGAGGATGATATAGCCCATTACGCTCATCGTATAGTTAAGCTCAGAGACGGACTGGTAGAATCTGATGTACCTAATGAGAACATATACGGATCTCATTAAAAACCGGAATTTAATAATATTGAACCATTTATTCTTTTCCCGGTTATAGCTTAATAGGATTTTAGTGCTCAATCATTATCATGTATCATGAAAATTTATACTAAAGGAGGCGATACTGGCCAAACCTCTCTGTTGGGTGGGAAAAGGGTTTCAAAGTCAGATTTACGGATCGAAGCCTATGGAACTGTAGATGAACTGAATGCCAATATTGGTTTATTAAAGGATTACCACATTGCTGACGATCATAAAGATAACTTATTGAAGACTCAGCACGATCTGTTTAAGATAGGATCTATTCTGGCATGTGAAGTTGATCCCGATCAATTTAATCTGCCTAAAATAGAGGATTCTGATATAACTGAAATCGAAAAGAACATAGATGAGATGGAAAAAGCACTTCCTATTCTTAAGAATTTTATATTACCTGGCGGGGATCTTGCTGTTTCACAATGTCATATAGCCCGTTGTGTCTGCAGAAGGTCAGAAAGGCTAATTGTTTTGTTAGGCGAGGAGGAAGGTGTTGATGAGGTAATTATCAGATATCTTAACAGATTATCAGATTTTTTATTTGTTCTGGCCAGAAAGATCGGTTATGATAAAGGGATCGATGAGATCAACTGGATACCTTGAACCTGCCCCTAAAATTGTATTTGGATCGATTAATAGCTAATTTAGCGAGCTATATTTTTTAGAACTGAAATTCTTCACTGTATTGGATATTAGCATCAAAAGGATCGAAAATTCTAAACTGTCACATGTTGACTTAAGCAACATACAGTTTGGTAAAGTATATTCAGATCATATGTTTATGGCCGATTATACTGACGGGCGATGGTCATCCTGTTCAATTGTGCCATATGATAATTTGGAAATTGCTCCCGGGAATTTCACACTTCATTACGGGCAGTCGGTTTTTGAAGGCTTAAAAGGTTATAAAGGAGACAAAGGGATGATCCATGTCTTCAGACCTTATGATAACCTGAAAAGAATGAATATATCAGCCCGCAGGTTGTGTATGCCTGACATTCCTGAGGATATTTTCATAGATGGATTAAAAACATTGCTACAGATAGACAAGGCCTGGGTTCCGGAACAGAAGGGAACGGCTTTGTATATCAGGCCTTTTATGTTCGGGAATGATGAATATATAGGAATTAAGCCTTCTGATAACTATAAATTTATCATATTCACCTGTCCTGTAGGATCCTACTACACGGAAGCCTTGAGGGTGAAGATAGAATTGAATTATGTCCGGGCTGCAGCAGGAGGAACAGGATATGCTAAGGTAGCCGGGAATTATGCGGCTTCGCTCTTGCCTGCCCAGGAAGCACTAAGAGAAGGATATCAACAACTAATATGGACTGATAGTAAGGATCACGAACGGATTGAGGAATCAGGTACTATGAACCTTATGTTCATTATCAACGATTCCATCGTAACACCACGGACGGGGGAGACCATACTCAAAGGCATAACCAGGGATAGTATTCTTACTATAGCGCGGGATTGGGGCGTTAATGTTGAAGAAAGGGATGTTACGGTGACTGAATTGATGGAAGGGATTCAAAGTGGCCAGGTAACCGAAGCTTTTGGAACGGGTACTGCTGCAACCATCACCCATATAAAAGCAATAGGGTATAAGGGAGTTGATTATGATTTACCTCCTGTTCCCTCAGACAGTATATCAAATAAGATCCTGGATCATTTGCATAAGCTTCAAAGGGCCCAAACTGAAGATAAATTCAACTGGCTGTTACATATTTGAGGATAATATCTTATCTTTTATCCTGAACTACTTGGTCGAGTGATGTTATCAAGAGGAATATTATTTTTAGTTCTTGTTCTCATTCCTTTCAAGACCCTGCTGGGTCAGGGTTCAAAACTTTTGATTCTTGAAAAGATTGGTTCAAAACACAGGATTACCTATCAGATCGGTGATCCGATTAGATTGAAGTTGATAGGAGAAGATTTTGAAATACGTGACAAGATTAAAGATATAACGGACAGCACGATTTTATTAAGCACATTCCCTGTGCATCTGAAAAGCATTGACTATATTAAAATCAATCAAACCAAAGGATTCCTCTCTGCCAGTGGGCCCACCCTGATAATTGCAGGCCTTACCTTGTTTGCCATAGATATATTGAATCAGACCATCGTGCAGGATGGCACCTATGAGTTCACTTCGGGCGTAGCCATTGCATCGGCATCCCTGATAGCAGCAGGGGGTATTTTAATGATACTCAAATACAGAAAATTCAAGCCCGGTAAAAGAAAACGGATAAGAACATTGGTGATATATTGAAAATTCTCTCCTGATTTTAAGGTTTATACCATTTGAATTATTCAAATTTGCAATCAAATTAGATTATACTATATGACAACTGACCAATTGAAAGATTTAAAGGCAAGAGTAGATGCCTTGAGGAGGTATCTTTGACTACGATCATAAGATCAAAGAGATAAAAGAAGAAGAAGAACTAACCGCTCAAGCCAATTTCTGGGATGATCCTAAAGCTGCTGAGGTTGTGCTGAAATCCATAAAATCAAAGAAGATATGGACTGATAGTTTTGAAAGGTCACATCAATTGCTGGGGGACCTTGAAACGCTCTTTGAATTTTATGAGGAAGGAGATGTTGATAATGATGAGATGGATTCTGAATATGAAAAGGTAAAATCTTTTATTGAAGAATTGGAATTCAAGAAAATGCTTAGCGGTGAAGAAGACCAGCTTAGTGCAATGATCGATATCAATCCGGGTGCAGGAGGAACTGAAAGCCAGGATTGGGCTGAAATGCTGCTCAGAATGTACATAATGTGGAGCGAAAGCCACAATTATAAAGTAAGAGAAGTCAACTATCAGCCAGGTGATACAGCAGGTATAAAATCCGCTACGTTGGAAATTACAGGAGAGTTCGCATATGGATATCTTAAAAGCGAAATTGGAGTTCACAGGCTTGTCCGTATATCACCTTTCGACTCAGGTGGACGTAGACACACTTCCTTTGCTTCTGTTTTTACTTATCCCATTGTGGATGACAGCATTGAGATCGAAGTGAACCCGGCCGATATAACCTGGGAAACATTCAGATCAGGGGGGAAGGGCGGACAAAATGTAAATAAGGTTGAAACAGCTGTCAGATTGAGACATGCACCTTCAGGCATCGTCCTGGAATGTCAGCAGGAAAGGTCCCAGCTACAAAATAAGGAAAAAGCAATCAGAATGCTGAAATCAAGGCTTTATCAAATTGAAGTGGAGAAAAGGAATGCTGAAAAAGCCGAAATAGAAAGCACTAAAAAGAAAATTGATTTTGGATCTCAGATCAGGAATTATGTGCTTCATCCCTATAAACTGGTTAAAGATAACCGGACAGCTGTAGAAAAAACTGATGTACAAAAGGTGCTGGATGGAGACCTGGATGACTTCATCAAAGCCTACCTAATGAGCCAGTGATTATTTTTTACGAAGTGATGGGATATACTTTTCAATTAGTTCATTAAAATCAGCTGAGGTACCAGAGATATAATTCAGGATAATAAATAATATGCTGAATAATGATGATTTTAAAGTGATATTCAAAATCAGGTGTTCAGGATATGTAAATAGGGCGGTAATAATGTAGGCTATGACGCCTGTCAACAATATCCTGATGTGTCGGTTTCTATAGGGCTGTATATTAAATTTATTATAAACAAAGATAAACTTCAGAATATTAAACACCAGCATGGAAGCCATGGCCGCCAGGGCCGCGCCTTTTATTCCCAGGACTGGAATAAAAATTATATTCAGGATTACGGTCAAACCTAAATAAATAATAACAAACAGTCCGTTATACCGGTAAAACTTTGAATTTGTGATAATCTGCGATGAAAGTCCTCCGCCCATACTGATAAGATTTGCCAATCCTATGAACAAAATGACATATTTGCCGGATATGTATTCCTGTGGCAGGATCTTAAAAACATTGTCAATATTCAGCCAGAGTAACAGGAATATACCCGTGCCGATCAGTAGCTGGTTCAGGCAGCTTTTATATTGAATATTTCTGATCTGCTCCATATCATTCTGTCTAAAAGCTTCTGCTATGAATGAAGGGGCTATCCTGAAAACGGCTCGAGAAGGTAGAATGACCAGGGTCCCGTAATAAAAAGTAATCGCATAAATGCCGGTACTGGCCGTGTCTTTGAAGAAGTTAATTAGGATGCTGTCTATCTGGGATATGGCGATCTGGCTGAATCCTATAAATACTCCGTAGAGAGATAAACTGGATATAGATCTGGCCAGGTCACCTTTTATGAATCCGAAGTCAGGTTTAATAAATATTTCCCCTTTGAACAACAGATAAAAGAAAAGAATAACCGTTGGCAGGGAAAGAGTAGCTACATAAAAAATAGTAAATTCCCAGAAACCTATCATTTTAAAAGTATACAACAGGATAGCTACTAAGATCAGCAGCCTCTGAAATAGCTCCTTGAGAAAGGTCCCAACCGTTGACTTAAGAAGCACTCGGGAATAGATATCAAACAGGTTAAAGTAGAGGAAGAAAAATGTTAAAGGCAGTATCAGAAAGAAATAATTAGCAAATACAGAGTTCTTTTCTGATTCATATTCGATAATCGGTCCTTTTATTAAATAATAGATAACAAGAAAAAGGCAGAATCCCAGAACACCAACAAGGGTAAGCAAAGGAAAAAATCCATTGTGTCCCTTCTTTTTATCTTTGAAATACGGGAAAAAACGAACGGTAGCGACCTGAAAACCCAGGGAGGCAAATTGTGCAAATAGCAATGAATAGGATACCAGCAGCTTGATAATTCCGTTTTGTTCTTCAGTCAGGAACCGTGGCATAAGAATACCCGTGGAAACAAATCCTATGGCCACACCCAGGTAGATGTATATAGTAGAAATGATTGATTGTTTTTTAATCGTCCCCAATACTCTTAACCGGTTATATCATTGAAACTTAATGGAGTGCCCGCGTCTATAGCCCTGGAAGCTTTTTTCCCAATAATTTGCGGAAGATATTTCGGATGAAGCCCATTCCCGGGACGTAATGATTTAATATTCTCGGTGGTAAGCCTTTCTCCTTTTTTTATGTTTTTAACGACAAATAATGAACGTCTGGACTGCCTTGCTTTCTCAGCCTTTTCCGTAAGCTTTAAGGTTGCATTTCCCATGGCTTGCTCAGTTTGTCTTACGGCTGTAACCATTTCCTTAAACTCCATCGGATTGAGGGAAAAGTCTTTATCCAAACTGGGGAGCTTTTTATCCAGTATAAAGTGTTTTTCAATAATTTTAGCACCCAGTGTAACGGCAGCCACAGGTACCGATATGCCCAGTGTATGATCTGACAATCCGGGGGTTACATTGTACTTCTCTTTTAAAAGCGGAATGGCTTTCAGATTAATCTCATTATATGGACTTGGGTAAGCAGAAGTGCATTTTAACAGTGCAATCTGGTTATTGTTTTCCTTACGACAGGTTTCCACGGCAAGCTTTATATCTTCTTCAGTGGCAATTCCTGTCGAGATAATAATAGGTTTACCTGTCTGTGCCACTTTTTGTATTAAAGGTATATCGGTAATTTCGAATGAAGCTATTTTAAAGGCGGGGACATTGAGTGATTGCAATTTTTCAACAGCGGAAAAATCGAAAGGTGAAGAGAAAAAATCAAGCCTCAGATCGTTGGCGAGATCTTGTAATTTTTTATGCCACTCCCATGGCGTATGTGCTTTTTTATACAGATCGAATAGTTTTTGCCCTCCCCATAAACTGTCTTTACGGGTCTGAAACCAGTCTTGCTCAGAATCCATCGTCATGCTATCAGGTGTGAAGGTCTGTAGTTTTACAGCATCGGCACCCGATGCTTTCATTGCTCTGAGTGTTTTTACCGCAATGTCAAAATCTCCACAATGGTTAGCAGATAGCTCGGCTATAATATATGCATGATCCAATTCCTCAAAATTCATTTTTCCAATCTTTTAAAAAAACCAATAATATTTCTGCCCAAACCCATTTCGGCATAAACTGAAAGAAGTTTTATAGCAAGTTCTGAGTTTATATCATCCAACAGGTTTTCAATATCAACCCTTGCGAGGTGGACATTTCTTCCCTTTTCTTTATCCATTACATAATTGCTGTCCTGGTTCAATAGATTCAAATCCAATGGATAATCCGTGTTTAAATGAAATAATTGCCAACCATGTGCCTCCATTAAATTATTCAAGCCATTAACGTTAAAATAAGAAATATGATCAGGAATAGCCACCCAAAATGCTTTATCTATCATATGCTGGTTGTATAAATATTGTTGAAGAACCGAAAAATCATTAGGTACTTCAATACATAAAATGCCATTCTTATTCAGATAATTTGGTAAGATATGAATTAATTCTTCAGGATCATATACATGCTCAAGTACATTATCCAGCAGGATCACATCATATTTTTCAGATGAATCAGCCAGCTTTTTGATATTATCGAATACATTTCCATCTTGAACAAACCGGACCATTTCCGGATTATTGCTTTGGCAACCATATGTGCTAAAATCGAGACCTTTAACTTCCCAGCCTTGTGAATGGAAATACGACAAAGACCATCCTTCACCACATCCGATATCAAGGAATTTCTTAGGATGATCTGATGATATTTTATCATTGATAATGATGTATTTCCTTTTAATTCTATTATTAATAAACTTAATTTCTGAATCAGAATACGCTTTCTGATAAGCACCTTTTGTTTCCTGAAAGTATTTTTTGGTATAATACTCTGATAATTCTTCAGGAGAAGGTTTTTCTTTAAGCTCGTAATATCCGTATTTGGTCTTTTTTACCTGATCATACATATCAAAAATCTATAATATCTTTATTATACGGGTTGTAATTAGAGTATTCCTCTAACGGTATGTCATTTACCTTTATATTATTAAAGATCTCTTCTGTTTTCAATAAAGTTTCCTTTTTTGAATTTCCAGTAACAATAATAGATCCAAACCTGCCAACGGAATTTTGTAATTCAGGAACCTTTTTGCCAAAAGGCAATCTTAAATAACATGTTTTTACATTGGGATCCTTAAGCGCATCCTCAATTCCATCAATTTTTCGGACAGTCTCGTTCTTTATATTAATATTTTTACTAGTAATAAATTTTATCGAAACAGATGGATAAGAACTTTCTGTTTGAATATTCTTTGTATTTAAATCTATTCCTAATGACTGCCAGATGGTGGTTTTTATCATATCAATACCACTGAGATGCATGGCTACTTCTCTCATATGCCCACCAGGTATACGAACAGCAATTTCAACAAATCTGGGACCCTCTTTACTCATAATGATTTGAGGATAAGCAATTCCATTTTCAAGGCCTATTGCTCTGATGGTCTGAACAGACATATCCATTATTTGCTTTCGTCCTTCCGAATCAAGATGGACCGGCGCGATGTGCCTGACAGCAATACCAAAATTCGGAGCACCTAAGGTAACCCGGTTAGATAATGATAGAAACTTGATTTTTCCTTTATCCAGTAATGCTGTTACATTTATTTCAGGTCCATCGATAAACTGATCGATCAGCGCTGTATTATCATTTGAGTATTTTATTGCAAATTCATAGGCTTTCGGAATATCCCTGGCATCGTTAACAAACGTAGTTCCCCTCTGACCTGACGAATCGCTGGGTTTTACAACCCAGGGTGGCGTTGTTTTTTGTACAAAATCCAGGGCTTGGCCTAAATTAGTAGCCATAACAAATGGACTCATTGCTACATTGTTTTGAAGCATTGTTTCTCTCATAGCCCCTTTGTTTGTCGCAGCAAAGGCCGTTCTTTCACTAAATCCTGGCAAACCCAATTTTGATGAGACCTTAGCAACAACTGGAATGGCAGTTTCTGAGCAGAGTGTCATTATTCCATCAATATTCTCTTCAGATGCAATTTTAAGATTGCCTTCATAATCTTTAGTACTGACAATGTAACTTTTATCTGCAAATGGAATTCCCGGGGCTGCAGGTGACATATCGGATACCAAAACAGTGTGGCCCATTTCCTTAGCAATTTTTATTGCGGGCACCTGCTCAATTCCTGCACCTACTATTAATATTTTTTTCATCTTTCAATATTCGAAATTAAGGAATTACTTCTTTCATTTTTTTTATCAATAATTCAGCTCCGTTTGGATTCAATGTTTCTCTGAAAGCTTCCAGCTTGAATTCTAAGGAATTATTGTTAATAGCTTGTTTAATTATAGACTGACATTCTGCTTTATCCGGTAATTGATCATAAGTGCCAATTTTTTTTATATAGCCTAGTTTATCCATGTAGTTTACATAGGCTACTTCTCTGGGACTCGATGCAATAACCAATTGTTTAATTTCAAAGAGTGACATTTCCCACATACTCATTCCACCTGAGGTAATGGCAATATCAGTTTCTTTATACAATGGGATCATGTTGTTCACATTTTCATGAGTATCTACCTGAATACTGTCAAGTGAGGCAATAATTTCCTTTATTTTTTTACTATCCTTATATAACGGGCCAATAATTACCATGCATTTATTAATATATTGTTCAAGACCCTGAAGATGGGGTAAGATATAACCGGTTAAATTTGACACATCGGCATTGCCAAAAGTGATTAATATATTTTTTTTCTTACCAGTATTTTTTGGATTAGGTTTTGTTAAAATAAATTCATCCCGAATTATCATGTATTCTGGTCCCAACAGTGTAATTGCCTCGGGTTTGGTCGTATAATCATGGGTAAATGCAATGATATTCGGATTGATAACAATATCATTCCATAATTCATATCGATCAGTTATCGTATAACAGGCGGTTTTTATTCCATTCCTGTTCAATTTCTCATTCAGTTCCCTTTCAAAGTATTTTGGATCGTCTGAATCAAATACAATTATGGAATGCTCAGGGATAATCTCTTTATATTTTTCGATGTTGTTCCATTGGGATTCTTTTATAATATGATATTTAAATCCATCATCGGAGACTCTTTTAATAAAATCTGGTGAACTGTTTGAAAAAATGAACTCAGCATGGAGTTTAAGTGCCCTGCATTTTTTTGCTAATGTCAGACACCTGTGAAGGTGCCCCCCGCCAATTATACTATTTGCTTCCGCTTTAAAATAAAACATTATTTACAGGTAGATTTCAAATTGATAATAGAGTTCTTGATTCCCGAATCGTTTTCTAGTTTCAGTAATATCCGATTTTTGAAATCCATTTTTCTCAACTACTCTGATGGAAGCTTGATTCTGGTAATTAATCCAGGCTATTATTTTTTTTAATTCTGGATTTCCTGTTTTGGCCTCATCCGCAATTCGAATTGCTTCTGCAACAAGATAGGTTGCATACCCTTTTCCTTTATGATTAGTAAGGGTTGAATAACCTATGGCTACATAGTCATCATAAAAATCCACATTTAAAGAACCTACACAAACTTCATTGTCAAATAATAGGTAAAGGTGCTTTTGCTGATCAGCAATTCTGTCTATAAACCAGTTAAAAAAACGCTCTTTATGAGGGGGGGTGTCATATCCTGTCCAGAATAAATTTTCTTTTTCGCTGCGGATCAGATAATAATTCTCATAATCGGACTCATCTACTTCTTTTAATAACAGGTCTCTCATAATCTGATAGAATTGTTATCTTTTAACTTACTAACAATAAACGATCTTGCATTTTTGAGATCCTGTTTTTCACAATAATCAATGACCTCGTTTAATTCACTCTGCAGGGATGAATGTAATTTTTTGTGTTGAATTTGTTCATTAATTTTTCTGAGCCAGGGCTTCTGATCCAATAACTTGAATATTTCCCTTAGTCCAAAGCTTCGATTTTTGGGGTATAAAGTATCATAGATTGAACATAATAAAAGGTAATCTTCAGGGGTATCCATTGTAACACGAAGATTTGGATCTGTCAATTCCTCTGATGCCTCAATGGATACAATTTTAAATTTTTCAGGATGAGATTTATATATGTATGGGGTCACATGCTCTTTCTCATAATCTTTATCAGCTTTATGATATGCTTCCTCCAATGCCTGCATTTTTATAACCGCTGTGTCCATGCCAATCGGGAAAGTACGCTTCAGTGCGCCCGTTGTGGTAAAGTCCGCTTTCTCCTGCAAATGTTTTTGTATTGTCTCTTCAATTATTACGGGATCTATACATGGACAATCACCGGTGATTCTAACTACATGGTCAAAACTATAGGGCTTTGCCGCGCAATAAAAACGCTCCAATACGTTGTTAAGGCTTCCGGCGAACACATTAATATTTTTAGACTGGGCCATGTTAACGATGGCTTTGTCTTCTTTGTTGGTCGATGTGGCAATAATTACTTCATGAATGCTTTCAACCTGTTTTAGCCTGTAAACAATTTGTTCCAAAGAGCTAATTCCACCTTCATAAGGTAGCTCTTTAAGTACTTTGCCAGGCAGTCTTTTGGATGACATTCTGGCTTGAATAATTGCTCCTGTTTTCATCCAAAAAACTCCTTGACTTTAGTTATTACATATTCCTGTTCTTCTTCTTTCAGACTAGGATACATGGGTAAACTCAGACAATGATCATAATAATTCTCTGTTATCGGAAAGTCTCCCTTATTCCAGCCCAGGTTTTTATAATATGGCTGTAAATGAACAGGGATATAGTGAACCTGTGTATAGATTCCATTTTCTCTAAGGAAATCGTATAGATCTCTGCGCCGTGGGATTTGTATTACAAAAAGATGCCATGCATGGACTATATTTTGAGGGACATTTGTCATTTTGATAAAATCATAGTCCTGGAATGCATTCATATAACGGTTGGCAATTTCCTGTCTCCTTCTCAGGGATTTTTCTGCCCGTTTCAGTTGCGAGATGCCCAATGCGCATTGAAAATCCGTAATTCTGTAATTATACCCGAGGTCCTGCATCTCATAATACCAACCTCCCTCGTCTTTTTGTTTAAGGAGTTCAGGATCCTTTGTAATTCCATGAGTGCGTAACCTTTTAATCCTGTTGATCCTCTCGAGGTTATTCCCTGTTATCATTCCTCCTTCTCCTGTGGCTATATGCTTGACAGGATGAAAAGAAAAGATTGAAAGATCCGAAAACTCCCCATTGCCACTTTGCTGTTGTTTTCCCTTAGAATCAGAAAAACTGGCACCCGGGGCGTGACAGGCATCTTCCAGTATCCATAAGCCATATTTTTCAGCCAGAGATCTGATATCTTCTGTATTAACCGGGTAACCAGCGAAGTCCACCGGAATAATTCCCTTTATGTCACGGGTAGAATTTTTCCTGAGGACATCTTCGACCCTATTTAAATCAATACATAATGATTCGGGATCAATATCCACGAAACTAATTTCTCCCCCACAATATAGAACGCAATTGGCAGATGCAGCAAAAGTAAGGGGGCTTGTAATAACTTTATCTCCCTTTGAAACACCGAGAGCCATGGCTGATAAGTGCAAAGCTGTCGTCCCATTAGAAACAGCAACTGCATATTTTGAACCTATATAATTTGCATAGGCTTTTTCAAATTCATCTACTACGGGTCCTTGTGTTATAAAATCGGATTTCAGGACTGATATTGCTGCATCAATATCCTCCTGGATGAGATGTTGTTTACCGTAGGGAATCAGATTTTGCATAAAACTTAAATTTCTGGGGTTACATGCATTCTTACCAGGTTGCGGATCTCTTCAACAGATAACCACTTATTATTGTTGCCGGAGTTGTAGGAAAAACCTTCAGGCATTAATTTCCCATTATAATAATCCAGGTATTTCTTCTTCTTAATATCATGGACCACCGGCAGAATGATATAGTGACTGTCGATATCGAGTGTATTTGGGGCATCGGCAGTAGTAACCATCTCCTCATGCAGTTTCTCACCGGGCCGTGTACCCGTAATTTCAATTTTAGCATCTGGTGCGATGGCTTTAGCCACATCCATGATCTTATAGGAGGGTATTTTAGGGACAAAGATCTCCCCGCCCAGGCTTTTTTCCATGGCATACAGGACAAGATCAACGCCCTCCTGCAGGGAAATATTGAAACGGGTCATTTCCCGGTTTGTTATGGTAAGCAGATTATCTGATTTCTGCTTTATGAATAGCGGCATGACTGATCCTCTGGAACCCATTACATTTCCATATCTGACGATCGTAAATTTACATTTCCGGCTTCCTTTGATGTTATTTGCCGCAATAAAAAGCTTATCAGAACATAGTTTGGTGGCACCATATAGATTTATCGGTGCGGCAGCTTTATCTGTGGATAAGGCAACGACTGTTTCAACATGGTTGTCAAGCGCGGCATTTATTACGTTCTCTGCTCCAATAATGTTTGTATTTATAAATTCAAAGGGATTGTATTCCGCTGCCGGTACCTGCTTCAGGGCAGCCGCATGAACTACTATGTCAATCTCTTCAAAGGCCCTGGTAAGACGGTTCGGATCACGCACATCCCCTATGAAATATCGTATGCAGTCATATTTAGATTTAGGGAAACGCTGTGACATCTCATACTGCTTCAACTCATCCCTTGAGAATACTACCAGACGATGGATCCGGGGGAATTTGTGCAGGACTTCCAATACAAATTTCTGTCCGAACGATCCCGTACCCCCGGTTACTAGGATTGATTTTCCATTGAGATCAATCATTTATTTTTAGATTTTGAGATAATGATCTATCCTTATACTGCTGCTTAATACTATTTTTACTGTAAAAATTAGAAAGAAAAGGCCAATACTGCTGTTTCAGAACATTTATATTTTCCAATTTATACCGCTCAAAGAGCCATACTGTTTTCTTGAATTTTGGCAATTTTTCAAACAGATTCCTGATATAAAAATACTTAACTAAATGTAATAACCGAAATTTCAAATAGTAATTAAAGGAAAACACAAACCTGGCCTGCTTTGAATCAGCCTTTTCAAGACTTTTGCTCAGGTACAGACCAGTTCGGATATGGTTAAATCCATCACCAAATCCAATCGTGTCTTTAATCAATTTGGACCTATGTTGCTTTAACTCTGTTGTAAAGAATTCCTTTATCGTACCTGTAGCATAGAACTCATCGATCATTCTCTGCAATTCAGGATATCCTTTCGCAATGACCGATCCTAAATGTAACTTGTCCCTCTTAAACTCAGGATCCGGATTGATCAGTATTGTCGGATGGGTTTCTCTCATGATCCATGATTCTAAAGCAGTGGTACTTTCAAAGGCCATCCAGATATCAGAGATGTTAATCAGGTCATGAATATTCTCTTCTTCTTTTACATAGATCACATTAGGATAGTCTTTTAATCTTAGCATCTCGTTCATTCCCTCTCCGACAATGGAAGGATTGGCTTCATTGGGATGCCTTTTAAGGATGAATAAAGTATCGGGATTAGACTCCACGCATTTCTTCAAAATATCTTCTACAAGGTACATTTGCTCTTGCATCCAGTTAATTCTATCCGGATTATTTTTATGCAGGTACCTTATTTCGGTACGCCCCTGTTTATTGAATAATTTCCCGAAAGCCCAGCCTGCATATCCAATCACTTTCTTAAAATGGGATAAACCGCGTTCCTGCAGGAATTCTTTTTTTGATTTAAAGGAATAGATTTTATACCTGTCAAATCCAACACCCCCGGTAACTACCATTTTATCTATATGATCAGGTTCATTTTCTGATAAAAAATCATAAGTTCTCCTGGACCACAGGCAAATGAAATCTTCGTAAAATATCTTATCCTTATTATATCCCCAATATTTAAAGGTTCCATCGGTTCTGAAGTTTCCCTCCGATATCAAGGCAAAAACCTTTAAATTTTGATTGTATGCATATCTGGATATCTGATAATTTAGCGGTGAACCGATGGCATTTGGGAGGAGAACCAGGTCTGGTTTTTTTCTGTAAATAGCGTGAACATCCCATACAAAAGCGTACTCTACCGAGCATTCCAATACATTTTCAATAAAATACACCAATGGAAGCATCATTTCCGCATCCCTGCCTCTGTCATTATCCAGATAGCATAAAATCCTTTTGCCTTTAATCATTTTTACTACTTATCTCACTTAAGAATTCAGCCAATCTCCTGGTTTGGTTCTCCACACTGTAAAAGTCTATATTTCCCTTTGTTTGAGTCAGCTGATTGTTTTTGAATTTATTATATGAATCCAATATGTAATTCCGGATTTTATCAACCTCATCATATTCGTAACTTTTACCCGAGGCAGTCTCCCTGATAATTTGCTCTGCATCACTGTTTTTCAATCCTAAAGTTAACACAGGTCGCCTTAACCGCAGATATTCATACAATTTACCAGGCAACCGTCCTTTAGCATTTTTTGCTTTATTTAAAAGTAAAAGTAATAATGAGGAACCCTTAGCAATCTTTAATGCCGAAATTCGGTCTATAATACCATGATACTCAACATTAACGTCCAGGTTGTATTCTGATATTGTCTTTTTAACGCTGTAATCGATCTGTCCCGCAAGTATTATCTTCAGATTTTTACCAAACTCATCGTTTTCTTCTTTCAATTCACCCAAAACCTTGAAAAGGAATTCAGGATTCCTGTCAAATCCCAATAATCCGATATGGGTAATGGAAAAGTAAGGATTCTCAATAGCGGTCAGGTCAGAAAAATCTTCCTCGTCAAATCCCCAGTAAAGTACATCCACATTCCTGGCCCCGATTTGTTCCAGATCTGTTTTCCAGGATGGGCTGGCTATGGTAATTTTGGAGGCTTGCCTGAATACTTCCTGCTCAAGCCTTTTATGTTTTTTATCAGCCCATTTTGTGATGGGGAAGAGGTCATAATAATCAACCTGGGTCCAGGGATCCTGAAAATCGGCCAGGTAAGGGATCCCATGCTTTTTACTTAATTTCATCGCAATCACATTGTTCGTATGGGGTGGCCCGTCGGCAAATATGGCATCAATCCTGTTTGATCTCAGGTAAGCAGAAAGGTATCGGACCGATGGCCGTATCCATAAAGAACGAGCATCCGGAATAAAGAAATTCCCGCGGATCCATATCCCCAGTTTATCAATCCATGATTGCTTGCGGGTCCTGACATGCACTATATTATTCAGGGATTCATCCTTCGATCTTCCTGATAATTTTTTAAATAATTTAAAAGGTTCCCTTACAGGATGGGTCAATACGCTAAGATTTTCAGGTATATCTTTATAATTGCCCTCATCAAAGTATGGATAATCTGCGTTTGAAGGCACATAAACAACCGGTTCCCAATTGTATTTTCTCAGGTACTTAGCAAACTTAAGTGATCTGTGTACTGAAATACCCCCGGCAGGCGGCCAGTAATAGCTGATGATCAGGACTTTTTTCATTCTTCAGACCGACCTTTTTTACCGGTATAACCAATAATAATCAATCCCAAAATAACTAAGTATGCGACTATTGAAGTCCATCTCATGATCAGGTTGCCTTTAAAATATACCTTAGGCCGGAAACTAAATTCAATTTCATTCCTTCCCGGAGGAATTTCCAAACCGCGCAACACATAATTGACTCTTATTATATCAACTTCCCCTCCATTGATGGTCGCTTTCCAGCCGTCAGGATAATATATCTCTGAGAAAACGGCAAATGATTGGGAATCGTTATTGCATTCATACTTGATCCGGTCAGGAAACTTCGATATGAGTTTTATTTGACCATCGCCATAATATGTTTCTGAGGATATGTTAAATTTGGAAATGTCCACGACGGCTTCTGTTTTTGTATTGATCTCAGCAACCGTTTTATACTCCTCATCAGGAGAGTTTACATGCTTTACTGAATTGACAAACCAGGCACTGCCATTGTTATGGTTATTTCTGATAACCGCATTTCTTGCTGTTCCGGCAAGGAAATACTTTGCATTCAGCATATTAATAACATGACTATCCTCGAAATCCATAGTACTTTCCTGTATTTTGCCGATTGTTTTCTGTATATCACTACTCAGTGGTTTTTCAATCAATTGCTGATACCTGAGTAGTTTTGCCCCGTGATATCCTCCTACAGACTGGTGGAAATACGAGGTTCTTCCATCATTAAACGGATCCCTGAAATTTAATACCCGGTAATCGCTGTCATCTTTCAGTATTTCGGAATCAGCATCATTGGGTGAGAAATAATTTTTCACGGGATTTCTTTCGAAGTCATCCGTATCCAGGAATCTTCGGCTTACATTCCAGACATCGAAGGTGATCAATAGGATAAAAAGGGCGGTCAAAACACCCAGGTTAAGCTTTTTCTTCAGATAAAAATACATAGATCCCCCAAGCAGCAAGATCAAAACAAGTGATCGGAATGTATCGCTGAGTAATAATCCCTTCCGGTCTTTTTGCAAAGCGCTTGCAAGCCAGTCAGGCAATTGTTCATCGACAGGTGATTGATAGCTGAACAATCCTGACATCAAAAGTAACAGAATACAAAAACCCCCGGCTACAGACAGGGCCAATAACAGCTTTTTAAGGGTCTGAGGATTTTCCGAATCATCTATCAATTTATTCAGCCCGATAAATCCCAGCAAAGGAATACTGATCAGGGCAATGGAAATAATAAATGTTACGGATCGAAATTTATTATAACCCGGGAAGTAATCGAATATAAAATAATTAAAGGATGAGAAATTTTTACCCCAGCTCAGAACAACCGCAACTATTGTAATGGTAATCAGCCAGTGTTTGACGGTACCTCTGGTGAAAACTATGCCCAGAATAAAAAGGAAGATGATTGTGGCGCCAGCATAAAAGGGTCCCCCGGTAAATGGTTGTTTCCCCCAATACGTCCTGGCATTTTTCAAAAAATCCGATGCCTGGTTTCCCGGTACGTTATTCCTTCTTAATACTTCTCCTGTATTCGAACTTCTGTCCAGTTCCTGTATACTCGGGCCACCCAAGATATTAGGGATCATGAGGGTGAGTGGTTCGAAAATACCATTGCTGTAATTAAAGGCATATTCCTTGGACAAACCATCATCCTTTTCTTGTCCTGCAACCTTTAATTCAGAAGGTCCTCTGATGCTGTATTTAGAGTAACTGTATACTGACCACAATTTTCCGAAATTTATTCCTACGGCCAGGATAAGCGGGATCATAAGTAGTCCTACGGATTGAAAAAAATATTTAAGTGTTTTGGTTTTGTAAGCGGAATACAGTTGAAAAAGTCCATAAAATAATAAGATCAGCATCAGGTAATATGTGATCTGAAGGTGGTTTACCCTGATCTGAAGGTATAATCCTATAATGGTCAGTATCAAACCAGCTATTCTTTTATTATGAAAGACAAGGTGGACACCAGCAATAACGAGTGGAGCATAAGCCACAGCAAGCACTTTCAGATTATGGCCGGCGATTATGCTTATAATGTTAAATGAAGATAATCCATAGGCAATCGCTCCGCCTATTGCTAAATAAGGCCTTACCCCGAATGCGATCAACAAAATGTAAAAAGATAGCATGGCCGGAAATGTGAGCCGTGCAGGACTTGGCAGGTCGAGATACGATAAGTGGTATATATAACGAAACAGATCACCACTCCAGCTGACGCCTACAAGATATGCAGGCATGCCGCTGAAAATATTCGAAGCCCAGAGACCTTCCCTGCCGTATTCTTCCCTAAAGTCTTCAAGTGCTTTTGAGGGACCTTTTGCCATTAAAATATCATGCTGCGAAAGTGCTTTATCTTCAAAGAAAGCCGGCCGGTAAAATATAACTACCACTACAAGAAAAATGGCCACAGCTACCAGGTGAGGAAGCACATCTTTCTGGAAATTTATGTTTTTCATCTGCTAGAATTAGAATATCGACGAAGTTAGTAAAAAAATACGGAAGGGGACAAACCCTCTTATTTCAATTTCCTGTATCCATACCGCTGCCCTATTTTCAGGCATTCTGCTTTTGTTCCAATTCCGTCTGAGCATCCTGCCTGGGTTAGCGACATGGCTGCGCAGCTTACCCCCAGTTCCAGGCATTTATCCATAGACCAGTTTTCATGGTAGCCATACAATGTCCCTGCTGCAAAAGCATCCCCGGCCCCGGTGGTTCCGATTATCGAACCTTCGGGCATATTTACACTCCCCTGGTAAACCAATTCACCCTGGGTATTTCCGGCTGCACATCCTGTAGGAAAGTGTAAGATCACCCATTCTTTTACACCCATATTCAGTAGCCCGGTAATTAACTCTTTTATTTTATCCAGTTCAGGATTCTCAGTGTTTATACCAATGTCAGTAAGTTTGCCGGCTTCATATTCATTACAAAACAAAACATCGATATAGGGAAGAGAAGGAATAATAATAGATTTGAAGCGGTCACTGTTCTCACTGACAAGATCAACTGTAGTTTTGAAGCCCAGCGCCCTGGCCTCTTCCAATAATACAGAGGCGTGCGTCCGCCCGTTGGCTTTAACTTCATCGAGGCTGTCCAGAAGAAGAAGATAACCAAGATGCAAAATCCTGGCAGGCAGATCGCTCAGATCTATATGTTGCAGATCAAATAGAGCATTGGCTCCACGGTAATGATAAAAAGTCCTTCGCCCTGTATCCCTGACCAGCATTACATCAGTATAAGAGGTACCTGCATCGGATGAATAACTTATCTGGCTTGTATCTATTGAATGATTTTCGCAATCTTTTTCAATCTGCTTTCCGGTTTCATCATTTCCAACCAAACCGATGCCATACAATGGAAAAGGAGCTTCGAGCCTGGCCAGATCCTTAAGGACATTATAAGGGGCTCCCCCATTGTTGGAGGATTGTGCTGAAATGTTGGCCAGGGTATCCTGTTCAGGATATACATCGATGATCTTGGTAATATCGAGTATCCAGTTGCCTGCAGCGGCTATTCCATTTCTTTCTTTCATGCCAGATCGCTATAAGGTTTAACAATAGCAGGTTCATGGTCAGGGGAATCAGATAATCTGCGATAGTCTGATCCGTATAAAAGGACTTCCGCAGGAAGGCACAGAAAATGTTGCCAGCATATTAAATCACCGTGCTTAGGTACCATGTTGACCGTTGACCTGTTCATATATAATTATAATTATAATTTACTACGGTTCACAACCTTATCCTTTTTTTAATAACATCAATAAGAATATGTTTAAAAATTAAGGTTAAAATAGCTGATTATTTGCAAATCAGGAAAAAATTTGATTGCTTGAGGGACCTTTTTTATATGATATTCACTGATTTCAATAGGCGAAAACTTACAGGTCTGATACTGGGACCTTTACTTTTTATACTAGTCTTCATATTTCTTCAGCCTGAAGGCTTATCAAAGGAAGGGGTAGCCATACTTGCCGGTACCTTATGGGTCGCTACATGGTGGATCACTGAAGCAATACCCATTCCGGCAACTTCTCTGTTACCGATTGTACTGTTTCCGCTTACCGGAGCCTTATCAATAGCTGAGACCACAAGTTCATATGGACATAAAATGGTATTTCTTTATATGGGGGGATTTATGATTGCACTGGCTATGGAGAAATGGAGCCTTCACAAGCGCATTGCCCTGACTATCATTAAGCTTGTGGGTACTAATATCCGGAGCATCATTTTTGGCTTTATGATCTCAACGGCTTTGCTTTCGATGTGGATCTCCAATACAGCAACAACGATGATGATGCTTCCCATAGCTTTAGCAGTAGCCCGTCAGTTCGGTGAGTTCTTTACCCTTGAGGCAGGTGATAAGGCCAAATCGGAAGAACGAAAATTTGGCCTGGCCTTGATGCTGGGTATAGCCTATGCCGCATCGATCGGAGGTATGGCCACATTGATAGGAACCCCTACCAATGCCATATTCTCGGCCGTAGCCAAGGAATATTATAATGCAGAAGTTTCATTTTCTGAGTGGATGAAGTTCGGTCTGCCACTTTCCATGATCTTATTGATTATATGCTGGTTATACCTGACTATGATCGCATTCAAACCCGCTTTTCAGCGTTTTACCCACGTCTCAAATACTATAAATAATGAACTTAAAAAACTGGGTGAGATCAAGCGGGAAGAAAAAAGGATAATTGTGGTATTCGGATTAACAGCTTTGGCCTGGATCACAAGATCATTTTTGCTGGCCAGGATCATCCCTGCAATCGATGATACCATTATAGCAATTATGGGTGCACTGATACTTTTTATTATACCTGCGCGGGGTAATGATACCATACTCGATTGGCCCACTGCCCGGAAGTTACCCTGGGGGATCTTGCTGTTATTCGGAGGTGGACTTGCTATCGCAGCCGGATTCAGCAAAACCGGATTGGCTGCCTGGATAGGAACTGAGATCCAGTATATTAGTGGCACTCAATATCTGGTGATACTCCTGGTGGTTACGGCAACCGTTAATTTTCTGACAGAGATCACTTCAAATGTTGCCACCGCCTCGATCTTGCTTCCCATTATGGCCTCCATTTCTGCAGCCCTGGGATTTCATCCGTATGGATTGATGATTTCTTCCTGTCTGGCCGCCAGCTGTGCCTTCATGTTGCCTGTAGCCACACCTCCAAATGCTATAGTATTCAGTTCAGGATATATTAAGATATCTGATATGGTAAGAACCGGATTCTGGATGAATGTTATCTCGGTTATCATAATTGTATTTGCCATGAGATATTTTCTGCCCATGGTATGGGATATCAACCTTTTTTCCGCTCCATAATTGGATCAAAATCAGGCCGGAATTCAAAATGATTATACTGTTTATTTTTTCTTAAAAAATGTTAAAACATATTAAAAAAGGTTGATTTTTTGCATATCAGTAAGCAAATTTGCGACCGGAAAATTAAGATATTATGGCTTCAATAGTAGTTGAGAATCTAACAAAGAAATATGGTGACCAGAAGGCAGTGGATGATATATCTTTTGATGTTAAGCCTGGAGAAGTTGTTGGTTTCCTTGGCCCAAATGGTGCTGGTAAAAGTACAACCATGAGAATGATTACTTGTTACATGGCGCCTACTGACGGTAACATCACAGTGGAGGGATTCCAGGCCGGGGAACATCCGGAGGAGATCAAGAAGAGGATCGGGTATCTCCCTGAAAATAATCCTCTATACACAGATATGGCCATCATCGACTACCTGAAATTCTGTGCCGATATTCAGGGTGTTCCCAAAGAGGAAGTGAATTCAAGGGTCCATCACATGGTTGATGTGTGTGGATTAAATCTTGAAAGGCATAAAAAGATCAATGAACTTTCCAAAGGATTCAGACAGAGGGTGGGACTCGCTCAGGCTATGATCCATGATCCGGAAGTCCTTATCCTTGATGAACCTACCTCCGGCCTTGATCCCAACCAGATCGTAGAGATCCGTAACCTGATCAAAGAACTTGGCAAAGAAAAGACAGTTATACTGAGCTCCCATATTTTATCCGAGGTGGAAGCTACCTGCGACAGGATCCTGATTATTAACAGAGGAAAGATTGTTGCTGATGGCACTTCGGATACCTTAAGGCAGCAGGCCCAGGGCCAGGAACTGGTTTCAGTTAATATTGAAGGGGATAAGGCAAAGGTCAAAAAAGCATTACTCGGGCTTGCTTCTGTTGAAAAAGTAAATGAAGAAGAATTCAGAAAGGGATATTATCTTGTACAAAGCAAACCAGAATTGTCTTCACGCAAGGATATCTTCGATCTTTGTGTAAAGAATAAATGGTATCTGCTTGAAATGACAGGTATAGAAACCAAACTGGAAGATGTATTCAGGGAAGTAACCAACTAAATTAAGAGAGAAATGAAAAAAATATGGATTATAGCAAATAGAGAACTTGCATCGTATTTCGATTCGCTCATAGCCTATGTTATGATCATCCTGTTCCTGGGGATGAGCGGATTTTTTACATGGCTGTTCGGAAGTTCGATCTTTCTTATAAACCAGGCCAGTCTCCAGGTGTTTTTCGGGATATCGTACTGGACCTTGTTTTTCTTTATCCCGGCCATCACGATGAGGTCACTGGCCGAAGAGAACAAATCAGGAACTATTGAACTATTAAGTACAAAAGCAGTAAGCGACAGGGAGATCGTTGTTGGCAAATTCCTGGCAAATCTGATCCTTGTAGCCATTGCCCTGGCTTGTACTCTCCCATACTACATTACCGTAGCTACACTGGGTAATATCGATCATGGGGCGACATTGGGTGGATATTTCGGCCTGATCCTGATGAGTTCAATGTATATCAGCATAGGCTTGTTTGCCAGCAGTCTGACCAACAACCAGATCGTTGCTTTTCTTCTGGCCTTATTCATAGGGATCTTTTTCCAGATCCTATTTGACGTTATGGCCACGAGCTTCACCGGGAACCTTGGTGGGGTATTTGATTTTCTTAGCTCCCGGACCCATTATGAATCCCTAAGCCGGGGGGTAATCGATTCAAGGGATCTTATATATTATTTTTCTTTCATAATTGCTGGTTTGCTATTATCGGAGACCATGCTCTCAAAAAGGAACTGGCAACATTAATGGTATAAATGATTGAAAAGATGAAGAGAAGAACTGTAATAACTCAACTTTTAATATTCCTCGCCATCATTGTGGTGGTCAACCTGATCTCTGAACAAATGTTTTTCAGACTCGATTTTACGTCTGACAAACAATATACGCTCAGTAAAGCAACCAAGGACTTGCTTGGAGAATTAAATGATGTGATCACCATCACTGCTTATTATTCGGAAGACCTTCCGCCTCAATTGATCAAGAGCAGGAAAGATTTTGTAGATCTTCTGATCGAGTATGAAAACCGGTCTGATGGAAACATTGTCTATGAATTCATCAATCCGAATAAAAGTGATGAAGATGAGGCGAAAGCTCAGCAGGCTGGGATCAGCCCGATTATGGTAAATATTCGTGAAAGAGACCAGGTAAAGCAGATGAGGGCCTATATGGGTGTGATCTTGCAGATGGGCGACAAACAGGAGGTAGTGCCGGTGATACAACCTGGTTCGGGCATGGAATACAGTCTTACCACGGCTATTAAAAAACTTTCAGTCCTTGATAAACCAAAAGTAGCCATTATTCAGGGGCACGGTGAACCGTCGCCAAACGCATCGGTTCAGTTGCTCCAGCAATTGTCCATTCTATATGATATAGAACCTTATACCATAACGGACACAGCTGAGATTCCAACGTTCTATAAAACCCTGGCCTTGATTGATCCGAAAGATACCATACCGGAAAACCATCTCCGGAAAATTGACAATTATTTATCGACAGGAGGGGCTGTTTATATTGCCTACAGCAATCTGCAGGGTGATCTCAGTAATGCTTACCTTCAGGCTGCACCCGATATCGGTTTGAAATCCTGGCTGCTCGGAAAAGGGATATCCATGAACGATTTTTACATTGTAGATGCCAATTGCGGGGCCGTTAGTGTCAGACAGCAACAGGGGCCATTCGTAATCAATTCCCAGGTTCAATTCCCATATTTCCCCATCATAACAAATTTCAGTGATCATCCAGCTTCACAAGGGCTCGAATCCGTAATCCTGCCCTTCGTCAGCTCCATTACCTATACACCTCAGGATTCGGCAGTAAATATCAAGCCTCTGGCATTTACTTCGGAGAACTCAGGCGTGATAAGCCCACCGGCATACGTCGATATCAATAAGGATTGGAATGAGAACGATTTCAGAGATGGTCAGCAGGTAATTGCCATAGCAGCTGAAGGTCCGCTTTCAGGGACTGTCAATTCAAAACTTGTGCTAATCCCTAACGGGCAATTTGCTCTCAATGGGGAGGGTCAACAGCAGCAGCAAGTTAATGAAGATAATGTGAATTTAGCATCAAATGCTATCGACTGGTTATCCGACGATACCGGATTGATAGACCTCAGGACAAAAGGTGTAACCAACAGACCCCTTGACCAGCTGGATGATACAAAGAAATCACTTTTAAAGTATGGGAATGTGATCATACCAATACTGTTAATCCTGGTAATTGGATTTATCAGGAAGCAGCGCTATGCTGCCAAAAAGCAAAAATGGATCCAGGGTAATTATTAATAGAAAGGTTATGTTCAGAAGTGTTAAAAATATCAGATTAATAGTCGTTTTAGTAATTTTAGTGGCAGCTTATGCCGGGTTAAAGTTATTTAAGAATACCGGACGGAGTAAGTCTTTCAGAGAAGAACTGGTAGAGATCGATACTTCAAAAGTTGACCGTATAATCATAACCAAACCTGGTTCTTCCTTTGAAGTGAGCAAAGATAATGACCAGTGGAAAGTAAGCTTACCGGGAAATAAAAAAGTAGAAGCAACCGGTACAAGTGTAAATAATGCATTAAGTGCACTGCTGAGAATAAACCCAGACAGGATCGCCACTCGGGATCCGGGAAAATGGGTTGACTATCAGGTAGATTCCTCGGGCACAAGGGTACAGGTATTTGAAAATAATGTCAACACACTTGACCTGGTCCTGGGACGTTTTGGCATGCATGGACAACAGCAGTTCCATACCTTTGTTCGCTTGTTCGAGGACGATGAAGTATACGCTGCTAATAATTTTATGGGCATTTCTTTCCCTAGTGATCCCAAAGGATTCCGGAATTCAAGGTTTCTTCAGATCACAAGTGATTCCATTACTCAGGTAACGTTCAATTATCCGGGGGATTCTGCATTTATACTGAACAAATCAATGGATAAGTGGTATATCGGAGATAATCCGACAGATTCGGCGAGTACGGCTTCTTTTTTGTCGGGACTTAGATATATTAATGGATCAGACTTCGTGGACGATGTCGAGCCAGCTGCATTGATCAATCCGACCCTGAGTGTTATGATCCAGGCCAAAGGGCAGTCAGAAGATGTAGTGCTTGAAGCCTATGCTCACCCGAAATATGGGTTTATCCTGCACTCGACATACAATCCAAAGGCTTATTTTTCAGACAACAACGTGATGACCAAAGTCTTTAAGGGGCAATCGGAATTTATGGGAGAGTAATAAAAGAAACTGCCTGGTGTAGGAAGAACATGACGTGCTCTGGGATATGTTTAGTGGCTGATTTCTGTCCTTCTCCCTGGTTTGACTTTAAAAATTGTACCTGATCTCCGCCCCAAGGAAGAAATTCCGCGGTAATCCCGGGTAGTAATATCTTGGAAGGTTACCACCGAAACTGGCTGCATTGACTGAAATCATTGAAGCATATTTCTCATTGAAAACATTATTCAGTATGCCATGGATATTAATCTCGAAATGATCAGACAGATGCTTTAAATATCCGAGTTTAATATTCGTTAATTGATAAGGATCAGAGTAAACGGAATTATCATCACGCATCGGCATTTCATCTACAAACTGATAATTAAGGTTCCCATAGATCCCGCATTTGATTCTATATGCCAGACCGGCATTAAATACATTTTTTGGAACCCCGGTCAACTCGTTACCTGAATAATCATTACCGGCCTGAACAAAATCCTTAAAAGTATAATTTGCGAGGGTATATGTAATAAATCCTGTGAATTCAGTATTCGTGGTGGATACTGGAAGGAAATTATAGTTTAAAGATACTTCAAGACCATTATTAAGCGTTTTTCCCGCATTTATACCAATAAATTCGTCTTCCCCAACCCTTTGTGCAACAATCAGATCGCTGATATGCATTGAAAAGAAAGCAATATCATAAAATAGTTTGTTCCTGAAAACCATACCTTTCGTACCGGCCTCATAATTTATACCCTGTTCCGGCTTGATGTCTGGATTGATGGAACCCGAAGGAGTCAACGTTTCTGCCAGGGAGGGAGGACTGAAACCATGACTTATGTTACCATAAATAAAGATATTTGAAGTTACAGGGTGCGAGATAGCTATCCGGGGTGACAGGGTAGTCCCGAAACTATAATCCCCTGAGTTATCAGATCCGTCAATAGAGTATAAACTGCGGTAGTCATAGTTGGTATTGTTTATATTTAATCCGATAGTTAGAAACGTTTTAAACGGGAAATGAATATCGGTTTTTACAAATCCATTGATGTTTTCCCTTGATTCTTTGTTGTCACTGAGCAATTCCCCTTGTTCATTATCATTATTTTCATACGTCTGCCACTTATAAAAATCAATAAAATATTCTCCACCCACGACAAGGTTAAACTTGTACCCGTTCCACTCGTTTTTGTACTCATATTTTATTCGTGTACCCGTTGCATTTACATTTTCTTCGAGTATGTTAAATGGCCTTCTTTCATATAGATCTCTCCATGTATAAAAAACACTTGCATCCAGTATTGAATGTTCATTAAAGATATGATTTATCCCGAGGCCGGAAATATATTTCCTGTTATCTTCAAAACCTTCAGCCTCGGCCCAGTTTGGAGCAGCTGCCTCTGGATTTGTCTCATACATTTCCCTGTTCAATGAAGATGGGATCTGAGCATTCAATCCGATGAAAGTACTGAGGAAACTAAGCGATGTTTTGTTTGTAAGATAGGATTTGAAATGAATGCCACCTGTAAACCTGTCATATTGGTTGTTTTCCCTGTAGCCGTCACTTTTAATTTTATTCAAAACTACACCCAGCCGGTTTTTATTGTTACCATAGGCAAAGGACAGATCATTTTTTAAGTATCCGAAAGAGCCCCCTGTAATGCTGTATCTCAGGTATTTTTCCTGGTTTGAAGGAGATTCGGAACTGATGAGCAACGTCCCTCCAAGACCAGCACCATACAAACTCGAGGAAGGACCTTTTATCGTTTCTATTCTGTCGATCAGATTAGGATCTATATCTTCGACTGTTGTCTCCCCATCACCTGTGGTAAGGGGTATGTTGTCGTAATAAGCCCTGATCTTGGATGTTATAAATAAAGACCGTGAGCCAATACCGCGAATAGTGATCCTGTTGGTATTATAGGTGCCTGAATGCGCGTAAACTCCTGTGATTCTGTTTAAAGAAGGGATGAAGAATATGTCATTATCGATCTTCATTTCTTTTTGAGGTAATAAAGCTATGCTTCCCGGGCTTTCAATAATTCTACTTTTACCTTCAAAGGCCGATATAACGACCTCCCCAAGCATGTAGTTTGATGCTTTCATTTCGAGCATAAGGAACTGATGCTGTTCTGTTACCTGCATGGAAACCGGATCGTATCCTATGTATCTGGCTGATATAGCCGTGGGAAGTTCATTTACTTTGACTGTGAAATTGCCATCCTTATCTGTAACAGTAACCACGGAGTCATACAGCAGGATATTTGCACCGGGAAGAGGTGAACGGTTGTTGTTATCAATAACCTGACCATGGATCTGGCCATACCCGTTAATCCCTGCAGTTATTATTATGTAAAACACGAATAAAAATTCTCTCAGAAGAACTTTCCGAATACGTGTTAGTCTGTTGATCCACCTTATATGCACCTATATTTCGATTATAGCGAATTAAAAATTCTCCCAAAAATACATTAAATTGTTTCAAAATATATTTTATGGCATGTCATCAATAAAAAACAGCCGTCGCACTTTCCTGAAAAAATCAGGATCGATTGCTCTTGGGTTTCTCAGTTCTTCTGCCATAAGTATTAAAAATAGAGGGAAAAACATTACCCTTCTTGGTGATTCTATCAGACTGGGGTATCAACCCTATGTGGGATTATATCTACCTGAGGGGCATAATGTATGGGGGCCGGAGGGAAACTCCCAGCATACGGTAAATTTACTGGCCAATGCGCCCAGGTGGATAAAAAACAAACCAGCTGATATAATCCATCTCAATTCCGGTTTGCATGATATTAAAAACATTCCATACAATAGCAGGAGGAAACTGGTGTCGGAAACTCTATATGTTGAAAATATAGAACGTATCATTAAGTACATTCATTACTGCTGGCCTGAGTGCATGGTGATCTGGGCTACGACCACACCGGTAGATGAAAAAAAGGCAAATGCCGCACATGAGAAAGCCGGTGATTTCACCCGCTATAATGAAGATGTTATACGATATAATGAATTAAGCATAAAACTGGTCAACCGTCTTGGCGTGCCGGTAAATGATCTTTATAAATTTGTGATGGGTGGTGATATAGAAAAGATCATGAAAGAAGATGGGGTCCATTTTAATGATTTTGGATGCCAGCTGCTTGCTGAGCAGGTTGCAGATACTTTGCAGGTCTTCTTAAAATAATGATGCTTATTATAGATAGTCCAGGCATCATTAATGTCCTGTTTTTTTAGTATATTGAGGACTCATTTGAATAGATGAATCGCGTAATCCCGGAATGGATATGCTTTTATTGTGCCTGCCGGTTTACCATTCATTGACATTACTTTTACATTCATAATAATTTTTTTATTTAAAATTTTTTTAAGATATGGGTAATAACATTACGGGAAACAGGTTATGCGGTGATCTCCCAAAAATTGGCATTCGACCTACCATTGATGGACGGCTTGATGGCGTGCGTGAATCGCTAGAGAATCAGACCATGACGATGGCCAGAAATGTTGCTGATTTCCTGAAAAATAGTATCAGACATGCTGATGGAAGTGAATTAGAGGTGGTAATAGCTGATACAACGATTGGCGGAGTGGCAGAATCAGCCATGACTGCAGAAAAGTTCAAAAGGGAAGGTGTGGGTGTATCATTAACCGTTACACCCTGCTGGTGTTATGGCACCGAGACCATCGATATGACCCCGGACATCCCAAAAGCCATATGGGGATTTAATGGTACAGAAAGGCCAGGAGCTGTATATCTGGCGGCTGCCCTGGCAGGGTACAGTCAGAAAGGACTGCCCACCTTTAGTATCTACGGCCGAGAAGTCCAGGAAAGTGATGACCAGAGTATCCCTGGCGATGTGCAGGCAAAAATCCTATCTTTTGTAAAAGCCGGTCTTGCTGTGGCCACTATGAAAGGGAAAAGTTACCTTTCCATGGGTTCTGTTTCCATGGGGATCGCCGGCTCGATCGTTGACCAGGACTTTTTCCAGGATTATCTCGGAATGCGCACCGAGACTATTGATATGACTGAATTTACTAGAAGGATTGAAAGAAATATCTACGATCCGGAAGAATATAAAAAAGCGCTGGCATGGGTTAAAAACAATTGCAGTGAAGGAGCGGATTATAATCCGCCCGATCGACAAAAATCAAGGTCAAGGAAAGATGAAGAATGGGAGTGGGTGGTGAAAATGACCTTGATTGCCAGGGATCTGATGATAGGAAACAGCAGGCTGGCAGACCTGGGCTATGGAGAAGAGGCATTAGGACATAATGCCTTGATTTCCGGCTTTCAGGGACAAAGGCAATGGACCGATCATTTTCCAAACGGGGATTTTACTGAAGCAATATTGAATAGTTCTTTTGATTGGAACGGGATCAGGCAACCTTTCATGGTGGCCACTGAAAATGACTCACTGAATGGAGCAACCATGCTTCTTGGCCATCTTCTGAATGATAGTGCCCAGGTATTTTGTGATGTAAGAACCTATTGGAGCCCGGGCTCTGTAAAGCGGGTAACTGGACATACATTGAATGGTTATGCGGAACATGGCATAATTCATCTGATCAATTCAGGATCAGCCAGCCTGGATGGTACCGGCCGGCAACAGGTTGATGGAAAACCAGCCATGAAACCCTATTGGGAAATTTCAAAGGAAGAGGTCGAAGCCTGTTTGAAAAATACAACCTGGGGTCCCGCAATTACAGAATATTTCAGGGGAGGTGGATTCTCATCAACATTCCTGACGGTCGGTAATATGCCGGTAACTATGGCCCGGATCAATATCATTAAGGGATTGGGCCCTGCATTGCAAATTGCCGAGGGTTATACCGTGGATCTTCCTGAAGAAGTCCACAAGACACTTGATGTGAGAACCAATCCATCCTGGCCAACAACATGGTTTGCTCCAAGGCTCACTGGCAAGGGCCCCTTCAGGGATGTATATTCAGTTATGGCGAACTGGGGTGCCAATCATTGTTCTTTCAGTTACGGACATTTTGGGGCGCAATTGATCACTCTTGCTTCCATGTTGAGAATACCTGTTTGTATGCACAACGTTTCTGATGATAATATTTTCAGGCCCAGTGCATGGAATGCCTATGGGATGGATCAGGAAGGATCGGATTACAGAGCATGTAATACCTATGGGCCATTATATAATTAAAAGAAAATTATGATTATTAAGAATAAATATGAGAAATTGCATATTCCTTTTGACGTGCCTTGTTACTTTTTTTACAGGATGTCAAAAATCGATAGATAAAAAAATGGAAGGATCTTTCAGACATGATATCGAATTTCTTCAAAAATACACGGACGCCTTTGTATTAAAAGCACCGGGTGAACAAAGTCAAATTATTGTTATTCCCGAATATCAGGGGAGGATTATGACCAGTACCCTGAATGGAGAGAATTCACCTGGGTTTGGCTGGATCAATTATGACCTTATTGAATCCAGGGAAATAAGTGATCGTTTTAATGCCTATGGTGGGGAAGACCGTTTCTGGTTAGGACCTGAAGGCGGGCAGTTTTCCTTATACCATAAGCCAGGAGGACCTTTCAACCTGGAAAACTGGTATGTCCCTCCTCAGGTGGACAGAATCCCCTTCAAAGTAGAGTCAAAAACTAATCGGTCAGCAAAAATGACTGCCGAATTCTTAATATCGAACTATTCCAATACTAATTTTAAGGTGTCGGTTGAACGGGAGGTCAGCATATTTTCTGAAGAGGAAATACTGAGCAATCTCGGCCTTGAAAGTCTTGAAAATTGCAGTGCAGTAGGCTTTCAATCAAGAAATACACTGGAAAACACCGATTCGGTAGCCTGGAGTAAGGACAAAGGACTGATGTCACTGTGGATACTCGGTATGTACAACCCGGGGGATAATGTGATAATCGTTCTTCCATACTATCAGGGAGGCATTGGATCATTGGGGGAGGTAGTCAATGACAGTTATTTTGGAGAGGTTCCGGCGAACCGGCTTAAATCCAGCAGGGGCGTTGTATATTTTAAAGGGGATGGCAAATATAGAAGTAAGATCGGCCTCAACTGGATGCGCGCAAAGGATATCCTTGGCAGCTATGATCCGGATCAAAAGGTTCTGACTATAGTGAAGTACAATAAACCCGAAGAAGAATCGGAATATGTTAAGGCGATGTGGGAGATAATGGATGATCCCTATAATGGGGATGTTATAAACTCATATAATGATGGGAAGCCAGATGCTGAAACCGATCCCCTTGGCCCCTTTTATGAACTAGAAACATCATCACCTGTTTCCGAATTAAAACCGGGAGAAGAAATTACCCATATCCATCAGACTTACCATATACAAGGTGATGAAAAACAATTAAACCATTTTACAGAAAAGCTTTTTAATGCTAAACTTCAGAATATAAAGGATGCATTCATCCATTAGAATTTTTTTTACTAAAACATAAATTTTTTAAGCATGAATATCAAATTGAATAAATGGTCTGTTATTGTTATCAGCCTGATACCGCTTGTATTCCTATCAAACTGTTCAGAATCTCAGAAATCAGTCGATACCGGGGAAACAGCCCCAGTCGAGGAACCGGGCATAGTTGAGGATGCGAGTGAGTTCCCTATGGGATCAATTCAGATAGGTGTTATCTGTTCTGACCTTCAGAACTCAATCGATTTTTATACGGAAGTTATTGGTATGACAAAAACAGGGGGATTTTCCGTCGATGA
Source organism: uncultured Cyclobacteriaceae bacterium (assembly GCA_965365275.1). Taxonomy (GTDB): domain Bacteria; phylum Bacteroidota; class Bacteroidia; order Cytophagales; family Cyclobacteriaceae; genus JAGTVG01. The sequence goes on along the minus strand of CBDUBA010000003.1, from coordinate 23,879 downwards.
AGCTTTCGCCGAGAAATCCGGATTGACCGGGGGAGTGCCTTTTGACGTTACCGTATTGAAATTAAAAGATATGCCGGAAGCAGCTGAATGGAAATTGATGAGCTTTGGGAAAGAAGCTGCCCATCCGCCTCAGAAATATATTCTGGATGATATTGGCATTCAGTATGTTACCATATTTGTGAAATCCATGAAACCATTTCTTGAAAGGATAAACGAACATAATGTCGAGCTTCTGGAAGAGACGCCTACGTTCCTTGAAGATGGGAGACAGTTTGTACTTGTTCAGGATCCTGACGGTAACTTTGTTGAACTGATCGGACCGGCAGAATAACTTCTCTAATCATATTCCTGAACTGTTCCATTCAATTATTTTTCCCAAATCTTTTGAAGAAAGCAGGGGTTTGCCTAATTTTCAAGCTTTGCCATGATCTTACAGGCTTGAAATTGATTATTAAAATCAAAAAATTATAATTATGGAAGACACAATGATTAAAAACCTGAAAGAGAAATATGGAAAATCTCTTGAGGAATGGATAGAAGTCGTAAAGAAGACCGGTATAGAGAAGCATGGGGAAATCATTAAATTTCTGAAAACTGAACATGGATTTACTCATGGATTTGCCAATCTGGTATCTTTAAAGGCAAGAGGAACAGATTCTGCTTCTGCTGATAGTACTGACAGCCTTGTAGATGATCAATACAAAGGTAAGGAAGCCTTGCACCCTATCTATCTTAAACTGATCAGTGAAGTTAAGAAGTTTGGCAGCGATGTTGAAGTAGCACCAAAAAGGGCCTATGTAAGTCTGCGTCGGAAAAAACAATTTGCCCTGGTCCAGCCGAGCACAAAGACGCGATTAGATGTTGGAATAAATCTGAAAGGGGTAGATACTACAGATAGGCTGGAGGCATCAGGAAGTTTCAATGCCATGTGCTCTCACCGTGTAAGAACGGCTGAAATCAGTGATATAGATAATGAGTTGATATCCTGGCTCCGGCAGGCTTACGACAACGCCGGCTAAACTGATATTATTAATATAAAATTCAACAGGGAGGATTGAAATATATTTTAATTGTCTTAATTTTGATTCAGGTATCCTTGCGATAGATATTACTCAGGAGGTTACAGCACGTAAAAAAGTAATGCAGGAGATGAAGTTGACGCAGTTGATTGGGTAATAGAATGAATTCTGGAGGTTCAAATCTTACACAAGATACCAAAACTTTGAGCTGAATCAGGATTGAAAAAATCATGTGTATCCACGCCTTAGGAAAAAGAACTTGATAAACTCCGGTGTTTTAAAATGAATATGTAATTTAAAATTGATTGTTCATAGAATAAGCTGGCTTAATATTTAATGAATGGAAAATATATTTTCTGACCGTATTTCTGATGTTCCCAGGTCCTTTATCAGGGAGATCCTGAAGGTGACACTAGATAAAGAGATCATTTCTTTTGCAGGAGGTCTTCCGAACAGGGATCTTTTTCCAGTTGAGGAGCTGAAGAATTCCACCATAAAAGTGTATGATGAGGCAGGTCGTGAAGTCCTTCAGTATACCAATTCGGAAGGCTTTCTCGAACTCAGGCGGATCATAGCGGAGAGGTACAGAAATAAAGGGATAGACGTATCTGAAGAAAATATACTGATCACCACAGGATCACAACAGGGACTGGATGTTCTTGGGAAAACTTTTCTGAACGAAAAGGATAATGTGATAATTGAAGAACCAGGCTACCTGGGAGCCATACAGGCATTCTCTGTCCATCGGGCAAACTTCTGCCCGGTAAAAATGGATGACGAAGGTATGATGGTTGATGAATTGGCACAACAGCTAAAATCAAACAGGTGCAAACTTATGTATACTGTGCCGAATTTTCAGAATCCGACGGGAATATCCTATTCTTTTCAACGAAGAAAGGCCATTGCTGATCTTATTAAGGATGAGCAATTATATCTGATCGAAGATGATCCCTACGGTGACCTGAGGTTCTTTGGAGAGGATCAGCCCAGTTTCAAGACCATCATTCCTGATAGGACAATATTGCTTGGATCCTTTTCGAAAACCGTGGTTCCCTCTTTCAGGATTGGCTGGATTGTGGCCCCTGAGAAAATTCTGGATAAACTGATCATCGCGAAACAGGCATCTGACCTGCATACCAACTATTTAAGCCAGCGTATTATTGCGCAGTATATCGCCGATTATGATTTTAATGCACATATACAGTTCATTTGTGAGAGATATGGCGCTCAGCGTAATGCCATGATCAATGCCATCAGGAAAAATTTCCCTGAAGGTGTGGAGCATACGGAACCTGAGGGCGGTATGTTTTTATGGATTACCTTGCCTGAAGGCATCTCTTCGATTGAGCTTTTTGAGGTAGCCATAAAAAACAAGGTCGCATTTGTTCCGGGGAATCCCTTTTACACCTATGATATTAAAGTGACCAACAATTTAAGATTGAATTTTTCCTCCGTGGACGAAAAAATGATCGAAACCGGGATCCAGCGTCTTGCCAAATCAATCAGCGAAGTGCTTGGTTAATTCTCAAGCACATGATCAAGATCATAAATAATAAAAAAATATCCTGGCATATTTGTAACAAAACGTATACAAATGGGCTTATTACACATTCACGAGGTATTAAATATTATCTATAACAGTGACAAGATTTTCACAATTGATGAATTGAAGCAGGAAGTTATCAATAACTTCGGAGAAGATATCAGTTTTACCAGCTGTTCAGAAAATGAATTCGAGATCCATGAAATGATAGATTTTATGTTGCAGCGGGGGAAAATTCAACTGCAGGGTGACAGGATCTATCCCTACGGTGAAGCCTGCAACCACTGATCTAAATTAAAATAAACATAGATTGCAACCAGGCATATAATAAAAAGGCGCCCTTAGGACGCCTTAGTTCTAAACATTTTCCTGGTATTGGGCCATATTCACTGAGGTATAATTCCCAATCTTCCATTCCCCTTCATATTTTTTGGCTACTATCTGAATCAACACCTTGGAAGTAACTTTTTTACTTTCATCGGTAAGGATGGTCAGGTGATCCTCGAAATATATGATTCCCAGATCATTATTTCGTACTTCCATATGATATATGTCCGCTAAAGATAGTTCTATGTATTTAAGTTTGTCATTATTGATAACAATGTGTTCCAGTTGTTCCGGATAGGTCACAGCATCCCCGCGGCGAACATTGACCACATCATAGAGGCTCACCATAACCACATTGGAGGTGAAATCTTCATTGAATAAACTCAGAACAGTATTAACATCCTTAGTGACCAGGATATTATTGAAAGCATTATTCAACGATTGTACCAATCCTATTAATTCCTGCTCCTCTGCAGTTGGTTTTTTGGTAATGGGTTTTGTTGAATTTTCCAAAGTCTCGTACTGACCGACCAGTTGATCGTATTTATCAGTAGATTCGTCCAGGTGAGTCTGCAGGTCATTTACAAGTTGTTGCAGGTCAGCATTTTCTGCACTTAATTCATCGATGGTCACTTGCATTTCGGCAGATCTGTTATTACAACCACTATAGATGAAAACAGATAAAAGAAAAATAGCCGGTAGAATTTTAAGATTTTTCATTGTCGTTTGATTTTTGATTTAATGATTTTATTGTAAAATGATTAATTGTCTTAATGTCAACTAATAATTCAGGATTTTTGTTAGGGAATTATATTATTGAATAATACCTGTAATATTATTCAATTAACCGCAGGAATTCAGTGGTATATTCCTCCAAGCCTTCAAATCTATGTTTTTTTACCGGGATTTTATCAATCTCAAGTAAATTCCTGAAAACTTTAGGATGTTTCTGCTCCACGGCAGCTTTTCCCATCAATGCGGCACCAAAGGAAGTAGCTTCCTTAAGATTTGTACGGAAAACATCTGAATTCGGATAGAATCCTCCAACCAAAATGTTATACGCTTCATTATTTGAAAATCCACCCTCAGTATATATGGGCAATCCATTTCGCATATCTACCCGATCGAGGGAAACTTTTGTCTGTATGGATAGAGATAGGTTCAATACTGCAAAAGCAGCTTGAGGATCCTGTAAACATTCCGGAATCATCTTACCGCTTTTAATATCTTCATAGTGGTATGTTATACCGTGTTCAACCACTCTCGGGCTGGAATTCGGGAACTGGCCTGTTCCCCTGGTTATCCCGGGCAGGATAAAGCAATCTTTCCGGGAAATGATCTCCTGATATAATGAAGGATTAAATGTACAATGGTCGCTTGCGGAGCCATTGATCAGACTATCGTATGCTTCAAATTCAAGACCTCCCATGAAAATTGCAGTTTTTATTGGAGTATTGAATGCGCTGAGGTTATAAAAAACCACCTTGCCAAGTTCGTCTTTGTTAAAATGGACTTTTTCGCTTTCATGCATGATTACACACCAGGTGCCTGTCGAATTTAAAATGAAATCCTGCCCGTCTGAGGAAATAATATGTGGCAGGAAAGAGGCATTCGAGTCATGGATGCCGGTGGTCACCAGTGTGTTGGAGGAGAGTCCCGTCTTTGCAATAACCTGTCGGGTAATGTTGCCGACCGTATCCCATGGCTTTAGTAACTTTTCCGGCAGTCTTGACCGGATATTAAGTTTGTCTACTACCCTGGACCAATTGTTTTCCCTGAAATTCCATAAATACGTGTGACAGCCTACATACGTGGGATCAGCCGATACTATTCCGGTTAGTATATAGCTGAAGTATTGAGGGAGATTCAGGATATGTTTTACCTTTTTGAATTCATCGCCAAAGTTATCCTGTGCATATTTTATCCCTTTGGCTACATTAAGGAGAACATTGAAATCAGGGGTGCAGGTTTCATCCTGTAATGATTCCCTGGATCCCATTTCATTGAAAAATGCTTCATGAAATGCTTCGCCAGGGTCTGTAGTATAGGAAAGTTCCGGGATGGCAAGATTGCCTTCATTGTCAATACAGGTAAAGGTCGCCCCATGGGCAGAGATCGATATGGCTTTTATATTAAATTCAGGAGCATTATTTTTAAGGCTGGCAATGATCCATTTTTCAATTTCCCGGATATTATCATGTTTGAGATGCCCCTCTGAGAATTCCTCTATCTTGACCTTTTCTATCTTTAAAATATTAAGATCCGGATCATAAATAAGAAGCTTTTTATTGGTTTTGCCAATATCAAATACTGCTATATGATAATTTTCCAAGACGTTGAATTTATCCGATTTTCACGGGGATCATGTCACTACTCCGCGTGGTTATCCCCGGGATTCATCCAGGACTTTCTTTAGGACTATCCAGGAATACCCCCAGGATTCCCGGACTTTCCCCGGACTTTCCCCGGACTTTCCCCGGATTTTCCCCGGACTTTCCCGGGATTTTCCCCGGACTTTCCCCGGATTTTATTTATATTCCTTTAAATAAGCCACAACCTGTTCGTATACATTTTCCCCTGTGAAGCCAAATTTCTCATCCAGAACCTTATATGGCGCTGAATAACCAAAATGGTCAAGCCCGAACACCCTGCCTTTTGGGCCAACCAATCCCTCAAGGGTTACCGGCAGGCCGGCAGTCATGCCAAAGGTTGGGATATTTCCAGGAAGTACCTTCGACTGATACGCTTCGGGCTGTAGGCGGAACAATCCTTCCGATGGTGCTGAAACCACCCTTACTTTCAATGATTCATTGCTTTTCAGTTTTTCTGCTCCATCAATCAAAGTGGCCACTTCGGATCCATTGCCGACAAGTATTACATCTGGTGTGCCGTTCGTATCCTGAACAATATAAGCTCCCTTTGAAGCGCCAAGTGCCTCTTCATACCGGGATGAACCCCTGGATGGAATATCGGGAATACCTTGCCTCGATAAAAGTAAAGCTGTGGGTGTTTCTACATTTTCCAGTGCGATCTTCCAGCATACGGCCGTTTCTTTTGCATCAGCAGGACGTAACACCAGAAGGCTGGGTTCTCCCGCATGGTTCTTCAGTTGCTCCAGCAACCTGGCCTGTGCTTCCTGTTCTACTGGTTGATGGGTTGGGCCATCCTCTCCAACACGGAATGCATCATGCGTCCACACATACTTTACAGGCAGTTTCATCAAAGCAGCCAGCCGAACTGCAGGTTTCATGTAGTCAGAAAAAACGAAGAAAGTGCCGCATACGGGGATTACTCCTCCATGCAAGGCCATTCCATTGGCGATAGCACCCATCGTAAGTTCCGAAACACCGACCTGAAGAAAAGATCCTGAAAAATCACCTTTTTTAAAGGGTGTTGTCTTCTTCAGAAATCCATCTGTATTATCACTGTTGGAAAGGTCAGCAGATGCCACGATCATATTTTCCACCTTGTCAGCATACCTTGCCAGGACCGCTTTTGAAGCCGCCCTGGTAGCTATTCCTTCACCCATTTCGATTTCGTCATAGTTGATCTCTGGTGTCTGAAGCGAGAAAAATCGATCAAATTTTTCAGCCAGCTCAGGATTTTTACTTCTCCATTTTTTCTCTTCGGATTTGCGCTCAGCAGCATCCTCTATCTTTTTTCGTATTATTTCTTTATAGTGTTCCTGAATTATCTCAGGTACCTCGAAAGGATCCTCCGTATTACCACCCAGGTTCTTAATGGTCTTTTCGAAGGAGGCTCCGGCTTTCGACAACGGCATACCATGTGTGGATACCTGCTTTTCGTATTTTTCATCATCTCCGGTCAATGCCCCTTTTCCCATTATGGTCTTCCCTATGATCAGCGTAGGTTTTTCTTTTTCATTGATCCCCTGATTCAAAGCATTTCGTATCTGATCCTGGTCATTTCCATTGATCATAATGACCTTCCAACCCCAGCTTTCATATTTTCTGGCTGTATCTTCATTAGATACTACATCCGTTGTAGAGGATAGCTGAATATCATTTGAGTCATAAAATACAATGAGATTGTTAAGCCCCAGAAATCCGGCAATCCGCCCGGCGCCCTGTGATATTTCTTCCTGGATTCCCCCATCCGAGATAAAAGCATAGATCCTGTGCGATAGCCACTCCCCGAACCTGGCCTGTAAGAACTTTTCAGTAATAGCGGCCCCTACGGCAAATACATGTCCCTGACCGAGTGGACCGGAAGTATTTTCTATCCCTTTGTTCACATTTAACTCAGGATGACCGGGTGTAGGGCTGCCCCATTGCCTGAAATTCATGATATCATCTTTAGAGAATATTTCAAACATATGAAGGATACCATACAGCATGGGCGACATATGGCCGGGATCCAGAAAAAAACGGTCCCTGTTAACCCAGGATAGATCACTTGGATCAAAATTCAAAAATTCTGAGTAAAGCACATTGATAAAATCAGCGCCTCCCATGGCACCTCCCGGATGACCGGATTTCGCCTTTTCAACCATAGCTGCAGACAAAGCGCGTAGTGTATTGGATGCCTTATTGATGATCTTTGGATTCATAAAAAAAGTATTTTTTAATGTAAAAATGAATATACAGCAAGCGAAACAAATCTAAATTTTTATTTAAAGATATTCCGCATTTTCAAGTAGATATTTTTCCGCCTCAACAGACCATAAACCGTCATTTTTATCGCATATTTCTGCCAGTCCTGCAAACAGGGGATTCTCCTTCGCCTTGCTACTGAAATCAGAAATCGCAGTCAGGTCGAGTTTTATATTGGTATATATCAGTTTCTTTCCTCCGGGTATATCCGGAAGGTTTTTGGTTGCCCCTATCACGGAGTCCAGGCCACCTATGTGGGTGATCAGGATCTCAGGGCTCAATAATCCTTCAGACATCATTTCCAGGGACTCTATCATGTCATCGGTATTCCCGCCACTTGTCCCTACTATATGTGTGGACATATAGTGCGCATTATAAAAATTTATCTCCGCGCTGAACTTCGTGTCAGAGGGACCCGCAAAGAAATTCAGGCATCCGTCCCGGCCCAGGATGGCATCAGCATCTTCTATCAACTTTTTCACCGGAGCAAATACAAGCACATCGTCGTATCCCTTGCCTCCAGTAAGATCCCTTAAATGCGTTACAGGATCCGGTGCCGTGGATGTGTTAAGATATTTCAATTCAACACCATATTTTTGGGCTTCCCCGGGAGATAGGATCTTCTCTGCCCTGTCAAGTCGTGCCTGGTCTATATCGGTTACCACCAGGAAAGACGGCCTGCGGTCACAGTGGATAATATAATCTATGGCTGCCAACCCCATTGGACCTACGCCGGCCATAATGGCCATTTTGCCGCCTTCAATGATCCCCATTTCATGTTTATATACTCCAGGTTTTGTATGATAATGGGCATGAAAAGTGCCGGCAACACAAGAATAAGGTTCCGATAAAGATGCAGGGAAGTATCCTTCACCATCATAAGCCAGCAAACAATTGATTTCCATCACCTGGCTGGGAATAATGATGTATGTAGCATCACCGCCAATATATTTAAAGCTGTACCCGGGCGCATCCAGGCTGCCTTTATAATTCAGGTTTGGCTGTATTGAGAATTTCGAGCCCGCTTCAAACTGGTCCTTCCACCTACTGCCTACCTTAACAATTTCTCCTGAAAATTCATGCCCTATGATAACCGGATTATGAAATACATCATCCGGGACACGTTTGTGATCCTCTCCCTGTTTTGTGGCTTTGTACGACGACATACACAAACTGTCTGAAATGACTCTCGCCAGGATCTCGTCATCCTTGATCTCTGGCAGGTCAAAGGACTCTAGTCTCAGATCGTCTTTACCATAAAGTCTTACCGCATGGGTTTTCATCTGTTTATTTTTTAATTCAACATGATTTGACCGCCGGTGACAGGCAAAGCTTGTCCTGTCTCATATTCCTGTTCGATCAGGTAAAATATTCCCTTAACAACATCTTTTGGTTTGCAGCCGCGCTGCATGGGTACCTTTTCTTCATAAAACTTCTTTACATCTTCCAGGTTCTTTGCGCCTGGAACTTTCCCGGTTTTAAGGTACTGGGCAAAAAGTCCATTCTTTGGATCCGACCATAATGGGCCTTCGAAATAATTGCCAGGACAGATGGCATTAACTTTTATCCTGGAGGGGATCAGTTCCAGTGCGAAAGACTGTGTTAGTCCTATCGAACCGAATTTACTGCCCGCGTAAGCAAAATTCTTGTTGCTACCCTGCAGCCCTGACTTGGAATTGATCTGTATGATGTCCATAAAAAGATTTCCATTGTAATTGTGCTGGGTTTTCATTACTGTGCTGCAATATTTCGAGCATATGAAAAATCCTTTGTAGTTCACATCGGTAACAAAATCGAAAGTCTTTTCATTCATATCTTCCAGGCTTCCGGCCTTAAGAACACCGGCATTACTGATCAGTACGTCCAACCCACCGAATTCTTTGACTGCAGTTTGAACCATATTCTTCACCGATATGGCATGTGTAACATCCGTCTGGACAAAGGCAACATGTTTTTTACCCTTCTCTGCATTGATATCATCAGCAGTTTTTTTCCCTTTTTCAGGATTGTTATCGGCTATAACAATATATGCACCTTCATCAACAAGTTCTTCTACAATACCCTTCCCAAATCCCTGGGCACCCCCGGTAACAATGAAAACTTTGTTAAGCACCCTGCCTTCCCTGATCGGTTCCTCATCAACCTGTATAGTCGATCCCTTAAGCAACTGATCAATATAATGATTGGCTGATTCCCATGAATTACCAACACCCAATATGCCTGTCTTCTCAAGGCAGATCAATCCTTTCTTGAAACCACTGATCTCTTTTTCTTTTATAAAATTTTTAATGGTTAAAGCACTGTCTTTTGATATGGAAACGAATATCCCCGGTTCTCCATTTAAGGCCTTCATGAACTTTTTCCGGTCAGCAACGATGACATCAAGCATCCTGGAATTTTTAAAGGTAATAATCGGACTTGCCTTGGAATACGTTAATATGGCCCGTATTGCAGGTATGATCTCCGTGAGGCGTGAAGTTTTATTCTTAGACTTCATACAGAATCTTTTTCCTTTTTAATAAAATGACGAATTACTGCATTACCGATCCCAATAAAATCGTCCTGCTTTTCTAACCTCGGGAAACCCTCCGGAGTAAGGTAGCCTGGCTTTCCTCTGGCGACGAAATACTGGTGTGCAGCAATTACACAAGTACTTTGATAGTTAACAGCAATCAGGTCTTTGTCTAGCGGCACATTATCCCTGCATGCAACCTTCAATGGAGCCGGATCAGGGGTGTTGTGTTCTGTTCCGAAAGTAATTAAAAATCCTTTTTCGCTGAATATAGAAACAAACTCTTTAACGATCGAAAAATCATTCCTGCCAGGTATCAGTTCCACTGCAAAAACCCGGTTTTTGGTTAGGCTTTTTAAAAGTTCCGGAAAATCTTTCTCGAAATCAGTATAATTCCCGGCCTTGTCATCCAGCAGCACCGGATAACAAGGTATACCTTGAGCTCCGAGTATTATTTCCTTGATTTCAGGAAGGGATAGAAATGCATCATTATCCTCTTCAACATAGGCTACGCCACCTTTCTTCAATAGCTTACTCCTTAGTTCATTGTCGAGATCACCGGGTTTTTCGATATCGACCGTTGTGCTCTTTCCTCCAAATAACTTCTTAAGGTATGTTGTTTTGCCTTTTGCGGATTTGTAATGATCGGTAATTTTAATTCGAAGGGCTTTTGCCAGGTGTCTTTCCCTTACCAGACCCCTGGTGTACTCTGCCTGGATCTCCTTGAAGTTAAGGCTGAATGGGGATTTTATTTTCTTCAGATGCTTGTTCAATAAGTTCACCATCTCCTCCGTTTGCCTCAGGCTGTTCTGCATGACAGACTCAATGACCTCCCGCTTATCCTCTGATAAGTTTACCGGGAATGACAAGCCTTTACCACAGAAATATATACGTCCTGGATTATTTGGATCATTGATAAGAATTCCTTTTTTCTGCTCCTCCTTCATCAAGCCCATGAATTCAATGTTGAAGAGCGGAAATTTTTTGTGTTCGTAGGCCAGACGGTTAAACTCGTCATATCCTTCCATCGTAATGAAATCGTTAATGCCTAGAGCATCTATGCCCTCTTTGTTTGCCTGGTTAAATATTTCAGTCATATTATTAAATGCACTGAAAGAATAGGGGGTATGAAAATGGTTATTAACAAGCAGGGGAGGGTTTGCAAAAGGATTAAAATATTCTTCAAGTAATGTTTCTTCGTCAGGGAGATCTCTAAGGAATTGCATGCTTCAGTGTTTGTTTAATCTTGATAAAACTTCAATATTATAATTTTTTGATAAAATAAATACATCTGAATGAATTACTGGATCAAATCCGCATATATTTTCAAGAATATGATCGATGCCGGAACGGGCAAACAATTCAGAGAAATCCAGATCGGAAGGATAAAGCTGGCCATTCTCGTCTTTGGCTCTGAAATGTATTCCATATACCAGCGCTTGAAGAATGTTGGAATAAGGCATCCCAAGATCTAGTGCATTATGTATGGCCCCGGCCAAACGATCCTGTTTGCCCAGTTTCCGGTGCAGGTCCATCCCAACACGGAAAACAGTATCACCGAGACTTTTATTCCGGAAGCGGAATATCAGATCGTCAATGTGTTCAGATATATCAGAATCAGAAAATTCTCCCGGGTATAATTCCTGGAGAACGCGGCCGGATTGCAGCATGGTATTTCTGGTAAAAGACCTGATCCCTTCATCGGCCAGAACTTCGTACAGGTATATCCGGTCAGGGTATTTGAGAAATCCGGAGTAGGCGGCTGTCGCGTGCCCCAGGTTATGTATAAATGATTTCCTGTCGACCCATGCAGCCATATTTTCCTTGGGAGCCAGATCCGAAATATCAGGCAATTTGTTTTTAAATCCTTTTTTATCCAGGATAAGGGTATTATAGGGTTCTGCAAATACCTGTGTAATGTCCTTTTCCATTTCAATGCGGGTCATGATCGGCACCATCTTGCCGATACTGGTTTCGATCAGGCCGATGTATTTTTTTATTATATCCACGGCAAGGTACTTTCCAAGTTGTTCTTCAAAATAGACAGATGCATTTCGAAGATTCTCAGCAATGATGATGTCAACCGGGCCAGATATTCCGCTGGACAGTCTTCTTTTAATGCCTTCAGCAAGGATGGGAATTACCGCTTTCAGGTTCTCATTTCCAACAGCAGTGGCCACATAAGATACCTCCTTCAATTCTAGATAGATCGCCTCATGATCGGATAAAAGTAATCCTCTGATATTCTGGATCACAAAGGTTTCATCACCTTCATCTGATTTTATCAGAATGGGGTAAGACCTGTTATCATTCAGCGCTTTGATCAGGTCTGTGTTGATATCCACAAACACCACTTCATACCCACTCCGGCTGAACAACTGACCAATAAATGACCTGCCGATCTTTCCTGCGCCAAATAATAGTATTTTGTTCAATTAAATCCCCCTTTTCGCCCTGTTAAGTTTTTCCCTGTTGCTGAAATCATGAGTGACCTTATGACCTGGCAGCGGTAGAATTTTTTCATGAATGGCATCGATTATCCAGCTTTCCTGTGGAAAGAAATATTCTTCCATTTCATAAGGAGGTGTGATCCAGTTCCTCGAGCCAACCACAACCGGAGGGGCATCCAGGTAGTCAAAGGCAAATTCAGTGATATTGGCTGCCATATCTTTCAATATGGAACCCCGTTCACAGGCATCGCTGACAAGCAGTATACGACCTGTTTTTTTAATTGAATCGATCACCAGGTCATAATTAAATGGCACGATACTCCTTGCATCTATAATTTCTGCTGACATATTATATTTCCCATCCAGTATATCAGCTACTTCTGTTACTTTATATAGGGTAGCACCAATCGACAAAATGGTAATGTCATCCCCGGATCTTTTTATATCGGGTTCTCCCAATTCAATTTCATAATACCCTTCCGGTACGCCTTCCTTGTGGAATAGCTCAGGGATATCATAAATGCGCTGACTTTCAAAGAAAATCACCGGATCTGTGCCCTGAAGGGCTGCGTTCATCAATCCCTTGGCATCGTAAGGGGTAGCCGGAAAGACGACTTTAAGACCGGGGATATGCGATACAATTGATGACCAGTCCTGGGAATGTTGTGCCCCGTATTTGGATCCCACAGAAACCCGGAGTACGACCGGCATCTTAAGGTATCCACCACTCATAGCCTGCCATTTTGAAAGCTGGTTGAAGATTTCATCACCAGCCCGTCCCAGGAAATCGCAATACATAATTTCCGGGATTACGCGGCCACCACACATGCCATATCCAGTGGCTACGCCCACGATGGCACCTTCCGATATGGAAGCATTGAAAAGGCGGTTATAGGGTAAAGCTTCTGTCAGTCCCCGGTAAACAGCAAAAGCGCCACCCCAATCTCTGTTTTCTTCGCCGAATGCTACCAGGGTGGGATCTTTGTAATACCTGTCGAAAATCGCCTCGAAAACACCATCACGAAAATTATAGGCTTTAATTTTTGGCACCGGTTTGCCGTCCTTATAGCCATAACGTTCCTTCTTTTTGATCTGCTGAACACGGGGATTTTCCTCCTGCTTATGATTGGTTTCAGGTGTTCTGTCAGCGAATCGTTCAACGGACTGATTCGTAAACATATAATCTCCAATAGCATTCGGGTTATCAACCAGGTTCAGGCGGGGTGAGATCTCGTTATTTCCTGCCAGTCTGAGAATCTTCTCTGTACGGCTAACTATAACCTCCCTGATATGCTCCAAAGTGACCTGTTCCGTAATTCCTGCTTCAATAAGTTTCTTTTCATATGCAATGATGGAATCCTCCTGGTTCCAGGCTTCTATTTCCTCCTTTGATCGGTACGATGAGGCATCCGAGGGACTATGCCCGCTGATCCTGTAGGTGAGTGTATCCAGCAATACCGGACCCTTCTTTTCTTTAAGGATCTTCATTTTTCGTTCGAATGCATCGATCACAGCCAGTGGATCATACCCGTCGATACGTTCTGCATGCATCTGTTCGGGATTTACCCCGGCACCTATTCTTGCCAGTATGTTATATCCCATGGTTTCCCCGCAGGTCTGACCACCCATTCCATACTGGTTATTCATAAAATTGAATATCAGAGGCAGCCCACCCTGGTATTTACCTTCCCATAGTTGTGTATATTGGTCCATGGTGGCGAAGGCTATGCCCTCCCATACCGGTCCGCATCCCATGGATGCATCTCCAATATTGGCTACCACGATCCCTTTCTGCTGGTTGACTTTCTTAAATAAAGCACCCCCTACGGAAATGTCGCCGGAGCCTCCCACAATAGCATTGTTGGGATAAATACCAAAGGGCGTGAAGAAGGCATGCATAGATCCGCCCATGCCCTTATTGAATCCGTTTTCCTTTCCGAATATCTCAGCCAGGGTGCCATACAGCAGAAAGTCTATGGCCAGTTCTTTTACCGTTCCTTTGTGTTCTTTTTCAACTATTCTCAGGCAATCCCCGTTAAAATAGTTTTTCATGATGTCCATCAGCCGGTCATCATCCATTTTCTCTATGACTGATAATCCTTTGGCCAGTATCTCTCCGTGGCTTCTGTGAGAGCCAAAAATGTAATCGTTTTCATCCAGGTGGAAAGCCATCCCAACAGCAGCGGCTTCCTGTCCGATGGACAGGTGGGCAGGACCCGGATGATTGTATTCGATGCCGTTATAGGCACCTGTGGTTTTAATAAGGTTCAGCATTGACTCAAATTCACGTATCACGGCCATGTCCCTGTAGATATTCAGGAACTGATCTGTGGAATAACGAACCTTTTCTTCCTGAATGTTTTTGTCATACTGGTTTACAGGGATCGGGTCAAACCGGATCTCGCTTTTTTTGCGAACGATTTTCGGATCAATAAACTCGGATTTAGGCATTGTATAATGATTTAAATATTTTCAAAATTTTCTATTTCCTGTTTTACATCCCGCAGGAACGCTGCTGCCGGGGCACCGTCGATGGCCCGGTGGTCGAAAGTAAGCGAAAGACCTATCTTTGGGATGAAACCAAAGCCTCCATCTTCAAGGGGGGATGGATGCATAGTGATTGTATTTAAACCCAGTATCGCCACTTGCGGGGGATTGAGTATCGGGGTAAACATTTCTATTCCGAAAGCCCCCAGGTTGGTGATAGTGAAAGTCGCACCGGTCAGCAATTCAGGATCGATCTTACCGGATTGAGCCTGTGTAGCCAGTTCTTTCATCTGGATGGCAAATCCCTCGAGCTTAAGGTGGTTCGCATTTTTCAGGGTAGGAACCATCAGACCCCGTTTTGTGTCAACTGCAAAACCTATATGAACATCACGAAATTGCCTTATTGAATCGCCCAGAAAATGAGCATTTACCTCCGGATGATGGATAAGGGTCTTGACAGCTGCATAAGAGACCAGGTCGTTTATGGTGATGTTTGGCTTTAAGCCCTCCTCTGCTTCTTTCTTAAATACGGAGCGTAAAGACTTGATCTTTCTTGCATCCGCGCTGGAATGCAGTGTAAGTTGGGCCGTGTTTTGCAGGGAGGCGTGCATATTTTCAGCAATGATCCGCCTGATGTTTGAGATCTTTATATCTTCATATTTGCCGCTAGCATGGTCTGGTTTTGAGTGTTTTACATCTTCAGCAATGACTTTACCACCTGAGCCACTTCCGGTTCGCGGTAAGTCGATATGATCTTCGTAAGAGATCGATCTGGCCAGGGGTGTGGATTTAGGAATGTCTTTTAGCTTGTTCAGGATGTCTTTTTCAATTATCCTTCCTTCCGGCCCGGTTCCTTTTATGCCGGTATAGTTTACATGGTGATCACCTGCCGCTTTCCTGGCTCTGGGTGATATTTTGATTTCGCCATTGCCCTGTTCAAATGCATTGGCCTGTCCAGTTGCCCTTTCAGCCTCGATGCCGGAACTTTCTGTTTCACTTCGGGAACTTTTTGTTCCAATTCTGAAACCTTCTGTATCAACCCCGGAATTTTCAGTGCCAGAATCTGCTATTCCAGGTCCTGAACCTTCAAGGCTGGCACCTGTCATTCCGCGGCCCGAATTATCAGGTTCTGAACTTTCAGGGTCTGAACCCTCGTGTTCAGATAGTTCAGCTTCAGCTCCAGTGCCCTTGGGAATACCCGGCCTGAATTGTTCAATATCCTCACCTGGCTGACCAATGACGCCGATATTTTCCAGTACATCTACTGCATCACCGGGTTCTGCAAATACAGCAAGAAGTATCCCGTCTTCAGGAGCTTCCCCTTCAAAAGCAGCTTTATCCGTTTCATAGGCAAACAGGAGGTCTCCTTTATTAACTTCATCTCCGGTCTTAAGATACCATTCGCTGAAGATGCAACTCTCTACAGATTGGCCTTGACGTGGCATTATTACGGGTGTAGCCATAATTCTTTTTTATTTTACTTGTAAATACAAGCTATTATAAAAACACAAAAAATCACTAAAAATTATGTTTTGTAAAATAAATTTATTTAACTTGTAATTACAAGTAATTTGGTAAAATTTAACAATTAATTAAAGAATAATTTAGTATGAGGGAAGATAGTCTTCCTCAGCACCGCAGGTTATATGAGTTATTGAGAGCCCATATTATTAACGGTTTATATAAAGAAGGCGATCTTCTGCCTTCTGAGAATGAACTGTGCGCCGTACACCTCGTTACACGCCCCACCGTACGGCAGGCTTTATCGCAACTTGTGAGCGACGGGTACATAAAGAAACACCAGGGTAAAGGAAGTATCGTCAGGGCACTTCCCAAAGGAATTGGAATATTATCTATTCACGGGACGACGAGCGGGGTGGGACCACATAATCTTCAAACAAGGACCATTTCCAAACCTTCTATTTCAGAGTGGCCGGAGAATTTCTTTTTTGACCTGGATAAAAGAGAGCTGGAAGTTGGGTGCATAAAATTGGAGCGGCAACGGATCGTGGATGGCAATACTGTATTATACGAGATCAGTTATCTGCCAAATATTCATATACCCCGCTTTACTCAAAAATCCTTTGAGAACAGATCCTTATTTGAGGTATTGCGTACTTCTTATCAGATTAAAGTTCTTGGTGGCAGCCAGCGCATCAGGGCTATGAGTGCTACAAAGGAGATCAGTGATTTCCTTAATGTTGATGAAGGGTCAGCTATTTTATGTTTACAGAGAATACTTGAGACAAATAAGGTGGATTTCAGATATTTTTCTGAAATTTACTGTAATACAACAGATTTTTTTCTTGAAGGTACTTTCTAACAGGTATTCCGGATTCAAAAAGTTTTTAATAATTTCTATTCAATTAATATCATGAGAACGCATATTTTAGTCATTGGGCTTATTTTCATTTTTTCCGCTTGTTCTGATTTTAAAAGGGGATTTGAGGATGCTACCTCAGCTTCTGATATTCCTGCATCGGGACCCATTCAGCTGCACCCTGATAATCCACATTATTTTCTATACAAAGGTGAGCCTCTGGTACTTATAACATCGGCAGAGCATTACGGTGCGCTTTTGAATCTTGACTTTGATTATAAAAAATACCTGGAAACACTGGGGGCTGAAGGCATGAACTATACCAGGATATTTACCGGTACGTATTTTGAGATCCCCGGAGAAAGTTTCAGTATAACTTATAACACCCTTGCACCTGAAGAAAACCGGGTAATCACGCCCTGGGCGATTGTTATTGATGATCTTTCCGGCAAGTATCGTTATGATCTATCCACCTGGAATGAGGCCTATTTTGAGCGTCTGAAAGATCTGATGACCGTAGCAGAAGAAAAAAATGTAATCGTGGAGGTGACCTTGTTCTCTTCGATCTACAGGGATGAACACTGGGACATCTCGCCTCAGAATCCTGAAAACAATATTAATATAAGTCATGAAATTAACCGTTTTGATGCACAGACCCTGAAAAATGGTACTTTACTGGAGTTCCAGGAAAAATTTGTAAGAAAAATGGTGCAGGAGCTGAATACATTTGATAATTTCTTTTTTGAAATTCAGAATGAACCCTGGTCCGATCATATGGTGCCGGTGCTGAACCTCGTCAACAAGGAAAACCTGCCTGATCCTGCGGATTGGTCCTATAATGCACATCTTGCGGATGAATATGCCCTGGAATGGCAGAAGAAGATCGCTTCGTTTATTGTGGAAGAGGAGGAAAGCCTGCCTAAGAAACATCTTATTGCTCAGAATTATGTGAACTTTAAGGTTCCTATTCCTCATGTGGAAGATAATATCAGTATCATCAATTTTCATTACAACTGGCCTGAGTCGGTAACCTGGAATTATGGATACAATAAGGTGATAGGATTTGATGAGTCGGGATTTGCGGGTCCGGGAGATAAGGTTTACAGAAAACAGGCCTGGCGGTTTATACATGCCGGGGGGGGACTTTTCAATAACCTGGATTATTCTTTTTTTAGTGGATATGAGGACGGTACGCTCGAAAATGATGCGCCTGGTGGTGGAAGTGTCAACCTGCGGAAGCAGCTGAAAATCTTGAGCGATTACATTCATTCCTTTAACCTGGTATCACTTAAACCCGATTATACAAGCATTGTCCATGCTCCGGGATTAATATCCTATGTGCTATCCAATCCAGGTCAGGAATATGCAATCTTTCTTCAATCCGTTACAGATTCGTCTGTCATTCAGGCGAATATACCTTCCGGACAATATAGTGTTAAACACATGAACACTGTTAATGGTGAGATTGTAAAGGAAGAAACCATCGAAGTTGGAAATGAAATGGTTCATTTGGATGTGTTAATTCCTGAAGGTGAACTGGCCATAAGTGTTAGAAAAATTTAAGATAAGGATCGAGGCGATTTTTTGATGTATCGGGGATTTCATACATAGTAAATATTATCTGGTGAAACTATTTTTTAACGGATTAGTTTATTGATTGTGAATTCTATATTTAATGGGTTTATTTATGCAACACTGTTGCTTTTATACGTAAACTGAATTAGTTTTGCATTAATATCAGGATAAATTGATTATGTGGCGAAGGAAGAATCTTATCATCTTATTCATATCGAGCATTTTTACGGGTTGTATATTCAGTAGTGATGGATTAATTGATATCACCGCACCTGAAATAGATGTCCATGAACCTCATGAACGGGATGAACTCGCAGCTGGGGATTTTGTAACTTTTGATGCTACCATTTTTGATGACATGGAACTGGGTAGCTACAGTATCGATGTTCATGATAACCTCGACGGACATGGACATGGCAGGATCGCTCAGCCAAAAGATGACCCGGGATTGGAAAGATGGATATTTAAAAAAAATTATACCATTCCTGAAGGATATATAATGTTTGCGGCCCAACATGACGATGATATTCTAATATCGGAAAATGCCATGGCAGGTCCCTATCATTTCATTGTACAAGCTGTAGATGCTGCAGGAAACGCAACAAATTACCAGGACGGCAGTACGGTTGAATATGAAGTATTGATCACAAATGACAGCCAGCCAGTTGTTAATATAACCAATCTTGTTGAAGGAGAGCTCGAAATTGAGGAAGGAGTACGTTTTCATGTGGAGGGTGATGTTACTGATCCCACCACAGGTACTTATAGTGGATTCCATTGGATGGAAATCCTGCTTGGTGAAGACCACGAAGAATCACATGAACATATTCATGGGAACAGAGGCTTGAGTGAATCGGTAATGAACTTGAATGAGAGAACCGGTCAGGATGAATCGGCAGCGAATGTCCATGGTAGAATTAGTCGGGACAGGTCTGAAATCAACGTCCATGGAAGAACCAGTCAGGATGAACACGATGCACTGATCGATGTTGATTACGAAGGTTCTGAACTGGATGTTTTCATGACAGACGGTGTAATACTGCTTGACAAGGTTTTTGAGTCCATTGATTTTACCCTTTCTCAGGAGCAGCTCAACGAGCTGAACAGCGAAGGCGTTGATCATTTAATGCTCAGCATAAAGGTTAAGGATGAACAGGGCAATCTGACCATCAGCCGAACGGTGGTACATATTCAAATTTAGTGCTTGCCAGTTGGCAAATTTATTGCCCACTAGTATTTACGGTGACTTCCCTTAAGTATAGCGAGGTTTTTGTTGTGCTTATCCTCTTAAGGAAAAATTGCTAGCGAGTGCTTAGCAGGATGTAGATCTTGCTCAGGCGCCAGCCCAACCAAAGGAATATTCTAATTAGCAGGCTGCAACTCTTCCCTGCATGTCCTGCAAATCCCATTAAGTATAAGGTAACTTTCTTCCACCTTGTAATCTGGAAGATCGATAACAGGGGTATGATAATTGGGAAGACATTCTACATGCCCGCAGATATTACACTTGAAATGAACATGATCGTGATGGTGTGCTTCTTCCGTACAATCTTCCCTGCACAGTCCGAAGGTAGCCATTCCACTATCATTAGGTATCCGGTGTAATAATCCCCGATCAATAAAAGAATTAAGGGTTCTGTATAGTGTTACCCGGTCATAATCACTCAGTTCATCCTCCAGGTCCTTAAAACTGAGGGCATGATCCATGGCGTGAAATTTCTCAAGTACGTCGATCCTGCAATCGGTAATCCTGAGATTGTGATTTTTAAGCAGTTTTTTATAATCACTATACTTCATCCTAATGCTAAAATTTATTGACAGATTATAACAAAAAATAATAAACCGGAAAACACCGACAACTGAATATCATGAGATTTCTTCAGGTTTCGTGGTTCAAATATAAGCAAAATGCAATTAAGTTGCATAAAGAGTGCCTAATTAAGCTATAGAAAATCCAGTAAAGCAGGAATTTCAATATGATCAATCAGGAATTAATATCCCCTCCCGTTTACATAGGGCCGTATGTCTGTAGCGATCATCCCAGCAGTCCTGGCAGCCTGTAATCCGGGATCACCATCCTCAAATACCTGGCAATCTTTCGGGTCCACACCCATAAGTTCGGCACACCTGAGGAACGTATCAGGCGCTGGCTTTGGATTAGGAACATGTTCTTTTGAAACAAGAATATCAAAGTATTTATCCAATCCCATAGCCCTTATGGCCATCCAGGAACCTTCTGCCGGGCTTCCCGTCCCGATTGATTTTGGCAGTTTGTTATGATATGCAATGGCAATATCCACTACGGGTTGAACCAGTGTAAGTTGATCCAGTTTGGTTTCATACAACTTCTCCTTTTGCTTGGCAAGATCACCCGGAATGAAATCCAGGTTAGTGATCTCTTTTATTTCTTTGAAAATATTATCAGATGATACGCCGGCATGGGCATAAAAAAATTCTTCCGTAAAATCATAATTTAGTTTTTCCAGGCATATCTCTTTCCATGCCAGGTAGTGAAGGGGCATAGAGTCCAGTAAAGTACCATCGAGATCAAAAATCAAACCTTTGGCAGATGGATCAACACGTAATTCCATAGCGATTTTGGGTTAAATTAAATTACGCACCGAATCTCTTTCTTTTAATTCAGTCTTCAAAAATATTGTTCTGTTTTTTTGCTGGCTTCCATTTATTTTTTCAAGCAGGACCTTTGCGCCTTCCACACACATCATTTCAATGGGTCTGCTGACAGAGGTCAGTGCCGGATTAAGGTAAGCCGCATATTCACTATCATCGAAACCGATCAGTGATATATCATCGGGTATTCTTAAACCTTTCTCGTGAATGGCCCGCATTGCACCAACAGCCATATCGTCATTGAAACAGAAAACGGCTGAAGGAATTTCGGGACAGGACAGCATTCTTTTCATCGCCATGTAACCGCCATCAAGGTCATAATTCCCAGTTTCCGATAGACATGGGAAATATTCAATTCCATATTCCCGGAGCGCATTCAGGAATCCTTCCTTTCTCCTCTGGGTATTTTTGAATTCAGGAATACCCTCAATGATACCGATCTTTTTATGGCCTTTCGCGATCAGGCATTCAGTAGCTTTAAACGCTCCTTTCAGGTCGTCCGCCAGGATTGTCGTTGCTTTTGGGTTCTCTATTTCCCGGTTTAATAGAACAAAAGGAATTCTATGCTTGATCACATGACGAATAAAGGGATCGTCTTCCTGGCTCTGACTCATCAGAACAATACCATCAAAAAACCGTGATGAGACCTTTGAAAGATCTTTAAAATCATCTACTCCCTCGACGGATAAACTATAATTTCCTTTAATGACCTCGTTGATCCCACGCACGGAATCCATGAAAAAACCAGCAGAAGTTCCTGTTTTGATGGTTGAGAAGAAAAGGCCGATATTATACGTTTTGGCTAAAACCAACCCCCTGGCATTTACATTTGGGGTGTAATTATACTTATCTGCAATGGCCCTGACCTTTGATTTTGTATCCTCGCTGATCAGGGGGCTGTCATTTAAAGCCCGCGAAACGGTCGTATGCGACATATTAATGATTCTTGCTATGTCTTTGATCGTTACACTCATGCTATGTTTCTATTTTACTTTAGTAATCTAACAAACTGAACAGATCTTACTGTGTATTATTTCGCCTTTCGACTTTAGATCACGGCATAATCGTTCAGTCTTCACAAAAGAACCCGGATGATTCCATTTACCTAAGAATCCAGATAACTCCATTGACGAAATAACCCGGATAATTTCGTTTACCTAAGAATCCAGATAACTCCGTTGAGAAAGGAATCCGGATAATTTCGTTTACTTAAGATTCCAGATAACTCCGTTGAGGAAGGAACCCGGATAATTTCGTTTACTTAAAATTCCAGATAATTCCCGATCCTAAAGAGTTAGAACCGGAAATTATTGAATAATATTTTTTAATAAGGCTTCTTAAAATGATCCTTTGAATCAGCTTTGTTCTTTTTTCAAAGCATAGATCATCTGGAGAAGTCCGTTTTCTATAAAGAATTAATTCTTCCTAAACCTGGTACGTCGATGAGGCGGTATCTCCACCACGTCCGGTCCAGTTGGTATGGAAGAACTCACCTCTCGGTTTGTCAACCCTTTCATACATATGCGCACCAAAGTAATCACGCTGCGCCTGTAACATATTCGCGGAGAGGTTCTCACTTCGATACCCGTCAAAATATGCTAGTGCCGCAGAGAAAGCAGGAACCGGAATTCCATTTGCGACTGAAGTAGCCACTACATTTCGCCATGCCTGCTGGGAGGATTCTACTTTTTCCTTGAAGAAAGGATCCAGCATCAGGTTCTTCAGTCCCTTGTCCTTATCGAAGGCTTCTTTTATCTTACCAAGGAAGACCGATCGGATAATACAGCCACCACGCCACATCAGGGCAATGCCACCATAGTTTAGATCCCATCCGTATTCTTCCGCTGCAGCCCGCATCAGGGCATACCCCTGTGCATAGGATACGATTTTAGAGGCATACAGTGCTTTTCTGAGATCTTCAATGAATTCCTTTTTATCGCCGGTAAATTGAACAACAGGACCTGAGATTTCTTTTGAAGCAACAACTCTTTCATCTTTTAATGCTGACAGGCATCGTGCGAATACCGCTTCCACGATAAGTGTCAAAGGAATACCGAGATCAAGGGCCGCAATGCCTGTCCATTTTCCGGTACCTTTCTGGCCTGCCTTATCCAGAATCTTTTCCACCATTGGTTCCCCATCCTCATCTCTGAAACCGAGTATGTCGCGTGTGATCTCGATAAGATAGCTGTCGAGTTCCCCTTCGTTCCATTCTTTGAATACCTGGTGCATTTCATCATGCGACATCTCCAGCAGGTTCTTCATGATATAATAAGCTTCGGAGATCAATTGCATATCGCCATATTCGATCCCATTATGGATCATTTTCACAAAATGGCCGGCTCCGTTCTCACCCACCCAGTCACAGCAGGGTGTTCCGTCTTCCACCTTGGCGGCTACAG
>CBDUBA010000002.1:0-125233 GCA_965365275.1 uncultured Cyclobacteriaceae bacterium | reverse complement strand
CCTATCCCCAGAGCGATAATACGGAAATACGGGATTTCAAGTTTCCTCAGGAAACTGGAGACGCCATTATTGATGATAATGATGGCACTGTTGATATTGAAGTTGAATATGGTACAGATCTAACTCAACTTATTGCTGAATTTAGACTTTCCAAGAAGGCTACAGCATATATAAATGGTGTACTGCAGGAAAGCAAAGTTACTGTTAATGATTTCACCAATCCGGTGGTTTATACCGTGGTGGCTGAAGATGAAGAAACAACTCAGGATTGGATTGTTACTGTCACAATTGCTCCGAATATAGCTACTGATTTCCTTTCCTATAGCTTTCCGGAACAGACAGGTCCAGCTGATATTGATACCGACGGGCACAGAATAAATATTGAAGTTGCATTTGGGACAGATCTGCGGAATCTTGTAGCTACCTTTGAATTGTCATATGGAGCTACAGCCTATGTAAATTATTTCTGGCAGCAGGAAAGCGGAGTAACTGCCAATAACTTTACTAATCCCGTTACATACAGAGTAATTGCCGAAGATGGTAGAACAAGACAAGACTGGATAGTTACAGTAACTATTGCTCCCGAACCTGAAGCAGATATAGTTTCCTTCAATATTCCTGGACAGGTCGGAGAATCAAATATTGATCAGAATAATTACACAGTCGAACTCAATATGCCATATGGTACCGACCTCACGAATCTTGTCAGTAATTTTACACTTTCTTATGGGGCAACTGCGGAAGTTGATGGAATTATCCAGGAAAGCGGGATAACTTCAAATGATTTTTCAAATCCCTTGATATATACAGTAACATCATATGATGGAAACCTGGTTCGGGAATGGAACATTAGTGTCGGTGAGCTACCAAATGGTGAGGCGGATTTTATTTCTTTCAGTTTTCTGGAACAACAAAGTGCTGCTGTGATCGATCCCCAAAGAGCAAGGGTGGATATTGAAGTCAGATTCGGAACGGACATATCAAATCTTATTGCCAATTTTATACTCTCTGCCCAGGCTACAGCATATATTGATAATGTAGAACAGTTAAGCGGGATTACTGAAAACGATTTTTCCGCGCCAATTACCTATGTCATTATAGCAGGGGATAATACCAGAAAAGAATGGACAATTACTGTCACTGAGGCAAGAAATACAGAGAAAGACTTCTTATCCTATACCTTGCCCCAACAAGTTGGCCCCGCGATTATTGACACTGTGGATCATACTATAGCTATAGATATGCTGTATGGCACCGAACTGGAAAATCTCATAGCAACATTCGAACTTCCTCAACAAGCGATTACTTATGTACAAGGCGTAGAACAGGAAAGTGGAGTGACGCCCAATAATTTTAACAATCCCATAACCTATACTGTCACCGCTGGGGATTTAAGTACCACCGAGTATGATATATTGATAAACGTATTACCGAACAACCAGACCGATATTTTAAGTTTTAGTTTTGAACAGCAATTCGGCCCTGCGGTTGTCGATAACATAAATCACACAGTGGATATTGAAGTAGGATATGGCATTGATCTTACCAATCTGATAGCCGAATTCACAATATCACCTTTAGCTTCTGCGTATATCGGAGATATTGTTCAGGAAAGTGGGGTTAGTATTAATGATTTCTCTGAAACCGTAGTGTATACGATACTGGCTGGTGATGGGGTAACTGTTCAGGATTGGATTGTTCGGGTTGAAAACAAGCTGCCCTCAAGTTCAACGGACTTCCTAAGCTATAGTGTTGAAGATCAAATAGGAGACGCTGTCATTGATACGGTAAAAAATAGTATTTACCTTGCGGTTATAACCGATACACAAATTGAGAATCTGGTCACCTCCTTTGAACTTTCCTATGGTGCAACTGCCTATGTGAACGATATTCTTCAAATAAGTAATGTAACACCCAATAACTTTACAAATCCTGTAGTTTATACGGTGATCGCCGAGGATAATGTCACTCAGGAAACATGGACAGTTTATATTTCCATAGGTTCAGAATTTAATTATCTAAACAGTCCGGAAGAGTTTCCGATGAGTCAGGAAACTATTGAAGTAAGTGCCATATCCCTTGAATATGAAAATATCGATTACGCTACTTTTTATTATAGAAAGGTTGAAGAGGAAAACTGGTCAAGCATATTGGTACCGGGTTATCTGGGCACCTTTCAGATTGATATATCTAAGGAAATGGCCGGAAATGTTGGTTTATACTATTATTTCCAGGCTATGGATACATCCGGCGCCATTATATCACTGCCAAAAAAGCAAGTGGTCCTTCACTATGATGCAAACTTTCCCGCAATCCCAAACCTTAGATTCGGGGAAACGGTCAATCAATATCAGATCATCTCGGTTCCACTCAGACTCCAGAATACAAATGCCGAAGCTGTTTTTGATGAACTCGATGAATATGACATCAAATACTGGAGGCTATTTCATTACAATGATGGCACGACTGATGAATACAAAAAGGGTTTTACAAATATCGATCCGGGATTGGGTTATTGGCTCATTGTACGTGAACCAACTGATATAACGACCGGGGAAGGACGAACGATACCCATAGATAGTGTAACCGGATTCCAGATTGATCTTAATCCTGGTTGGAATCAAATCGGGAATCCATATGACATGGATATCAATTGGGATGCTGTGATTATTGATAACCAGAACCTTAATATTGGCAGAGTTAAGCTGTTCAACAGGGATTCCCTTTCTGAGGGTAGGATTATCCCAAGGTACCGGGGAGGATTTGTTTTCCTTGAAGGTGTTCAGCCTATTACTGTAAATGTTAAACCTGACATCGTACGAAATGCAAGAATTGGTCAATATATAAATTCTGTACAGAAGAACGCGCTCAATGAAAATAGCTGGATTGCCGGTCTTAAAGTTTCAAATGGAGTTGTTTCACATAACCTTTCCGGGATTGGAATGCATCCGGAAGCAATTGAGGGTAAAGACAGGCATGATGAGGCTCTTCTGCCAGTTCCTAAAGAAATTATTCCATTCGAATTGGTTTTTAACCATCCTGAAGAAATATATGATAAATTCAGTAAGGATGTAACTCAAACCACCGATAGATATATCTGGGATTTCGAGGTTAGAAGTTTTACCCAGGCGCAGACTTTAACCATCAGTTGGGATAACAGACATTTCGGTGAAAATGATTTTAATTTAATTCTTAATCATAAAGGTGTTGAGAAACTGGTGAATATGAAGGAAGTAAAATCTTATACTTTTAATGCTTCTGGCAATGATCAATTCAGGATCATTTTTGGTGATGATTCTTTTGTAAATAACGAATTAAAACCTGCGACGCTAACTCTTGGACAGGGATATCCGAATCCATTCAGACATGAGCTCACCATACCTTTTACCTTGCCTGATAGTAAACCCAATTATAATGTCAATATATCCGTGTATGATATTACTGGAAATTTAGTTAAGCAACTGACTAATAAAACGTATAGTCCGGGATATTATACCATTACCTGGAATTTGATGGATGGTAAAGGTATTTCAAACCGGGGCATCTACCTTATCAGGATGTTTGCGGAAAGTGGTAATAACAGTAGTGTTTACACACAAAAAGTAATCAGACAATAAGATCAATTTTTAAATCAATACAATCCTCTTTCTATAAATATAGTTTTTAGGAGAGTATTGTGTTATTTTTTAACATTTCACCTAATCTATATGTAGCACTGAACCTTCAGTTTCAAAGGGTGAAGTCATTCTCACTTTATAACCACCTACTATGATCTCATCTTCTCTGAACACACCATTAGCCGGATCAAACCATTCTATTTCATAGGTCCCTGGGAAATCAGTTAAATCTATTGTTACCTCCAGACTATCAGGCAGGTATACAAGATACTCCTTTCCAGGATTGGCAAGGCAATATCCTGAAGTTGCAAAATCAGGTTCTGGTACCATATTGATCAGGTCCATCTTTCGTGAAAGCATCAGTGTATACCCCAGGCTTTTACGTAATGGCTCAACCCAGGCCGAATCAAAAGATCCCCGTAATACTTTTGCTTCATAAGGATCCATAAATATTGGATTTAGTCCCCGAAGAAAGCTTTTCCAAACCCATTTTGTGTTTCCTCCGATTCCCCATAAATGATCCGTATCTGTTATCACCACTTTAGAACCATCTCCCGGCGTCGGATCATCACGATAACCACCATCATGATTTGGGGATATCCAGTCAGCTGGGCTGTCGTATAAAGTTTGATTACTCCCGCCTTTATACTGAAATGTCATCCCCACCGGATGTTGTTTAGGCATATTTGTTTCGATTTCTTTAATAAACTTGATCATGTGATACTGCCATTCCGTCGAATGTGGATGGTTTTCATTAGAGATCTCATACAACACGTTATCAAATTCATTAACCGTCTCTATAACTTTTTTAGTATAGGATTCTTGTATTGCAGTAATCATTTCATTTCCGAGAGTATGTATTTCTACACCACTTCCATCTCCATTGGCATCACCAGAGATCCCATTTATGTTATTCTCTGGATGAAAAGGATGATTTTCATAGGCGTTTGGAGAGAATTGAAGGCCCCAACCTTCAAATATCATGACTGATACATAAATACCACTATCAGCTGCAATGCTGACGCGGTCTTTTAAACGCTCAAAATATTCAGGATTAAATCTTTCCAAATTAAATTTCGGTTTTCCATCCAAAGCATCCCCAGGGCCAGTTCGTTTCCAGGGTTGTGGAGATACAGTAAAGACTTGGGCATCTTCTTCTCTATTGCCCCTTGTATCCCAAGTCATAAGCTCCCAAGCCCATAGCCGAATAAAGTTATGGTTATACCCTTTCATCCATTCGATATAGCCCTCAAAATCAAATTTTTCAGTTGACTGATCTGAATTCATTTCAACTAAATTATTCCAGGTATGAGATCCGGTGAGATATACTGCAATTCCGCTTTTATCAGTAAAATATCTAGGATTGGATTTACTTATTCGAAGTGGACCTTTTGAATTTTCCGGGGGTGGTTGTGAACATGAAACAATGATAACTGCAAATAAAGAAATAAGTAATTGCTTAAATCCACATAAAACTGGATTTGTATGAAAATTTATGTTTAAATATTTTTCAATTGATTTAATTATATCAGATGAATTTAGAAACTCGTTTTTACAAAAAACCATTAGAAACTTAATTGGATTTTCCTTTAAATTTTTGAAAGAATATAGGTTTATAAAAGTATATTCTTAAATATAATAAGATTTATTTAGCAGATATACTGGACTAATGATTTAAACCGGAATAATGAATAAAAATTCACAATGGTAAGGTATTAATTATTTTTCACTGCTCAATTCCTCTATAAGATTTGGGTAATCTGTAATTATTCCATCTACTCCTAGCGCTATCATTTTCTCCATATCCTCAATGGTGTTCACCGTCCAGACAATAACTTTTATTCCATTGTCATGCAGCCATTTAACTTTTTTCGGCCTCACCAATTTAAAATGAGGGCTGTAAATTTCAGGCTTGAACCCAAGTAACTCAATTACTTTTTCAACATCCTGATCAGATTCCTCAAGGACTGCTAATGTAACATCAGGATACATTTTATGATAATACTGTAATATCCGGTGGTCAAATGATTGTATATTTACCCTCTCCCAGGGCACAAATGCATCAATGGTTTTGTATACAATGTCCGAAAAATCATAATAATCAGGATGATATATACCATCCCATTTAGGATTTGATTTGATTTCAATATTATAATAAATCTCGTTACGACGATGATCCTTACAATATTTTTCAGCCATTCTAAATACATCAGACAACCTGGGCTTAAAGGCTGCCTGTCTACTTTGATCCGGAAATTTTAAATTTCCTTTGGATCCACAATCATAGTTTAAGATCTCCTCATACGTAAGGTGGTAAATATTTGGCCAGTCAGCGACTTCACCTTCTATAGATTTTTCACCTGGTCCTAGGCAAAAATCCGGAGAGATCCAGGGATCATGAGATACAATAACTTCACCATCTTCACTTATTACCACATCCATTTCCAGGGTATTTACTCCTAATTCAAGTGCTTTTTCAAATGCCTGTAGTGAATTTTCAGGCATTATGCCCCGGCATCCGCGGTGGCCCTGCCAATCAAAGTCTTGAGCTATAGATTGAAAAGAGATCATAAGAAATAAACTTAAATACTTCATCTTTCAAAATACTGGCAAATAATTAAGGTTTGTATGTTACAGCAATTAGACATTCAAATCAAACCAGCACAAAAAAACACTGGTGTCTGACCAGTGTTCTTTTTCTATTTTACGGTTTATTTGATCTCCCAGAATGATTCTCCTAACAATAATTCCTCCAGATTTCCTTCTCCCTTAGTTTTTATTTCATATTCTATCTGATCCTCAACCCGCTCATCATAGGATGACTTTTCAAGGCTCTGGAAAATGCCCATTGGTCGGGGAAGTTCCGGGTTAAATGACATGTCTGAGAGTATTAAAGCCAGTGTCGAATCCTTTTCGTTATGTACCAGCAAATCGTCTACAGAGTAAGATCCATTATTGATTGAAACTACCTTCGGGGTATATCCATCTAAAATTATTCCCTTATCCCTGTTTGCTCCAAATATCAAAGGTTTTCCATCCTCCAGCCATATGGTAGTCTCTTCCCTGGTATCCTTGCTCGTGAATTCTTCAAATGCCCCGTCATTAAAGATCCGGCAGTTTGTATAAATTTCAAGGAAGGATGTGCCTTTATGTCTGGCGGCCCTATCGAGTAAATATTGAAGTAATTTTCTGTCTTTATCGTGACCTCTGCCCACAAAAGTAGCGCCAGCACCCAAAGCCAGGGATGTTGGATTGAAAGGATCATCCAAAACACCTAAAGGTGAGGATTTTGTGATTTGTCCTTTATGAGACGTAGGTGAATACTGCCCTTTGGTCAAACTGTATACTTCATTGTTAAACATCATAATATTCAGGTCCACATTCCTTCTGCATGTATGTATAAAATGGTTTCCACCTATACTCATGTTATCCCCATCACCGGTAGCTACCCAGACACTAAGATCGGGACGTGCTATCTTCAGACCTGAAGCTATAGCCAGGGCACGGCCATGAATTGAGTGAAATCCATAGGTTTCCATATAATAAGGAAATCTTCCGGAGCAGCCTATCCCGGAAACTGAGACAATTTTTTCCTTTGGTATTCCTAATTCCGGCATGATCCTTTGAACTGGGGATAGGACTGCATAGGCGCCACATCCGGCACACCAGCGTACATCCACATCAGGTTTAAAATCCTTGGGAGTATATTTTATTTCACCTTCATGAGGCTTATCTATAATATTGTTTAGAATGGTTTTCATAGCTTAGTTCTCCTTTTGGTTTAATAATTCACGAATTTTTTCTTCAATCTCAATGGCCTTAAATGGTTTTCCTTGTACTTTATGCATTCCAATGACTGGCACCAAATAAGTAGATTGAATAATTGTCTTCAATTGACCCATATTCATTTCAGGGATGAATATACGTTTAAAACTAAACAAAATCTCTCCCAGATTTTTTGGGAATGGATGAATATATTTCAGATGAACAAAAGACAACTTATGACCTTCATCTATCAGTTTGTCATATGCTGTTTTTGCCGCACCATAGGTGCTCCCCCAGCTTAGTACCAAAAGATCCCCTTCCGGATCACCTGTTACTTCAAGTTCGGGAATATCATTTACAATGCCTTCAACCTTTTGCTTTCGTAATTCAACCATTTTTTGATGGTTCATCGGATCATGACTTACATGTCCTGTAACATCTGCTTTCTCAAGACCTCCGATCCTGTGTTCCAAACCCTGGACGCCAGGTATGGCCCATGGTCTGCTTAAAGTTTCAGGATCGCGCTTATAAGGTGCATAGGTCTTTGCATCCTTGGCAAATTCCGGTGTAAGGTCCGGTAATTCTTCCATTTCAGGTATCTTCCAGGGCTCTGTCGCTTGTCCGATATAACCATCCGTTAGTAAGATTACCGGGGTCATATATTTTAATGCAAGTCTGGCCGCTTCAACTGTCATTTTAAAACAATCTGATGCACTAGCTGCAGCCAATACCGGCATTGGAGCCTCGCCATGTCTGCCATACATTGCCTGTAGAAGATCACCCTGCTCAGGTTTGGTAGGCAATCCAGTACTTGGGCCAGCTCTCTGGACATTCACAATTACCAATGGAAGCTCTGTAATAATGGCAAGACCAATAGCTTCTGTTTTAAGAGATAATCCAGGACCACTAGTAGTTGTTGCAGCCAGATATCCTCCAAAAGCAGCTCCTATGGCACTGGTGATTCCTGCAATTTCGTCCTCGGCCTGAAGATGCTTTACACCATATTTTTTATATCCGGATATGGCATGTAGTATTTCCGATGCAGGAGTTATCGGGTATGAACCTAAAAACAAAGGTATATTGGCTTTCCTGGATGAAACGACAAGGCCTAAAGCGACTGCTTCATTACCAGTAATGTTGCGATACTTCCCTGGTTCGAGGGATGCTCTCTTGATCTGGTATTGTTTTTTAAATACAGGATTCTTTTCAGCAAAATTCCATCCTGCTTTCAATACCTTTACATTGGCTAATACAACATCCTCCTTCCCTTTGAATTTCTTATTGATCCAGGCTACGCTGGGCTCAATAGGTCTGTCAAACATCCAGTAAACTATTCCAAGGGCAAAAATGTTCTTCGTTCTCTTGATTAGCTTGGGATTCAGGTTGAGACCATCAAGTTCCTTCTTGATCTCATCAAACATATCAATAGCAAATACCTGATATTTTTCAAGACTTCCATTTTCCAATGGATTGGAGCTATAAGCAGCAAGCTTCAGATTTTTCTCATCAAATCCACCAGTATTTACGATGATAATTCCATGCTCCCTTAAATTTGGAAGATTCACTTTCAGCGATGATGCATTCATTGCTACCAAGACATCGATAAAATCTCCGGTAGTTTTTATATTCTTGGTGCCAAAATGAACCTGAAATGCACTTACCCCATACAGGGTACCCTCGGGGGCCCTGATTTCAGAAGGGTAATCCGGGAAGGTATTCACCTCATTCCCGGCAAAACCAGAAGTATCAGAAAACTGTGTACCAATTAACTGCATACCATCACCTGAATCTCCAGCAAAACGAACTGTTACTTCATCCAGGTGTTCAACAGTCTTACTCATAGGTCAAACTTTATAAGTGTATAAACATTAAAAAAAAAGAAAAAGAGCACTCCATTCAAATTTATTGAATTTCCGGATGTGCTCTTTGAAAACAATGTCTCTAATATAGACTATAATTTATAATATGTCAATGCCTTCATATATTGCGCCCGCTCAAACGCACTTGGATCAGATGATTTCTGCTGGCTCATCGCCCCGATCATTTCCTCAACTGCATTATACTCGTTTTGTTCCATCCATTCAATCAGGTGTTTTTCAACATTCTGAATATGAAATATTCCATGCTTTAATAAAGCAGAACAAAGCATAGTAACGTTCGCACCAACAAGTAGCATTTTTACTACATCGATCCCTGTATGGACTCCACTTGTAGCCGCCAGATCTGCTGCTATCTTATCTTTAAGTATGGCAATCCATCGCATGGGAAGCCGCATAGCCTGGGAGGTGCTTAACTGTACGTTTGGTGTAACCTCAAACTCCTCAAGATCTATATCAGGCTGATAGAACCTGTTAAAGAGAACCAGCCCATTGGCACCGGCATCATCCAATCTTTCGGCCATATTAGCCATATTTGAAAAGAAAGGACTCAATTTAATAGATACAGGTATATCTACTGCTGATTTAACGGATCTCAATATATCAATATATGTTTGTTCAACATTTGAACCAGATAATGTGGTATCTGATGGAATGTAATAAACGTTTAACTCGATGGCATCAGCACCTGCCTTCTCCATTTCTTTGGAATATTCTGTCCATCCACCAATAGTGCTTCCATTGAGACTTGCAATAATCGGAATATCTACGGCTTTTTTAGCATCCTGTATGTGTTGCAGATATTCTTCCGGCCCTACCTTATACTCTTCTGGTTCCGGAAAATAGGATAATGATTCTGCAAAACTTTCTGTACCTGTAGTGGTATGGTAATGAAGTTCCTGTTGTTCGAGCCTGATTTGTTCTTCAAAAAGTGAATAAAGAACCACTGCTCCGGCCCCGGCATCCTCCATCATTTTAATGTTTTGGGTATATTCTGACAAAGGGGAAGCTGATACAACTATTGGTGACCTCAATGTCATTCCCAGGTATTTGGTTTTCAAATCCATATTATAAAATTTTCAATTTTTCGAATTCTTATCTTAAATATAACATTTAGTTTTGAACGATAACATTATCGTATTGTTTATCCGCTAAATATTTGAAATATTTCCATCTTTCTGTAGCATTTTCCTGAGCCATCTTCATGTATTCCTTGGCTAATGCAGGCTTACTTTTTGTCAACATTTTAAACCTGTTTTCCATCATCATATAATCAGCCACGCTTGTATTAGGCCGAGGTCTTGAATCCAGGGTCAGTGGATTTTTACCTTCCTTCAGGTTATCCGGATTATATCTGTAAAGGATCCATTGACCGGAGTCAACCGCTGCTTTCTGATGCTTCAATGGAGCAGACATATCAATACCATGCGCTATACAATGTGAATAAGCTATAATTATTGAGGGGCCATTGAATTTCTCCGCTTCAATAAATGCTTTCAGTGTTTGCTCATCTTTTGAACCCATGGCTACTACTGCTACATATACAGTATTATATGCCATGGCCATCATCCCCAGGTCCTTCTTAAAGGTAGGTTTACCACTGGCAGAGAATTTAGCAATGGCACTCAAAGGTGTCGCCTTGGATGTCTGGCCTCCTGTGTTAGAATATACTTCTGTATCCAGGACAAGAATGTTAACATTCTTACCGGATGCAATTACGTGGTCTAGGCCACCATATCCTATATCGTAAGCCCAGCCGTCACCACCCATAATCCATACACTTTTCTTTACCAGGTAATCGGCTACATTCAATAATTGAGCTGACTTCGGAGATTTAATTGCCCCCAATTTATCTTTTAATATTTCAATCCGTTCTCTTTGTTCAAAGATCCCGGGTTCCTCAGATTGATCTGCATTAATAATATCTGTTACCAGATCTTCACCAATTTCTGAACCGAGTTCCTTCAATAATGTGGTGGCTGCTTCATTTTGTTTATCGATGGCCAACCGGTATCCAAGACCAAATTCAGCATTGTCCTCAAACAATGAATTTGACCAGGTAGGTCCACGACCGTCTTTATTTTTAGTCCATGGAGTGGTTGGTAAGTTCCCACCGTAAATTGAAGAGCATCCTGTGGCATTCGCAATAATAGCCCTGTCTCCAAATAATTGTGAAACGAGTTTAACGTAAGGCGTTTCCCCGCAACCTGTACAGGCACCTGAAAATTCAAACAATGGCTCCTGAAGTTGCTGGGTCCTAATACTGTTTAATCCTATCAAGTTTCT
The DNA here is from genome assembly GCA_965365275.1 of uncultured Cyclobacteriaceae bacterium. Taxonomy (GTDB): domain Bacteria; phylum Bacteroidota; class Bacteroidia; order Cytophagales; family Cyclobacteriaceae; genus JAGTVG01. Next base: position 113,688 of record CBDUBA010000002.1, on the reverse strand, counting down.
GTCAAGGTCGGGTATATTCAGGAAGAAATCCCAATTCTTGGCCTCCTGGTTCCTGAGTGGCAGCTGGGGCTCCATAACCAGTGCTTTCTTACTCTTATCCCGTTTGTTTTTGGCAGGGCAGACCTCCACACAAACTCCGCAACCTGTACAATCTTCCGGGGCAACCTGAATGGTATATTTAAAGCCCATTTCTTTGAATTCCTTATTTCTTACATCAACAGACTTAAAGGTTTCTGGAGCATTTTCAAGATGTTTCGGATCATAGACCTTCATCCTGATCGTAGCATGAGGACATACAAAGGAACACTTACCACATTGGGTACAGGTTTCTTCATCCCACGTTGGGATTTCCAAAGCTATGTTACGCTTTTCATATTTGGTAGTGCCCGTGGGCCAGGTTCCATCGGTTGGAAAGGCACTTACGGGAATATCGTCTCCTCTTCCGGCGATTATCTCTCCAAGAACGTTTTTTACAAAATCGGGAGAGTTTTCAGGAACTGGTGGTTTCAATTTCAGATTACCGATTGGTGATTTGGGTAATTCAACTTCAAAAAGGTGTTCAAGGGTATTGTCAACGGCCTTAAGATTCATATTCACAATCATTTCCCCTTTTCGGCCATAAGTCTTGACGATGGAATCTTTGATGGCTGCAATAGCTTCATCTTTAGGTAGAATTCCGGAAATTGCAAAGAAACATACCTGCATCACCGTGTTGATCCTTCTACCCATTCCGCTTTCTTCTGCTACTTTCTGTGCATCGATTGCATAGACCTTGATCTTCTTGTCTATAATCGTTTGCTGAATCGATAGGGGAATATTATTCCATAACTCATCCTTATCAAAAGGTGAGTTAATCAGGAAAGTCCCACCATCAACCAGGTTTTGCACCATGTTAAACTTCTCAAGAAAAACCGATTGATGACATGCAACGAAATTCGCCTTTGTGATAAGATAGGGAGCTAAAATATTCTTTGGCCCGAATCTCAGGTGGGAGGTAGTTACTGAACCAGCTTTTTTGGAGTCATATACAAAATATCCCTGTGCATAGTTCTCAGTATTCTCACCAATAATTTTTATAGAGTTCTTATTAGCACCTACTGTTCCGTCTGCCCCCAGACCATAAAACATGGCTCTGACAACATCATCAGATTCAATATCGAAATCGGGATCGAAATCCAGACTTGTATTTGATACGTCATCTTTGATTCCAATAGTGAAATGCTTTTTGGGTTTCTCTGCACTTAAATTATCAAAAACTGCTTTCACCATAGCTGGTGTAAATTCTTTGGAAGAGAGGCCATATCGACCACCAATTACCTTAGGCATGGTCTTAAGTTTGCCATACCCTTCACTTAATCCTTCAGTCAGTGCATTTATCACATCAAGGTATAAAGGTTCCCCGGTGGCTCCGGGTTCTTTGGTTCTATCAAGAACAGATATGGACTTGACTGATTCAGGAATAGCTTCCATAAACCTCTTGATATCAAATGGCCTGTATAATCGAACTTTGATAAGGCCTACTTTTTCTCCCTGGCTGTTAAGGTAATCAACGGTATCCTGTACTGTTTCTATCGCTGATGCCATCAGAACAATTATTTTCTCAGCATCTTTTGGTCCGTGATAGTCGAATGGTTTATATTGTCGGCCTGTCAGTGTCGCAAATTTATCCATTTCTTCTTCTACGATATCAGCACATTTTTCATAAAATGGATTATTGGTTTCACGATTCTGGAAGAATACATCCGGATTTTGTGCCGTTCCCCTTATGACCGGCCGGTCAGGTGATAATGACCTATCTCTATGGGCTTTTACCATATCATCCGTTACCATTTCGCCCATATGTTCATCACTAACTAACTCTATTTTTTGTACTTCATGTGATGTTCTGAATCCATCAAAAAAATGAAGGATGGGTACGCGTGCTTTTAATGTCGATGCCTGAGCTATCACACCCATATCCATAACTTCCTGAACTGAGCCAGCTGCTAACATGGCAAATCCGGTACTTCTGGCTGACATAACATCACTATGGTCACCGAAAATAGATAAAGCATGTGTTGCAAGAGACCTTGCTGAGATATTGAAAACAGTAGAAGTTAACTCCCCTGCTATTTTAAACATATTCGGGATCTTTAGTAATAAACCCTGGGAAGCAGTAAAAGTAGTGGTCAATGCTCCAGCTTGAAGGGATCCGTGAACAGCGCCGGCTGCACCACCTTCACTTTGCATTTCACATACTGTTGGGATTTCCCCCCAAATATTTTTTATTCCTTTTGCAGCCCATTCATCAGCCCATTCCCCCATATTTGAGGATGGAGTAATTGGATAAATTGCGCAAACTTCGTTTAAACGATAGGCAACGTAAGCAGCAGCTTCATTACCATCAATAGTTACAAATGTTTTGTCTTTCATTTGATCTAATCAAATTATTTTAAAAAATTTATTTCTATTTAAAATTATGCCTTAGGCCCTATTTTTTAGATTGTAAAAATAGATCAGAACTAACTGGAAAAAGGTGATAAATGTCAGTTTTAAAATCTATCAACTATTTGGATTTATTATAAATAAGATGCCTCTCTCCAGATTATTTTAGTTTATCTTTCAAATAATCCTGATATCCGTCTGAAAATAGTTTCTGAATGTATTTCCCAATTACATCAAACTCAAGGTTTACCCTGCTTCCTACTTTTATAAATTGGAAATTAGTCACCTGCCAGGTATGTGGGATTATCGTTACCGTGAAACTTCCATTTTTACAATTAAAAACTGTTAAACTAACTCCATCGATACAAACTGATCCTTTTTCAACCAGGAAATTCCCGGTGGAATCAAAATCATATTCGAAATCAAAGAGCCAGCTGCCATCTACCTCTTCAACTTTTGTGCATACCCCAGTCTGGTCAACATGACCCTGTACTATATGACCGTCAAACCTGTACGCGGTTGACATGCTTCGCTCAAGGTTTACAAAATCACCTGTTTTGAGATCTCCAAGGTTGGTTTTTAGTAAGGTCTCCCGAACTGCGGTAACAGTGTAAGCGCCATTTTCAATCCCAGTGATCGTAAGGCAAACACCATTATGTGAAACACTTTGATTCACTGACAATTCATTTGAAAAATCTGATTCTATAAAAAATATATAATTTGTACCTTCTTTCCTGATATCTTTAATTTTACCCATTCCCTCGACGATACCTGTAAACATGATGCTTGACTTTAATTTTTACCAAAATTACTAAATTAGAAGAGCATTAAATAACCTATCGGGCAGTCTTTTTCGCGAAATGGTATTTATCTCTTATGGGTTGTTTGAATACCATTTTAAGGCTGGCTTTAACAATCTCTCCCATATTAACACAGGAAAGAAATTCTTTGTCATTATATAATTTTGCCAGGTCATTTTTTAGGCTTTCAATATTCTCAGGGGTCGATATGGTGTCTCGTGTCATTGTATTAAGCAAAGCATAGAGATTTACACCGCTTGATTTTACTCTAGTGGCAATAAGTGATCGCTCTTCCTTCCGATATTGTAATTCGAGCTCCGGTTTCATGTGCTTTAATCCAAGCTCAATAATCGGATTATTCTGTTTAAAGTATTGTGGCATATAAATTGCCCGTCTTCCTTCGTATGATTGCTGATCAAAGTCTATCGCCCGGATACGGTAATGGATCTCATCGAAGTCCGGGATAACTTCAACCACAAAATTACTGGCATGCATATCCCCGAGAAGACGAACCAGGCATCGTTCATTGAATTTTATAAATTCCTTTGCCAGCCGTATCTCATTTAACTGTGGATCTTTCAGGTAGGATTTTATAAAATCATCTCCTGGAATGCCCTGTATGTGTTCTTCAATTAATGTATCTCCTTGTACGAGAAAATTGATCTTATTGGGAGATAGAAAATGCTCGAGATCCAGGCCATAGATCCTGGAAGCATCAGCAACCTTCACATAGTAATAATCAAACAGATCATTTATCCGGTTTACTATCCTGACCCTGAAAGGTTTTGTATTACCATATACACATAAATCGACCCTGTCAATATACAGGTGCTCAATTACAGAAACATCACCATCGGCTTTCAGAATAGCATAGATCTGCTTTAATGAATCATGTATATGTTTTTCTTCACTTTGATGATAAAAAACAGTTTCCCATAAAGTATCATTCCCTTTCTGATCGAACAGTGGAATTGAACTATTATACCGGGCTAAATCATCATATTGTATCCCTAAGTCCTGTTCTCTTCCATAGGTTTGAAGATATTCCCTCAAATGAGGACTTATCTTAAATATTTTCTTCTTTTTGGATATAATCGCCATAAATAATCATATGAGTCACAAATGTACATAAAAAAATAAGGATATTTTTTCCAATAAATACCTAGAATTCTGTCAACTCACGAAGAATGATCTCCTCCCTTTTGACCAGCCAGGATCTGAACGATTCCGAGGGGTTTTTGTAGGATGGCATAAATTGGATCAACTTTGAAATATCAAAACTTTCTGCTTGTATACCTGCCCCGGCCTGTTCAGCATCCAACGCATTACAGGCCTGCTCATACTGCCCGGAAACCGGTACCATTAATACCGGTTTTCCTAAATACATACACTCACATACAGATTCAAATCCGGCTGTAGTCACCATTCCTTTGCATTGCGCCATTTTCTGAAGGAATTTTTCTCCATCCAACTGGTGAAAAACCAAATTATCCCCAACTCTTTTTGTTTCAGGCTCATTTTTTTTATCCCAGAATACCTCAAGCCTTATATCCGGATTCTTTAAACTCCAGTTAATAATTTCCTCGCTATATCCATCATTTACCATATACCCCAATATAAAATCTTGATCAGTACATTTCAGATCGAATAGTTGGTCTCTCAATAAAGGAGGTACAATTATGGTATTTTTTACCCTAGGAGGATAATTGGGTGTAAAAGACAAAGCAAGTTTTTTATATGCTCCGATTGAATTCAAATAGTTATTAATTAAAAATAGTCTCTTATGAAATAACCTTCCTTTCGCAAATTTAAAGTCTGGATGATCTGTCATAAAATGATGCCCGACAGGAATAAACTTGAAGGAAGGCCTGTAAAGTAAATTGTAAAAACCACCCAAGAAATCGTAAAAATTTATCAATACATCCGGTTGTAATTTTTTAACTACTTCATCTATCCTTTTTAAACTTTTATTATAGGTTTTCAAATACCTCGAATTGTATAATATTGAATAAATAAGGCGGATTGATTTGTTTTTAGAATCGCTTATAAAATTCGGGCTGCTCAAAGGTTCAACTGGTACATCAAAGGCTTTTAATAAATACTCTGGTATTTTTCTCCGCTGACTTTTTCCAATGAAAATATGAAGTACTTCGTGTCCGTTCTTGGCCAGGATCTGAAAAAGACTTATGGCTTGTGTCATATGACCCCGTCCTTCACCCTGGACTAAAAAGATGAATCTTTTTTTCCGGGATGTCATATTGTGTTAAATATGATTTAAGATAATATTAAGCAGAGTTTCTTTTACTATCTATGTAGCTGACTGCATCTTTTATAGTTTCGAAATTCTCAGCATCAGTATCGGGTATTTTAATGTCGAACACCTGTTCAAATTCCATAACGAGCTCCGCATAATCCAAAGAATCAATTCCCAGGTCTTTAATAAAATTTGCATCTGGCGTGACTTCAGTTGATGATATCCCCAACTTATCAACCAATATTTCAGTTATAGTTTCCGTCGTATTTTTCATTCAAAATATCTATTTGCTCTAAACTAATATAATTATCATTGATATAAAATATACCCCCAATAAAAAACTCCTACTATCAAAATCTCAATACAAATTCTGTCCCTTCATTGAGCTTAGATTTTACGGAAATAGTTCCGAGGTGCTGTCTCATGATCTGCTTTGATAAACTTAAGCCTATCCCCGATCCACTCTTTTTGGTTGTATAGAAAGGTATGAAAATTTTTGACTGTGCTTCTTCATCTATACCTGGACCATTATCTTTCACCGAGATTATAATATGCTTGTTATCCTTCAGGAAAGCAGAAAGTTCTAAATGTTTTTCAGGTTCTTCCCGTAAGGCCTGAATGGCATTCTTGATCAGATTTATTAAGACCTGTTCTATGAGTTCCTGATCAATTTTAATTTTGAGATCCGGTGGGGTTATTGACCGCTTATAGTCTATTTGATTCTCTTCCAGTTCATTTTTCATTAATAACTCGATATGCTCGAAAAGGTCACTGATGGCTACCTCGGCAAATTTCGTCTTCGGAATATGCGTTAGGCTTCTAAAATCGGTAACAAACCGTACCAATCCTTCGCTTCGCTTCAATATGGTTTTAATAGCCAGGTGCAGATCCTCAAGATCCTCCCGGGATAATTCCTTTTCTTTACCATTCTCATCAATTCTATATTTTATATCTTCCTCAAGGGTGTTGGCCAAAGAAGATATGGGTGTCACAGAATTCATAATTTCATGAGTTAAAACCCGAACAAGCTTTTGCCATGCTTCCATTTCATTCTCCTCAAGTTCACTTTGAATGTTCTGAACAGAGACAAGCTTGAACTCCTCGTCTTTTAACGTTAATTCTATTGCAAATATCGCCAGCTGGACTGTCTCTTCATTGTTAATTATTTTTATAAGATCTCGTCCACCAGTTTTCAACATTTCAAAACTATTAACAAGACTTTCACTGATTTTCCTTAATTCCCTGATATTGTTAATATGGGTTATTCTGAAGAGACGTTTAGCAGCTGTATTAATGATCTGAACCTCACCTGCCTTATTAAAAGTTATAATACCTATTCCAACATGTTGAACTATTGTCTTAAGGTATTGATATTTAGCATCCTTATCGGTATCAGAGGCTTTAATTTTATTTAATATTTCATAATAATTTTCTACAAGGGTATTGTAATATTCTCCTTCGCCAGGATCGAACTGCGGATTTAAAGGGTCCTGGGTCTTTAATGTTTCAAAGAAATTATTTATTTCAATATTGTTTTTATCAATAAACCGGATCAGGGAAACCACCTGTATCACGGCCAGAATACTTACGAGTCCGACGGTTAGAAGGAGAGAATCTGTTGCCAGTAGGTTTGCCAATAACAAAATACTAAGAGCAAGAACAACGACCCTTATAATAATATTGAATTTATAGTTGCTATAGACCATGCTTTTCAAGTCTTCTATATAATGAAGCTCTAGTAAGTCCTAATTCTTTTGCCGCCTTTGATATATTACCATTATGTTTAGTGATTGCTTTTCTGATTGTGGATTTTTCGACTTCATCCAAGTCAAGAGATTCATTTCTCTGTTCATCAGAAACATCGCCGGAATTGGACAAGAAAAAGAAATCCTCAGACATTAAGGTGTTTTTATCACTCATTATTACAGCTCTTTCGATTGCATGCTGTAACTCCCGGATATTGCCTGGCCATTTATACTTTTCGAATTTCTTCAATGTTGATGCACTAATAGATTTGGATGCTTTGCGGTATTTCCTGCAATACATATCAACAAAGTGTTCTGAAAGCACCTTTATATCCTCAATTCTTTCTCTTAAAGGGGGTAAATGTATCTCAACAGTATTTATACGATATAGCAAGTCTTGACGAAATGTATTGTCATTAACCATATCGTAAATCGGCATATTAGTGGCACATATTAACCGTATATCAATAGGTATTGGCTTATTGGATCCAATTCTGATCACCTCGCGCCGTTGAAGGGCTGTCAGCAATTTAGATTGTAGAGGTAAACTTAAGTTTCCAATTTCATCAAGGAATAAAGATCCTCCATTCGCAACTTCAAACCGGCCGGCACGATCTTCTTTTGCATCTGTAAATGAACCCTTTTTATGACCGAACAGTTCGCTCTCAAAAAGGGTCTCAGTGATGGCTCCCATATCAACATTAATAAATACATGTTCCTTCCTTATGGATTTCTGATGTAATGCTCGAGCCACCAATTCTTTTCCAGTTCCGTTTTCTCCAAGTATTAGAACATTTGCATCGGTTCCTGCAACCTTATCAATAATATTATAAACATTCCTCATTGAGGGGCTTTCTCCGATAATCTCCTTGAATCTTTGATTGCTTTCTTCCTGCAATACCTTCCTGGTCTGTTTGAGCTGGTCAACTTCTTTGTAGGAGTTCTTTAATTTCGAAGCAGTAGAAATGGTGGCAATTAATTTCTCATTCTGCCATGGTTTTAAAACGAAATCAGTTGCACCATCCTTTAAAGCCTTTACGGCCATCTCAACATCCCCAAAAGCAGTAATTAAAATTACTACAGCATTAGGATCCTTTTCCAAAATCTGATTGAGCCAATAAAATCCCTCTTTGCCACTGGTAATATCCTTACTAAAGTTCATATCTAGAAGAATGACATCATATTCGCTGTCATTTAAAAGAAATGGTATTTTTTTTGGATTTTTTTCAATGATTACTTCATTAGCATACTTTTTAAGCAACATTTTTGCTGCAAGCAATACATCTTCATCATCGTCTATAATAAGTAGTCTACCTATTTCCTTATCAACCATTTCATCGATATTTTGATAAATTTTGTGAAGAACATAAAAAAATGACCATCATTTTAAATAATATTCAATCAAAACACAGCCATAATATTTAATATGTAATCTATATATTGTACGAATATGAACATAAAGGGTAACATTTCCGAGTAAATTTTTAATTAATTATGTATGTATTTGATTTCTTTTTTCCCTTTTATTTTCACGAATAAGATATGTTTTAAAAGCCAAATAAAGGATTGAGAATTCTTATATATTGCTGAATTAGTTAATTTTTTTCTTTTTTATTAAATAAATATTTTAATATCTTTACTTAGTTGTTGTGGATTGTTGTTAATCCTAATTATTTTGAGTTTTTGACCTTTGATCCCGCCTTCGGGCGGGATTTTTCTGTTATAAAATAAATCCACCCCTTTCCGGTATGATCTGAAATGATTTTTATTAATTAGAAGAAATTTCACCTGAAATGAATCGCTATAATTAAAAATATCGTATCAATTCAGCAAATAAATTAATTTATTGCAATATTTTTGAGCATTACAGGCAAATTTAAAATAAACAAGATTATTGTTGAGAATATCGCAATATATGCTTCCTGAGCCAGCATTAAATTTAAATATTCATATATTTTTTAGCCTTACTTTAAATGATATGTAAATTTTTAAAAAAATATTAAAATTATTTTAATTTATTCGATATAGTGTTATAAATTTGTCATGCGTTCTTTAAAAAATTGTAGGGTGATGAAATAGGCAGCCATGCCCTCCTGTCTCGGGGGTGAAGACAACGGGATAAACACATGTGTTGATCAGACATGTTGCTAACTGCTTCGTGGAGGTTCGAATCCTTCCCCTACAGCTAATCGCCCCGCTAAACGCGGGGTTTTTTTATGTATTTACTTTTTGTTGCTCTCTCAAGATTCTTCTAATAATCTTACCTACATTTGATTTTGGTAATTCTTCCAGGAACTCTATCTGTTTAGGTACCTTATATTTTGTCAAATTCTCCTTGCAATGTTTTATGATTTCTTCTTTAGTTAGAGCAGGGTCCTTTTTGGTTATAAATAATTTTATTGATTCTCCAGTACGTTCATCGGGTATACCAATAGCTGCAACCTCCAAAACACCTTCATGTAATGCAACAACATCTTCTATTTCATTTGGATATACATTAAAACCAGATACCAGTATCATATCCTTTTTTCTGTCAACTATTTTGAAATAACCATCATCCCTCATGATGCCAATATCTCCGGTTCTGAACCAATTATCAAAAAACGAATCTCGGGTCTCTTCATCCCGATTCCAATATCCCTGCATAATCTGATGACCTCGTGCGCATATTTCACCAGCTTCACCTGTTTTAATTTTTTTACCGTTATCATCAAAAACAGCCATTTCAGTTCCCGGGACGGGTAATCCTATGGTACCTATCTGATGATTTCCATCAATAGGATTACAGGACAACACAGGAGACGTTTCTGATAGTCCATATCCTTCAACCAATGGACATCCGGTTACTTCCTCCCATTTCTCAGCGACAAATTTCTGTACAGCCATTCCTCCTCCAACTGAAACTTTCAGGAATTTAAAATTGATCTCTTTAAATTTAGGGTGATTTAAAAGTCCATTAAAAAGGGTATTGACCCCACTGATGAAAGTAAATGGATATTTTTTTAATTCCTTTATAAAACTATCCAGGTCTCGGGGATTAGTGATCAGGATATTTTTAGCACCAAGCTGTAGCATACAGAGACAATTTACTGTCAATGCGAAAATGTGATACAAGGGCAGGGCAGTGATAACAACCTCCTCCAGTTCCTTTAACTTCGGTTTCATCCACTCCCGAATCTGTAACATATTGGATACTATGTTCTTATGTGATAAGGTAGCTCCCATAGCAATTCCAGTTGTTCCCCCGGTATATTGCAGGAAGGCGGTATCAGAGGATTTGATCTCAATCGGTTCAAATGGCAGTATTCCGCCCTTATCAAGAATGTCCCTGTATTTTAAACCCATTGGTATATTGTATTTGGGAACCATTTTCTTAACCTTTTTGACTATAAAGTTTACCAGTTTGCCTTTCAGCCCTCCAATCTGATCTCCCATCTCAGTAATGATTACATGCTGAATATTGGTGTTCTGCAGAATCTTCTCCAGGTTCGAGGCAAAATTTGCCAATATTACGATGGCCTTAACCCCTGAATCTTTAAATTGATGTTCCATCTCTCGTGGAGTATATAAGGGATTTGTATTTACAACGATCAATCCTGCCCGAAGTGATCCGAACAAGGCAATAGGATATTGGAGAAGATTAGGCATTTGCAGTGCAATCCTATCCCCAGGTTTAAGGCCACTATTTTGTAAATAAGCGGCAAAATCTCTTGAATACCGATCAATATCGTTAAAGGAGAGTGTTCGGCCAAAATTTACATAAGCGGGATTATCACTGTATTTCTTAACACTTTGAACAAGTAATTCAACAACGGAATCGTATTTTGATGGATCAATATCATGCTCAACTCCGGCAGGATACTTTTTTTGCCATATAAATTTACTCATGAGATATGGGGTTTGAAATGCATTTATTCATAAACGGAGATTTTATTCCTGAATATTAAATATATAAAATTATTGGCTGAAATTATCTTCATAATATTGTTTATGCTGTCAAGCGATCCGATCTCAGTTATTTCATTGTTATAAATATTCAATGCCCTAATTTTCGAATCCTGAACAAAAACCAGTTGATTTCCATTAAAGCAAATTTTACAGTCTGAGCTTATGCCCAGTTTTCGGATATAATTTCCAAGATTATCAAATAAATAAATATCCTTACTGGAATTATAGAGATATAACCTGTTCTGGTATTCTTCAATTTGCATGAGATCCCATTCTTCCTCCGCGATTACCAGGGGTATCGTACTAGACGTAATAATTATATTGTTAAATAAATTTACCTTCCTGATCGAAAGATCAGATTGATCAAATAACCATAGATTATTATCCGCTGAATAGGCAGTTTCAGTAGCAAAACCTGCAACTGAAGGACTTAAATCCGCTTCATTTAATGGATTAAGAAACCGGTCCAAAATTAAATAAGATTGTTGATCCCTGTAAAAACCAAATATTTTTGAGGTATGTGAGGCATCAATTGAGTATATCGGTGATTTTAAAGGTCCGGAATAAGAAATTTGGGATGCCCCGTTCTTATCATATTTTAAAATTACACCATGATCATTGGAGAGGTACAGATTACCTGAAATATCAGTTGTGGCATCAACTACATCATTTACTGCCCATTCATTAATAAGCTTTAATTCCTGAGCGGATAAAATGTTAAAACAAATACAAATACTCAGAAAAATAAAAATTAAGCCCGGTCTAAGTAACAAACTTCTTGATTTGCATCTCATTTTCGCTAAACTCTCCATAAGTGAATGAAAAGATCCAGTCACCAATATTAATATAACGGCTGTTATTGTTTACATCAAGGATCAGTGGAAGGTGCCGGTGTCCGAAAATATAATAATCATAGTGTTCATTTTCTTCGACATCCTTGCAGAATTGTAACAACCATTCGTTATCACCATTAAAATCATGATCTTTTTGGAGATTTTTGAGTCTGCTTTTTTTGGAATAATGATTGGCAATTCTAAAAGCTATGTCGGGGTGAATCCACTTGAACATCCATTGGCTAGCCGGATTTTCGAACAATCTCTTTATGAACTTGTATTTTCTGTCTCCTGGTCCCAGCCCATCTCCATGCCCTATTAAACACTTATTGTTATTAATCATTACAATTGCTGGATCCCGATATACCGGTATATCAAATTCATCCTGAAAATAATGGAACATCCAAATATCATGATTACCTGAAAAAAAAGTAATTGGAATTCCTTCATCCCGCAATTCCATTAAAGTTCCTTGTAATCTAGTAAAACCCTTGGGTATGGTATATTTGTATTCGAACCAGAAATCAAATATATCCCCAAGTATAAAAATATGTTGCGCATCGTTTTTAATGCTTTTCAACCACTTGACTACCTTCTTTTCACGTACAATACTGGGCTCGTCAGTAGAAGTGCCGAGATGAAAATCAGATGCAAAAAACACTTTTTTATTTTCGGCTGTATTTATATCTTCTAATTGCCTGATCATAGAGTTTCAACAAATATATGCAAAAAAAAATCAGGCATTTCCTCCTGATTTTAAATTTTGATATACCTTTTTTTAAACCTGATCTTCCTTCTGAATATCTTCAACATGCTTACCTTTATCAAGTCCGTCAGAAGATTGATTCAGTGTCACATCTTTCTTTACCTTGGGAAGTGAATCTTCTTCCCTTGAATCAGGATTAGTTTCTTTCTTACTCAGATCAAGTATGGTCTCATCTTCCTTTTTATGCGGGATCTCTTCATCTTTTTTAGGATCAGATGTCTCCTCTTTCTTCTTGTCTTCCTCTACAATCCCATTCTGAGTATAAGCTTCATATGTAGTTGGCTTATCGAAAGGCCTTTTTCCTATTAATCGTTCTAGATCAGATTGAAAAATGATTTCCTTTTTCAATAATTCATTGGCGAGTATCTCAAGTTTATCTTTCTTATCCAACAACAAATTTTTAGTTCTTTCATAGGCATCATCGACCAACTTTCTTACTTCAGCGTCAATTGTTTCGGCAGTAGCTTCAGAATAAGGCTTTGTGAAGTTATAATCAGATTGCTTTGAATCAAAGAATGAAATATTACCAATCTTACTATTCATCCCATAAATGGTGACCATGCTGTATGCAACCTTTGTTACCCGCTCAAGGTCAGATAGAGCTCCGGTTGATATTTTGCCAATTATAATCTCTTCAGCAGCCCGGCCTCCCAAAGCCATACACATTTCGTCAAGTAACTGTTCAGTTTGATATAAAAACTGCTCTTTTGGTAAATATTGTGCATATCCAAGAGCTGCTATCCCCCTGGGTACAATACTAACTTTAACTAAAGGATCAGCATGCTCAAGATACCACCCAGCTACAGCATGCCCGGCTTCGTGATATGCTACTATTTTCTTTTCTTCCGGTGAAATAATCTTGCTTTTCTTTTCCAATCCGCCAATTACACGGTCAATAGCATCATGGAAATCTTCCATATCTACAGATTTTCTGTCTTTCCTCGCTGCAATCAGAGCAGCTTCATTACAGACATTCGCAATTTCAGCACCTGCAAAACCAGGTGTTTGAGCAGCGAGTTTTTTTGGATCAACGGATTTGTCTAGTTTAAGCGGACTAAGATGAACTCGGAAAATCGCTTCCCTGCCGATGATATCCGGTTTGTCAATACTTACTTGACGGTCGAAACGTCCCGGTCTTAATAGTGCTGAATCGAGTACATCAGGTCTGTTTGTAGCAGCTAAAATAATAACTCCTGAATCTGTTGAAAATCCATCCATCTCAACGAGAAGAGAATTTAAGGTATTTTCCCTTTCATCATTTGCCCCTGGCATTGAACCTTTACCTCTTGACCTTCCGATTGCATCGATTTCATCTATAAATACTATACAAGGCGCCTTTTCTTTGGCTTGCTTAAAAAGATCCCGAACTCTTGCTGCTCCTACTCCCACGAACATTTCTACAAAGTCGCTTCCCGAAATGGAAAAGAATGGTACAGCAGCTTCTCCAGCAACAGCTTTTGCCAACAAAGTCTTACCTGTACCGGGAGGGCCTATCAGCAAGGCTCCTTTGGGTATTTTGCCACCTAACTTGGTAAATTTTGCAGGGGTTTTTAAAAACTCAACAATTTCCTTGACTTCCTCTTTGGCTTCATCGAGACCGGCAACATCAGCAAATGTTACCTTGACTTTTGCTTCCGAATCGAACAATGCAGCCTTTGATTTACCAATGTTAAAGATCTGCCCACCCGGCCCTGAAGAACCTGTCATTCTTCTCATCAAAAACCAGAAGCCGAACAATATAAGAAACAGGAAGCCCCATTGAAAGAATATTCCCGTCAGGTCAGACCTTTCCTCCACACTATATCCTATGCGTTGGTCCTCAGGAATCTGCGCTTCAAGACTTTCCATATACTGGGCAAAATCCTGGGCATCAACAATTGTTATTTTGTATTGCGGCCCACCTGACAGGGAGAATGGGTTATTTTTCTCTAATTCCTGACTGTATTTACTATTTGAAAGAGCCGTTTCCTTTAAGGTTACCTCAACAAACTTCTGGTTCGATATAATTACCACATCCTTCACATCACCGGCTAATAACATTTTCTCAAACCTGTATTTGGTGATCTCTATGCTGGAATTGGATTTGTTGAAATAGGTAACTGCAAAAACCAATACAAACAAAACAAGAATGATCCAAACCTGATAATTTGGTTTCTGAGGCGTTTTGGGCATTAAGTTTTTATTATTTGATTTTCTATTCTCTGCCATTATATATTTTTCAGTATCCCCTTGATTAAAAACGATTTAAACTAACTATTGTTCGGAATGATTAATATAGTTCAACTTAGCATCTCCCCATAGTTGTTCCAAATTATAATAAGCCCTTGTTTCCTTTTTGAAAACATTTGCTACAACATTAACAAAATCCAGCAAAATCCATTCCTTATTTTTATGACCTTCTTTGTGCCAAACACGTTCGTCGATATGCTTTTCTACGTATTCTTCGATTGAATCTGATATCGCATCAACCTGTGTGTCAGAATTACCATTGCACAATATAAAAAAATCAGCAAAAGCTCCGTTTATTCCCCTCAAGTCCATTACAAGAACATCCGTAGCCTTTTTTTCTAACATACCCTCCACTATTAACTTACTAAGACTTTCTGAATTTTCTTGTTTCTTTTTTATTGGCATATACACATTTTTGTATCTGTAAAACTACACAAAAATAATTGTTTAAAATTTTTGAGGAAATACAATTTATAGGCAAACAACTGATTTTCCTGCCAAAATGTCGGTCTACTAATGACATAGCCGCCGATATGCTGAAAGAGGGAGTTTTAAAAGAAGGCGGAATTGTTATCACCAATCATCAGCATGCCGGGAAAGGGCAGAGAGGTAATAGCTGGATTTCAAGTGAAAACAAAAACTTAACTTTTTCCATCCTACTGAAACCGCATTTTATTGATCCGGCAGACAGTTTTGCCTTAAACATGCTGGTATCTGTTGCCATTTTGAATGCACTTAAAGGATTAGGCAAATCCATGTTCAAAATTAAATGGCCCAACGATATATTTTATGATGAATATAAAGTAGGGGGTATCCTGATTGAAAACACTATTCAGGGTGCAATAATTGAAAACTCAATTATTGGAATTGGCATTAATGTTAATCAAAAAAGTTTTGATTACCTGTTCAAAGCTGCTTCCTTAAGCAAAATATTTAATAGACAATTTGACCTGAATAATTTGTTAAACAAAATCATAAAACAGATAGAAAAACAGTTTTTGAATTTAAAATCAGGAAATTATCAAACCTTACGATCCAATTATCTGGATAATCTTTATTGGTTGAATGAAAAACATAGTTTTATTTCTTCAGTTAAATTTAAAGGGATAATTATTGGAATAGATCAGATTGGTCGTTTGATGGTAGAAACAGAACATGGTCTCAAGAAATTCAATTTTAAAGAAATCCAGTATTTAGAGTAGCGTATTTTTTGTCTACAGAGGGTTTTATTGTATTTTCGTGGATTAAAAAAAAATGAAATGCAGGATACTAAACTTAAACACAAGGTAAAAGATATTTCACTTGCCGCATGGGGCAGAAAAGAAATTGAGTTAGCAGAAGCAGAGATGCCAGGTCTGATGTCGATCCGTGAAGAATATGGAAAAACTAAACCACTATCCGGTGCAAGAATAGCTGGTTGTCTGCATATGACGATCCAGACCGCTGTTCTTATTGAAACACTTAAAGAACTGGGTGCTGAGGTGGCATGGTCTTCATGCAATATATTTTCAACACAGGATCACGCCGCTGCTGCCATTGCTGAGGCAGGCATACCTGTCTTTGCCTGGAAAGGCGAAACAGAAGAAGAATACGATTGGTGTATCAAACAAACCTTGCATGCATTCGAAGATGATAAACCATTATCCTTGATTCTTGATGATGGCGGTGATCTCACGAATATGGTGCTTGATCAATACCCTGAATTATCCAGGAACATATTAGGAATTTCTGAAGAAACCACAACCGGGGTTCACCGTCTTTATGAAAGAATGAAAAATGGTACGCTTCCGGTACCTGCAATAAATGTGAATGATTCTGTGACAAAATCTAAATTTGATAACAAATACGGTTGTCGGGAATCTCTTGTCGATGCCATACGACGTGCAACCGATCTGATGCTGGCGGGCAAAGTTGCTGTGGTAGCAGGATATGGTGATGTTGGAAAAGGTTCCGCACAATCCTTAAGAGGTGCGGGAGTTCGAGTAATTGTGACCGAAATAGATCCCATTTGCGCTTTACAGGCTGCCATGGACGGCTTTGAAGTTAAAAAGATGATTGATGCAGTACCTGAAGCAAATATTATTGTGACGGCCACGGGGAACAGGGACATTATCAGTGCCGAGCATTTTGACTTGATGAGAGATAAAACTATAGTATGTAATATCGGCCATTTTGATAATGAAATTGACGTAGCATGGTTAAATGAAAATTATGGTGACACTAAAATCCAGATTAAACCACAGGTTGATCTCTACAATGTAAAAGGTAATGATATTATTTTGCTTGCTGAAGGGAGACTTGTTAATCTTGGATGCGCTACAGGTCATCCTTCCTTCGTAATGTCTAATTCGTTCTCCAACCAGGTTCTTGCACAAATTGAATTATGGACAAATCAGGATAAATACAAAAATGAGGTTTATACCCTCCCCAAGCACCTGGATGAAAAGGTTGCCATGCTTCACCTCAAGAAAATAGGTGTCGAACTTGACAAACTGAATCAAGATCAAGCTGATTATATTGGGGTCAATATAAATGGTCCATTTAAACCAGAATATTATAGGTATTAAGGTTGATTTACAGCTGATTTGCAGTTTCAAAAATAATTATTCATGCCTATTGGATATATTAAAAAAATATATCAGTAGTTTCAGTTTGGCAATATTTATATCTGATAGAATTAATGATTTGAGGATCATCATTCCTTTCTTATTGCTTTTCTTATGGAGCTGTTCTGATAATAAGGATTCACTGAACCAATCTTCCAGTTCATCGGATTCCATAAAGTTCGATTCTACTTCTGTTGACTTTGACATGGCTGAAATTAAAGAAAGGGGAAGTTTACGGGTAATCCTTGAGAACACTTCCACCGGTTATTTTCTTTACAAGGGCCGGGCTATGGGATTTCATTATGAGCTTATAAAGGATTTTTGCAATAAAAATGGCTTAAACGTTGAAATTATTATCGAAAATGACTTTAGAGCCAGCTTCCAGAAATTATTGAGAGGAGAAGCAGATATAATCGCTCATGCCCTGACCCTTACAAAGGGCAGGAAAAAAATTGTCTCCTTCATCGATCCACTTTATGAAGTTCGCCAGATGCTTGTCCAGCATAAACCAGTTGGGTGGGAAAACATGAAAAAGCATGAGATCGAAAATGAATTAATTAAAAGTCCGTCTGAATTAATAGGCAAGAGAGTCCATGTTAAAAAGGGTTCATCATACTTAAAAAGGCTTGAAAATCTATCTTATGAGATTGGTGGCGATATTATTATAGTCGAAGAGGAAGGAGATGTTATTACGGAGGAATTAATAGTTATGGTGGCAGACAAGACCATTGATTATACGGTAGCGGACGAAGATCTCGCAAATGTTGGTGCTACGTATTTTGATAATATTGATGTAAATATGCCTATTAGTCTCCCAACACAAGTAGGATGGGCCGTTAGAAAGAATTCCGTGGATCTGCTTGTTGAATTGAATAGGTGGATCTCTGAGTTAAAAAGAGAACCGGATTTTAATGTTCTTTTTAACAAATATTATGATGATCCAAAGGGATTTAAACGCAGGGCACAAAGTGATTTTTCTACTATAACTGGCAACAGAATCTCACCCTATGATGATCTTATAAAGAAATATGCTAAAATAATCAATTGGGATTGGAGGTTGCTTGCCGCGCAGATATACCAGGAATCAAAATTTAATCCGAAAGCCAAATCATGGGTGGGAGCTAGAGGATTAATGCAATTGGTCCCGAGTACAGCCAGTGAATTTGGCGCAAAACAGATCCTTGATCCTGATCAGAATATAAAAGCAGGTACTAATTATATAAGATGGCTTGAAGAATACTGGAGCAAGTATATCGATGATCCTAAGGAGTTGGAAAAGTTTGTTTTGGCATCTTTCAATACAGGACATGGACATGTTCTGGACGCCATGAATCTTGCTGAAAAATATGGTAAAAATCCAAATGTATGGGATGATAATGTAGGATTTTATATGTTGTTAAAATCAAAACCTAAATATTTTAACGATCCGGTTGTAAATTCAGGATATTGCAGGGGAAGAGAACCTGTAAATTATGTTAGCAGCATTTTTATTCAATATGAAATTTATAAGCAGTTTTTCAATTAAATATAAAAAAAATTATGCCTGGTAAACAAAAAATCACTGTTGCGTATGGAGATGGAATAGGACCTGAGATCATGCAAGTGACACTGGATATCCTTATCGCCGCTGGCGCCAACCTGGAGTTTGACGTAATTGAAATTGGAGAAAAAGTATATCGTAAGGGAATTCCTACAGGGATCTCTGATGAAGCCTGGGAATCGCTTCGAAATAATAAAGTATTTCTAAAAGCACCCATCACTACACCTCAGGGCGGAGGATTTAAAAGCCTGAACGTATCAACACGGGTTGCTCTGGGTCTTTTTTCAAATGTTCGTCCCTGCAGATCATTTTTCCCATACGTTCCTACCAACCACCCGCTTACAGACCTTGTTGTCATCCGTGAAAATGAAGAAGATATATATTCAGGGATAGAACACCAGCAAACCAATGAGGTTGTTCAGGCATTAAAACTTATTTCTAAACCAGGATCAGAAAGGATTATCCGGTTTGCTTTTGAATATGCCAAAGCCTACGGACGTAAGAAAGTGACCTGCATGACTAAGGATAATATAATGAAACAAGCTGATGGTCTGTTTCATAAAATTTTCGACAAGGTAGCAAGGGAATATCCTGAGATTGAAAACAAGCATATGATTATTGATATTGGTTCTGCAATTATTGCCGACAGGCCACATTCTCTTGACGTCGTAGTAACTCAAAATTTGTATGGTGATATAATTTCCGATATAGCAGCTCAGGTCACAGGATCTGTTGGCCTGGGAGGATCAGCCAATATTGGTGATGAAGTGGCGATGTTTGAGGCAATTCACGGGTCCGCTCCGGATATTGCTGGTCTTGATATTGCCAATCCTTCCGGATTATTAAATGCAGCGGTAATGATGCTCGTTCATATCGATCAGGCTCAGGTGGCTGAAAAAATAGAAAATGCATGGCTTAAAACCATTGAAGATGGAATACATACATCGGATATATATAATAAGGATTCTGTTCGTAAAGTGTGGACTTCAGAATTTGCAAAAGAAGTTATCTTACGTCTTGGTCAAACACCAAACCGCTTACGACCGGTTTCGTATAAATCAGGGGCATCCATGAAGAAAATAGTATTGGATAAACCTGTTGTCGCTAAAAAAGAATTGGTAGGAGTCGATGTTTTCTTTGACTGGAATAAACAGGGCCGTGATCCTAAGATACTTGGAGATTCGCTGAAAAAGATCAGTACTGATGTTTTGTATCTCAAAATGATCACGAACAGAGGTGTAAAAGTATATCCAGATGGTTATCCGGGCACTTTCTGCACGGATCATTGGCGTTGCAGGTTCGTCTCGCCTGATGAGGGAAAGGAAGTTTCACATACCCAGATACTTGAACTACTAAACCAGATCAATAACGAAGGATTCGATTTTATCAAAACAGAAAATCTATATTCTTTTGACGGTGAAAGAGGGTATTCACTTGGTCAGGGCGAATAACTCCCTGGGGGTTATGGATAATAACATTAAATAGAAACCTCTCAGTATAATGATTACCATTTGTTTTAGAAAACAACTAGGTTTGGCATATCCGAGGTCTAATATTGGTTTAGGCTAAAAGGGGCTATAGGATTCCGGTCAATTATTGAATTTTTGGGGCCAGTTGGATCATTTGAGGCCTGGTTTATAACAATATTTTCACGGCCAGTCAAATTCTGAATATCAGGTCTGAAACCAAATTTTCGAAATCACAGAAGTACTTTGACTCAGGATTTAATACATTTATTTTCATATCGATTAAATTTTAATTTAACCTGCAGAGTATTATAGGAAGTATTTACTATTTTTACGAAGCCACACTATCTTATAGACTTTTTGTTCAACTTTTTAAACTATCAGGGTCTTTATCTGAATGATGAAACTTAAATTTTTTGTTGCCACTATGATCTTTGTTCTGCCAGTTTTTAAAAGTTTGGCTGTAACACTTGAATCCAATGGAACCGGTGGGGGTGACTGGGAAAGTGCATCATCCTGGGATGGGATAAATACACCTTCTGATTTATCAGATGGGGATACGCTGGTCATACAACTCGGCGATACAATAACCATTTATTCAAATCTGAGTTTCAATGGCGTACTCCAGATATATGGTGTATTGGTTTTTGACAAAGGGAAACTTAATATGGATGCAAATTCGGTGATTCAATTGGCTACTGGATCCGATATTATTGCACTAAGCAGCGGTCAAAATGATCAGATAAGGATAGGGGACGCAAATAATAAAATTTCCGCTACTGAAATCAATAACCTGGTTACACCGAATCAACTGACTGAAGGAAGTCTCACCGGAGGTGGGTGTGCAGTCACGGGTGATTGCGAAGATGACCCCTTACCTGTTGATGTCCTTTATTTCATAGCTTTTAATGAAGAAGGCAGAATAAAACTTAAATGGTGCACAACTTTTGAGAAAAATTTTGATTTTTTTACTATCGAAAGATCACAAAATGGCACCATATTTAATAGCCATGCAAAGATTTATCCGTTAAAAAATAATGCTTCTCAAAATACTGAATATGAGTTCACCGATGAACTACCATTCGGAGGTCTTTCATATTATAGACTAAAATCAACTGATCTGGATGGATTTTCAGCGTTTCATGGAATATTAGCCGTGAGGTTAAACGAATCAGATCCTGAAATCCTAATATACCCAAATCCGGCTACTGAAGACTACGTTATGGCGTCTTTTTCAGGGAATCAGGAAACTTCTTTTAAAATTCACAGTATGACAGGTATTACTGTGAAAAGAGGTATTCTTCAACCGGGTATCAATCGAATACAATTTGAAAATAACCTGAAGCGCGGATTTTATTTTATTCAAGTGGATATTCCAAAAAAAATTTCAAGAAAGTTTATTGTAAAATAATAAGTTCAGAATCTTTTAAATGCAGGATCATATCCTCAGTCATCTTTTCAAGATCAAATTCGGGATTCCATCCCCAATCTTCACCAGCCTGTGAGTCATCTATACTTTTCGGCCAGGATAATGCAATATCCTGCCGAAAATCAGGTTTATAATCAATACTAAAATCTGGATAGTATTGTTTAATGGCATTATATAATTCAAGCGGGGAAAAACTTTCGGCGCCAATATTATAACTCGACCTGACAGTAATTCGGTTCGAATCGGCTTCCATAATTTCAAGTGTGGCACGAACGGCATCCGGCATATACATCATTGGAAGGGAGGTGTTTTTATCAAGGAAACAGGTATATTGCTCACCCTTGATCGCTTTATAAAATATATCCACAGCATAGTCCGTGGTCCCACCTCCGGGTAGTGCCTTATAACCAATCAATCCGGGGTATCTGAGGCTACGCACATCAAGACCATAATGATAATAATAATATTCAACAAGCCGCTCCCCTGTTAGTTTACTGATCCCATATACAGTATTCGGATCAGTAATGGTGTTTTGCGGGGTGTTATCTTTTGGTGTATTAGGACCGAAAACTGCTATGGAGGAAGGCCAATACACTTTCCTGACTTTAAGGTCCCGGGATGCATCCAGCACGTTCATCAACCCTTCAATATTTACCCTCCAGGCAAGACCAGGATGTTTTTCACCTGTTGCTGATAGGATCGCTGCAAGATGATAGACTTGGGTAATCTTATATTTCAGAATTATATCGGACAGGGTTGTTTTATCAATAACATCTAAATGTTCAAAAATTGGATGAAATTCTTTTCCATGCGGTTTGTGCAAATCTGCAGCTATTATGTTAGCTTCCCCATATATGCTACTTAGCGCAATGGTAAGTTCCGAGCCCAATTGACCGGAGGCGCCAATCACTAGTATTTTTTCCATTCTGCCAAAAAATGTACTCCTCGAAATTACGAATAAACCAATAAATGAATAATTTTTAATCAATTTATTCAGCGTTGTAATTTATATATTTGTGAAGTGAATCTCGGGCAGCAATTTTGAATATCACAATATTTTAACAGGCTTGGCCAAACAAAATTTAGAAAAAGGTTAATCCATTGCAAAGATTCAAACAAACTTGCCTGAATAATTAAAATAAAATTTTTATAAATCATGTATTCTACCCTAAAGCCGATTCTTCAAAAAGAATTAAATAATATAAAGGAAGCCGGCTTATACAAAGACGAACGGATAATTACTTCACCCCAGGGAGCTGAGATCATTACATCCGATGGCCGGAAAGTACTGAACTTCTGTGCCAATAATTACCTGGGGCTATCAGCGCACCCAAAGGTGATTGAAGCAGCTAAAAATACTATCGATTCTCATGGTTTCGGATTGTCGTCAGTGAGGTTTATTTGCGGGACTCAGGACATCCATAAAACCCTGGAGAAAAAGATCTCAGATTTTCTTGGTATGGAAGATACTATATTATATGCTGCCGCATTCGATGCTAATGGCGGTGTATTCGAACCTCTGCTGGGACCTGAAAGTGCCATAATTTCAGATAGTTTAAATCATGCCTCTATAATTGATGGTGTACGTTTATGTAAAGCACAACGGTTCAGATTTCAACATAATGATATGGAAGACCTGGAGGTTAAGCTTAAGGAAGCCTCCGCAGCATCACAGAAGATCATTGTAACTGATGGGGTATTCAGCATGGATGGAACCATTGCGCAATTGGATAAAATTTGTGATCTGGCCGAAAAATATAATGCTCTTGTTATGAGCGACGAATGTCACGCCACGGGTTTTATGGGAAAAACAGGAAGGGGTGTTCATGAATACAGGAATGTTATGGATCGTATGGATATCATTACCGGCACGCTTGGTAAAGCGCTGGGGGGTGCTTCCGGAGGATTCACCTCAGGTAAAAAAGAAATTATTGATATATTGAGGCAAAGGTCAAGACCCTACCTTTTCTCAAATACATTGGCCCCGGCAATTGTGGGTGCCTCTATCGCAGTTATGGATCTTTTATCTAAATCAACAAGCCTGAGAGATAAGCTGGAGGAAAACACTAAATATTTCAGATCAAAAATGACGCTCGCTGGATTTGATATAAAACCAGGAGATCATCCTATTGTGCCTATAATGCTCTATGATGCTGTTCTGAGCCAGAAGTTTGCAGCACAACTTCTGGAGGAAGGGATTTATGTTATTGGATTTTATTATCCAGTGGTACCTAAAGGACAGGCCAGGATCAGGGTACAGATTTCAGCCGTTCATGAAAAAGAGCATTTGGATAAAGCTATTGCAGCATTTACTAAAATAGGAAAAGATCTGGGCGTATTAAAATAGTCCATTAAAAAAGAACGATATGATAAAACCTTCCATACCAAGGGGAATGAGAGATTTTTCCCCGGAAGTGACAGTAAAAAGAAACTTCATTTTAAGATCAATTCGGAAAACTTTTGAAAAATTTGGTTTTCTGCCATTGGAAACCCCAAGCATGGAAAACCTGTCTGTTCTTACCGGCAAATACGGCGATGAAGGTGATAAATTATTATTTAAAGTATTAAATTCAGGAGATTTCCTATTGAAAGTGGATGATAAAGAACAGCTTATATCTGACTCAAATCTTCTTTCCAGCAAAATAAGCGAAAAAGGGCTACGATATGACCTGACTGTACCTTTTGCCAGATATGTTGTTATGAACCGCAATGAAATTGCATTTCCGTTTAAAAGATACCAGATCCAACCAGTCTGGCGTGCAGATCGACCCCAAAAGGGAAGATACAGGGAATTTTATCAATGTGATGCGGATGTGATAGGTACTGATTCTTTAATATGTGAAGCTGAAATCGCCCTCATGGTACACGAAGCCTTTTCAAAACTCGGGCTCAGGGATTATGTATTAAAATTTAACAGCCGCAAGATCCTCGAAGGTATTGCTGAGATAGCCGGGGAATCGGAAAGATCTGAAACTTTTTTTGTCGCCCTGGATAAGCTTGACAAAATTGGCATCGATGGGGTAAAGCAAGAGTTACTAAAAAAGCATTTCTCCGATGACTTCATTCAAAACCTGGTGGAGATTATCAGTTTCTCTGGAAGTAACAAAGCTAAGATTGAATTTTTAAAGAAGACCTTGAAGAACACCAGGGTTGGAATGATTGGAATCGAAGAAGTTGAAAAAGTCCTACTTTATATCAATTCTTTTGTAGGTGAAATGTCTGAAATCGAATTTGATTTTAACCTTGCCCGAGGCTTATCCTATTACACAGGAATAATTTTTGAAGCCCGGGCAACAAATGTCAAAATAGGCAGTATCGGTGGGGGCGGAAGATATGATAACCTGACTGGTGTGTTTGGAATGCCCGACGTATCTGGTGTGGGATTTTCTTTTGGGATTGACCGAATTTACGATGTGATGGAAGAGTTACAATTATTTGAATCCCAGGCCGTCTCAACCACTAAACTCCTAATTACAAACTTTGAGGAGAATGCTGAGAAATTTGCACTAAGAATACTTTCCAAGATCCGGGCAGCCGGCATTAATGCAGAAATATATCCTGATACAGTCAAACTTAAGAAACAACTGAATTATGCCAATAAAAAGAACATTCCTTACGTTTTAATTATTGGACCCGATGAACTAAAGAAAGCCGTCTGTACATTGAAAAATATGGTTACAGGAGATCAGGCTGAACTATCTATAGAGGAATTGACCAGGAAACTTGTTGCGGAAAAGAAATAATAAATCATCTCTGTTAAGTTCATTTTGTTAGCTGTACGGAAAATATACATAATCAATGCAATACTTATCCTATCGGGATGGCATTCAATTCTTTTTGGACAGATTTCAAGCCAGCTGGGCAGATTCGAGGCGCAATTTAATCAAGGTTGCGAACCATTTAAGATTATTTTAACAGAAACAGATACATTCCCGGATGAGACCGTTATTCAGTATGACTTCACCAACAATGGGATATTTGAAGGCTTTGAGGATGGGGAAGAAATTTCTTATACATATGATACCCCCGGAGACTATACGATAATACAATTAACAGGTATCGATGAACCAGGATTTTCAAAGACAGATACTATGGAGGTATTTGTCCGTGAATCTGTAAATCCGGAATATTCCATTTTTACCTGTGAGAATAATGGGGCTAAAATCGAGATTTTCCCTGACGTTTATGATCAGCATAAAATATATTTTACACCTTCCGATTCTGTTATAGTGAACAGTGGTGAGTCTGTCCCCGCTTTTGTATATCCACCCGGTACCCATTCCATCACGGTTAAGGGATTGTATACCGGAGCTAAAGAGAATTGTCCCAGCGTTACAAAAGATTTTACCACCATAAATAACCTGATCCCTGCTGATCTGGACCAGGTGGCAATGCTGAATAAGAATAATATCACCGGCTCCGTGGAGTTACAGTATGATTTGCAGCCGGATATAATTTACGATTTACAAAAAGCCATTGATTTCCCAGCCGGATTCCAATCTATGGAATTTCTTGACAATACATCTAATTCTCTTGTCATAGATTCGATCGATACGGAAAATAATATAAACATTTTCAGGATTGCAGCTTTTGATGCATGTCAGAACACAAACCTGTATTCCGATACAATCAGTACTATTTCAATAAATGTGAATGCTGAAAATGGTCAGAACAGGATTGAATGGAATTCTTTCCCACTTAGTTTTACTGATTATCAATTGTTTAGAAACGATCAATCCTATCAAAATTTCACGAATGCAAACCTGAAAGTTTTTGTGGATAGTAATGTCGAATGTTTTACGAATTACTGCTACTCCATTCAGTATACAAATAGCAATGGTGGAATAAGTCTTTCAGATACTGTTTGTGTGGAATCCTTCATCATATATTTTCCCCCTTCTATCAAAAACACTACCGCTTCAATCGATGGTACAAACATCAATTTGAATTGGGATGATCCGGAGAATACAACCATTACTTCTTATTTTATTCAGCGGGAAATAGAAGAAGATGTTTTCGCAACAATAGATTCCACTCTGGTAAACCAATACCTCGATACCGATCTTGATACAGATACAAGAGGATTTTGTTATAGAATAAACTATCTTGATGAATGCCGGAACAGATCCAATCTCGGGGATTTAACCTGCACAATATTCTTAACGATTGAAGATAATCAACTTTTTGAGTGGAACAGCTATACGGGTTGGCAAAACGGAGTACGGGAGTATTTTGTTGAAGTGTATGATGAAAATGGAATTCCCCAGAAAGAAATAAATGTAGGGCTGAACAGGTGGTATGAAGACACCACTTTTCTTACCCAGCAAATCAGTCAGTACCGGGTCCGTGCCGAATCAAATGATGCCCCCTCTTTAATTTCCTATTCAAATTTTGTGATACAACAGGTAGAATCAGTATTATGGCTTCCAAACTCTTTTACCCCAAATGGAGATGGTTTAAATGATTTTTTCAAACCTGAGGGAACACAAATGAAAGAATTTCAGATGCGTATATTTACTCGCTATGGGGACCTGATATATACTACTGAGGATCAAAACCAGGGATGGGATGGAACATTTAATGGAGAAGATATGCCGCCAGTTACTTATATTTACAAAATGGAGGCAACCGATGAACTCGATAAGAAGTATAACAAAACAGGACAATTATTATTGATTAGACATTAATAAATTAGAATATGAATATGATGGACCTATTTGGTAAGATGCGGGAAGTACAGGCCAAAATGAAAGAGGCACATGAAAATCTTGGCAATATATATACTACTGGTGAATCAGGAGCAGGAATGGTGAGTGTTAAGGTGAATGGGTTAAAACAAATAGTTGAAATGAACATTGATCAGGACTTACTGAAACCGGAAGATAAAGAAATGGTTCAAGACCTGATCATTGCGGCGGTTAACAAAGCAATGGCAGAGGCAGAAGTTCTTGCTAAGGAAGAAATTAGAAAAAGTACTGGTGGTTTATTGCCTAATATTCCTGGTCTGGATCTTGGAAATCTTGTTTAATGGACAAATTGGCTGTCATAATTTTAAATTATAACGGTGTAGATTTCCTGAAAAAATTTTTGCCGGGTATTATTAAATATAATGATGGCAATCCCCTTTATGTGGTCGATAATAAATCAACCGATCAATCAGTACAATACTTAAAGAAAAATTTCTCCGATACCGTTCATTGCATTGAACTGGAAGAGAATCTAGGCTACAGCGGCGGATACAATATGGCTGCTAAATATATCGAAGCTGAATATTATATTTTCCTCAATTCAGATATCGAAGTTACGGAGGGATGGATTCGACCCTTATTGGACTTGATGGAAGACAACCAGAACATTGCTGCTTGTCAACCCAAGTTATTGGATTATTCTAATAAGGACTATTTTGAATATGCTGGGGCTGCAGGTGGTTTTATTGACCTTTTAGGATATCCTTTTTGTCGTGGTCGTTTGTTCCAGACAATTGAAAAGGATTATGGGCAATACGATGATATCAGTTCCGTTTTCTGGGCTTCGGGCGCCTGTATGATGATCCGGTCGAATGTTTTCCATAATCTTGGCGGTTTTGATAATGATTATTTCGCCCATATGGAAGAAATTGATTTGTGCTGGAGGATCAAAAGATCAGGTCAGATGATATACTATAATAGCAACAGCATGGTATACCATGTTGGAGGTGGTACACTAAACCAATCCAACCCGTTTAAAACCTATTTGAATTTCAGGAACAGCCTGATAACTTTAATTAAGAATGAACGGAAATCAAGTCTATTCTGGAAAATTCCCATGCGGCTTTTTCTGGATATTATTGCAACCCTCAAATTCCTTTTTAAAGATTCGTGGAAGGATGCCTACGCAGTTATTAAAGCTGATTTTCATGTGATTATGAGGTTTTTATATTACTTCAAAAAAAGAGAAAGATATATCAATGAGATACCAGTAACAAGCGGAAAGTATAAGAGAATTCTTGTATTATCGTACTATATCTTACATAGAAGATTTTTCTTCAATTTACGCTCAATAATACCAGACCGTATTATTCCTTCTTCTTAACCATTTCCTGAAATTCAGGGTGAACGCTAAGGCAAGGTAAACAATAACAGGTGATCCGAAAGTAAGAAAGGATGTATAAATGAAAA
This sequence comes from uncultured Cyclobacteriaceae bacterium, assembly GCA_965365275.1. Taxonomy (GTDB): domain Bacteria; phylum Bacteroidota; class Bacteroidia; order Cytophagales; family Cyclobacteriaceae; genus JAGTVG01. The sequence continues at coordinate 84,491 of CBDUBA010000002.1, read as the reverse complement.
AAATCCTGATGCTCGAAGTGGGAATCTTCAATTTTTCTCCTAATTTAGTACAGACTCCGAAGGCCTTGTCTTCAAAGAAGTTTTGAATTCTTTTCATTTTTATAATTATTTATACAAATTTAAAAACCAATTTGGTTTAAAAATAGTTTTGTCTATTGTTTTTTATAGCTATTATTGCATTATTATTTTTGAGATAACTTTTAAAAAATTATTAATAATTATAACTAAACCAACTAATCCAATGAGAAGATTAAGTTTCGCGTTAGCAATTATAGGTACCATATTTTTTTCTGGTTGTGCGCTAAACCAGATGGTAAAAATGGCTAAGGATCAGGATCTAAAAGTGACTCCAAATCCTCTTGAATTACATGGAAATACCGTTGATGTAGAAGTATCGGCAACCCTTCCTGTAAAAATGTTGAAAAAGAATTTGGTGTATGCTTTAGATGCCAGATACGAATACGAAGGTCAGTCCTATGATCTTGAAAGGATTGAATTCGTGGCCAATGATTTCCCGGACAGGGATACAAATCAACCCAGGATGGTAAAAAATTACAGTTTTGAGTATGCTCCCGGTATGGAAGATGGCAATCTTGTCGTTCAAGGTTATGCGATCGACCCAAGGAAGAACAAAGAGGTTGAAGCTACTCCAGGAATGCCAATTGCACCTGGTTTGATCACAACTCCATGGCTTGCACAAGATGAGTTCTATGTAGCTTTTGTAAGTTATGACTACAAAGATGATGAAGTTGACGGCTGGACACCTAATGAAGAATTAGAACCGGTTAATGTAAACTTCTACTTTGATCAGGGTCGTTCTTATCTTAGAGCAGCTCTTAATACTGATGGAGAAACAAACAGAGATAAGCAGAGATTCTTATCCGCTTTTATTGCAGACAAGAATGTAACAAGAACTGTAACTATAACTGGTACACACTCTCCTGAAGGAACCGAAAGAGTGAATACTGACCTTGCTAATGACAGGGCAAAAAGAATTGAAGATTACTATCATGCGCAAATGAAGCGTTATGATTATAAAGGAATGGCTGATTCTATCAAGTTCATTCTTAAGCCTGTTATTGATGATTGGACCGGTTTCAAAAATGCCTTGAATGGCTACGATAAAATTTCCGCTGCTGAAAAGCAGGAAATTCTTAACGTAATTAATGGCAGTGGAACATTTGAAGACAAGGAAAAGAGAATGCAAAAACTCTCTTCTTACAAAAAAGTCTTTGCTGATATTTATCCCGGGTTACGATCCGCTCAAACAGAGATCTTGAAAGTTATTGATAAGAGGTCTGATGCTGAAATTGCTGTTCTGGCCAAAATGATTGTTGAAGGTAAAGCTCCTGCTGATACCCTTTCTTATGGTGAATTAGCATATGCTGCCCATTTAACACCTTCACTTGCTGAAAAAGAAGCCATTTACCTGGTAGCTACTAAGCAATACCCACAATTTGCTTCACATAATAACTTGGGAGCTGTCTACTTAATAATGGCAGTAGAAGATTATCTTGTTGGAAAAGATCCTACCGCTCATTACGAGAAAGCTGTTGTACAATTTGAAATTTCAATTAAGGCTCGTGAAACCAATCCTCATGCACATGGTAACCTGGGTGTTGCAATGGCATTGATTGATATGGATGGTCCAGCCCATGAAGAATTATCAAAAGCCATCGAAATGAACCCTCCGGTAAAACATGCCAAAGGTTTCAATGGTGTAAAAGGTGCTTTGGAAATAGGTGCCGGCGATTATGATGCCGCCGTTCAAACATTATCAAATGTTGAAGAGATCTGTCCTAACCTGTTTAACAGAGGCCTTGCTTATCTGCTCAAGAAGGAATATGATGCAGCTACAAATAACTTTGATGAAGCTGTTGAGAAGAATGCAGATTATGCCATGGCATATTATGGAAAAGCGATCGTAGCTGCAAGATCCGGAAACGGTGATGAAGTTGCTTCCAATCTTAAATCAGCGGTTCAGAAAGATCCTGATTTAAAAGAAGTTGCTTTGAATGATCTTGAATTTATTAAATTCGTAGATACTGATAGCTTTAGAAGTGCATTACAGTAATAATTATTAATAATTTAAGAAAGGCTGGTATATAAAAATATCAGCCTTTTTTTATGTTTCATTACCGTCTGCTTTGTTATTTGAGAACCTAATTTATATTTTTGCAATCCGCTTTAATCAAATAGTATGAGAGAAATTCAATTTAGAGAAGCGCTTCGAGAAGCAATGAGTGAAGAAATGAGACGCGATAAGTCTGTATTTCTGATGGGAGAGGAAGTCGCTGAATATAATGGTGCATATAAAGTAAGTCAAGGGATGCTTGATGAATTTGGTCCTGAAAGGATTCTTGATACCCCTATTACCGAACTCGGTTTTGCAGGATTAGGAATTGGTGCCGCTATGAATGGATTAAGACCCATCATTGAGTTTATGACATTTAATTTCTCACTTGTAGCCATCGACCAGCTCATCAATGGCGCAGCAAAAATGCTTTACATGTCCGGAGGTCAGTATTCTGTACCTATCGTTTTTCGTGGTGCAACTGGAAATGCAGGGCAGTTAGCTGCTCAACACTCTCAAAACTTTGAAAATTGGTATGCCAATACACCAGGATTAAAAGTGGTGGTCCCCTCAAATCCTTATGATGCTAAAGGATTATTGAAATCTTCTATTCGGGATGATGATCCCGTGATTTTTATGGAATCAGAGCTTATGTATGGAGAAAAGGGTGAGGTGCCGGAAGGCGAATATCTCATACCTATCGGTGCTGCTGATGTTAAAAAAGAAGGTAAAGACGTAACATTAGTATCTTTTGGAAAAATAATTAAAGTGGCAAATGAGGCAGCCAAGGAACTTGAGAAAGATGGGATTTCATGTGAAATCATTGACTTGAGGACCATTCGTCCGATTGATTATAAAGCGATTGTTGATTCAGTTAAAAAGACCAACAGACTGGTCATCATAGAAGAAGCATGGCCACTTGCATCAATATCCTCCGAGATTACATATCATGTGCAAAAGAATGCTTTCGATTATCTTGATGCACCTATTCAAAGAATAGCTTGTGCGGATGTACCTTTCCCGTATGCTCCAACATTGATTGAAGTTGCATTACCAAATGTAAAAAAGGCAATTGAAGCAGTAAAATCTGTAATGTACGTATAATTTACCTGGGAGCACCCGGGAGATTCATGTTGGCTAGACTTCTTTTTCCTCCCATTTTATTCATGGTTTTCATCATTTTTTTCATCTCGCCAAATTGCTTGAGAAGGTTATTGACCTCTTGTATGGACGTGCCGCTTCCATAAGCAATTCTTTTACGCCGACTTCCATTTAAAATTTCCGGATTCTCTCTTTCGAGTACAGTCATCGAACGTATGATGGCCTCGATAGGCTTGAAAGAATCATCATCTATATCAATTCCTTTTAAGGCTTTACCCATGCCCGGGATCATCCCGACTAGATCCTTGATATTGCCCATTTTCTTGATTTGCTGAAGTTGAGAAAGGAAATCATTAAAATCAAATTGATTTTTACGGATCTTCTTGTTTAAACGCCGGGCTTCATCTTCATCAAAAGTTTGTTGGGCCCTTTCAACAAGTGATATAACATCACCCATTCCCAATATTCTCTGAGCCATCCTGTCCGGATGAAAAACGTCAATAGCATCCATTTTTTCACCTGTACTGATGAATTTAATGGGCTTATCAACAACGGTTCTAATGGATAAGGCAGCTCCTCCCCGGGAATCACCATCTAGCTTCGTTAATACCACGCCATCAAAATCTAATTGTTCGTTAAACGTTTTGGCTGTATTAACCGCATCCTGACCTGTCATTGAATCCACAACAAATAAAGTTTCGGAGGGATCGAGTGCTTCCTTCAATGAAGTTATTTCCTTCATCATCTGTTCATCAATCGCCAACCGACCGGCGGTATCAATGATCACAAACTTCTTATTAGTGGACTTTGCATGCTGAATAGCATTCTTTGCTATTTCAAGTGCATTCTTGTTTTCAGGTTCGGCATATACTTCGGTATTGGTCTGCTCTCCAATTACCTTGAGCTGATCGATAGCGGCAGGACGGTATATGTCGCAGGCTACTAGTAAAACATTACTGCTTTGAGGTTTCAGATGTCTTGCCAGTTTTCCGGCAAAAGTTGTTTTACCGGATCCCTGTAAGCCCGCAATGAGTATAACGGCTGGATCTCCCACCAGATTAATCTCTGACTGAGTTCCGCCCATAAGTTCAGTAAGTTCCTCTGCAACTATTTTTGTTAATAACTGCCCCGGAGAAACAGCAATCAATACATCACGACCCAGTGCTTCTTCCTTGATTTTATCAGTAACCTCCTTGGCTACTTTATAATTAACATCAGCATCAATAAGGGCTCTTCGAATCTCTTTAACAGTAGTGGCCACATTTATTTCGGTGATCCTCCCCTGTCCTTTTAGCGATTTAAAAGCTCTTTCTAACTTATAATTTAAATTTTCGAACATATTCTGAATGCTTTAAAAAGCAAAAATAACCAATTCAATACATTTTATCCTATTCATTGTAAATGACATGAAGTAATGTCTGACCAACAGCCTTGAGTGTATTTCTATCAATTAATGCCATATTATCATCTTGAGTATGATGGTAGGGCCCAAAATAGGAATTAGGATCTTCTGGATCATATTCCACAATATTGATCATCGGAATTTTAGCATCACGGTTTACAAATATATGATCATCAGTGATCCCAGGACTGGTCTGATTGATAAAATACTGGCCAAATCCTGCTGCATGGCCTGCATCCCATACTTTTTCAACGATTTTCCTTGCAAACTGCATAGATCCCCCCTCTTTATAGAATGTTGCACCTCTGCCACCAACCATATCAAGTAATATTCCATAATAGGCCATATAGTTTCTTTTATGTTTGTTTTTAGACCAGTATTGTGAACCAAGGCACCAGTAGATCTTACCTGAGTTTATGACTTCTTCTTTATTGAATTCAGGTTCCCCATAATCTTCCCCATCGAAAAAAATGATATCGATCCCGGCATTTCTTGGTTCATGAACCGAAACGATCCTGGCAATTTCCAGAAGCACACCAACACCACTACCTCCATCATTTGCACCATCAAAAGGGATACGGGGATTTTCCGGATCTTTATCTGAAAAAGGTCTTGTATCCCAATGTGCCCCTAGTAATATCCTTCTTGATTTTTCAGGATGAAAACTGGCGATAATATTTTTTAAAGAAAGGAGTTCTCCATTAAAGGTAGCTTCCTGAAATTCCTGCAATTCTACTGTAGCATTGTAAGACCTTAATTTCATTTCTAAATAGGTAGCTGTCTGATAATGAGCAGGGGTATTGGGAATCCTGGGACCAAATTCCACTTGTTTCTGAATATAGTAATACGCTGAATCAGCATTAAACTCCGGAGCTGTAACCAGTGGCTTTACTTCAGAGGGAATTTCTTTGTTTTTATCTGGATCTTTGTCTGGCTTACATCCGATAAAAACCAGGATAAGGATTAGAAACAGGATATTTTTGGGAAATAGATCATTCTTCATATGCCCAGTCAATTTCATTTTTCATATCCTTTAAGACGATGCCAAGATTTTTAAGCTCCGCACGAATCTGATCGACTTTATCATAATCTTTGGCCAATTTGGCTTCCTTGTAGAATTGCAACAAGATTTTTAACAGACGCTCCTGGTCATCGATTTTCTCTTCCTGGATTCCAAGGATATCTGAGGTAAAAACCAGAAAAGTATCTACTAGTTTATTAAAGGTTTCATTTCCGATCTCAGATGGCTTCAGATTGCCGGTCTGTATTGAATTTATTTTTTTTAGTAAGTTAAAAAGGTGGCTAATGGTAACAGCGGTATTAAAATCATCGTTCATTGCCCTGTAGCAATTTTCACAGATCTGATTGATTTGCTGAACCTGCTTTTCATTTATTATACCATCTCCATCATCAACATATTCCAGTGACCTTGCCAACTTTAATCCATTGGCAATTTTTTTATATCCTTTTAAAGCCGCTTTCAAGGCATCATTAGAAAAATCAAGTGTGCTTGAATAATGTGACTGCAGCATAAAAAACCGGACGGTCATAGGAGAGTAGGGTTGATCCAGTAATTCATGATCTCCGGTTAATAACTCCTCTGGAAGGAAAGAATTCCCCAGGGACTTACTCATCTTCTGTCCATTCACTGTAAGCATATTTGTGTGGAGCCAGTATTTTGCGGGTGATTGGTCATATGCTCCCACAGACTGTGCAATTTCACATTCATGATGTGGAAATTTGAGGTCCATCCCACCGCCATGAATATCGAAGGTCTTTCCAAGATACTTGGTACTCATAACAGAACATTCAAGGTGCCATCCCGGGAAACCAATACCCCATGGCGATGACCATTTCATGATATGCTCAGGGGTGGCATTTTTCCATAAAGCAAAATCTTCAGCATTTCTCTTTTCATCCTGCCGGTCCAGATCCCTGCTGCCTGATACAAGGTCTTCAAGTATTCTTCCACTGAGAATTCCATAATCATTTGACTTCTTATACGATTGGATATCAAAATACACCGAACCATTTACCTCATAGGCTAAGCCTTTTTTCAGTATCTCTTCGATCATCTGGATCTGTTCCTGTATATGACCAGTGGCTGTCGGTTCAATGTCTGGAGATTGGATATTAAATAATTCCATTACCTTGTGGAAACCCAGGGTATACCTTTGCACAATTTGCATGGGTTCTAGATTTTCAAGTTTTGCCTTTTTTGCAATCTTATCCTCTCCTTCATCCAAATCATCTTCAAGATGCCCGACATCTGTGATATTTCGTACATACCTGACCTTGTATCCAAGGTGTTGCAAGTACCTGTTGATCACATCAAAACTAAGAAAAGTCCTGACATTCCCTAAATGAACATCACTGTACACGGTAGGTCCGCAAACATACATTCCTACAAAAGGAGGATTTATTGGTTCAAATAATTCCTTTTTTCTTGTTAAGGTATTTGTTACCCTTAGTTGATTGATCATATTATTCTAATGAAAATTATTACACACGGACTACAAAAGTGGAAGAATAGTCATAAATAGTGAAATAAATACAATTATATTTTCCGGATAATATGTTTGGTTTACATATCCTGTCTCCCCAGCCTATTACTTAAATTATAAAAATTTGTTTTGATTTTCATTTTAAGTATCTTTGCATCTGAATTATATCTTTTGTGATAGAGGGGACACAAGTCCCCTCTTTTATTGGATTTAAATTGGAACAAAGATCTGAAGAAATACTGAGAATAACGGAGGGGTATTTACCTGATGACTCTTTTTTTGTGGTTGACGTAAAATTAACCGGAATAAAAGGTAATGAAAAAGTGGTGATCCTGGTAGACGGTGACGAGGGCATTAGTGTGGATGTTTGTGCTGATATCTCCCGCTCTGTATCAGAAGAATTGGAATTGCTGAATATGTTTGAGGAAAGCTATACGCTGGAAGTATCATCACCGGGTTTGGACTTCCCTCTTACATCTGAAAGACAATACAATAAAAACGTTGGCAGGCAATTGAAAATTGACCTGATCAATGGGGAAAGGATTAAGGGTGACTTAATCGGGGCTGATAATTCAGGCATTACCTTGAAAATAAATACAGGTAAGAAAAAAGAGGATGAAGATTTATTTATTCCTTTTGCTGATATAAAAAGTAGTAAAGTATTAGTGGCATTTAAATAAAAACGATGGACGCTAGAATATTAATAGAGTCATTTGCTGAGTTTGCTAGGAACAAAAATGTGGATCGCCCTACCATGATCCGGATACTTGAAGATGTATTCAGAACAATGATCAGGAAAAAATTCACCGAAGATGACAATTTTGATATTGTGATCAATGCTGATAAGGGCGATCTTGAAATATGGCGTTTCAGAGAGATAGTGGACGATAACTCTGAAGATATCTGGGATCACGATAAGATCAGCCTTTCAGAAGCTAAAAAAATAGAACCTGACTTTGAAATAGGCGAGGAAGTTTCAGAAGAGATCAAACTCGAAGATTTTGGAAGAAGGGCTGTTATGATGGCCAGACAAACCTTGATGCAGAAGATCAAGGACCTGGAAAAAGATATTCTTTTTCAGAAGTATAAGGATCTTGTTGGAGAGTTGATCATGGGAGAAGTATATCAGGTTCTTCCTAGAGAAGTTCTTTTGATAGATGCTGAAGGTAATGAATTAATATTACCAAAAACTGAGCAAATAGCTAAGGACAGGTATAGAAAAGGAGAGTCTGTCAGAGCTGTTGTGCAAAGGGTTGAGATGGTAAATGGGAATCCAAGAATAATTCTGTCAAGGACATCTCCGAAATTCCTGGAAAGGTTATTCGAAAGTGAAGTCCCTGAAGTTTTCGATGGATTGATCACCATAAAAAACGTGGTTCGTGAACCCGGGGAAAGGGCCAAAGTTGCAGTGGAGTCCTATGACGACAGGATAGATCCTGTAGGAGCCTGTGTTGGGATGAAAGGATCCAGAATTCATAGTATTGTACGTGAGCTTCAAAATGAAAACATCGATGTGATCAATTGTACAGACAATCTTGAACTCTACATACAACGTGCCCTAAGTCCCGCAAAGATTACTTCGATAAAGATTGAACAGGAAAATGGAAGGGTTTCCGTCTTCATGAAACCAGACCAGGTATCCCTTGCGATTGGCAAAGGTGGGCATAATATCAAATTAGCCAGTAAACTTGTAGGATATGAAATAGATGTATTCAGGGATCTTGATGAAAGTGAAGATGAAGATGTCGACCTAGATGAATTTGTTGATGAAATCGATGACTGGGTAATTGATGAATTAAAAAGAGTAGGCCTTGATACTGCTAAAAGTGTTCTGGCTTTACCTAAAGAAGATATACTCAGAAGAACTGATTTAGAAGAAGAGACGATAGAGGACATATTGAAAGTATTAAAACAGGAGTTTGAATAATACTGTTCGGTAATAAAAAGCTAAATTGACTGTAATAATATGATGAGATTAAGCCAAGTTGCGCGGAAACTGAATATTGGGAAAAATACTATCCTTGATTTTCTGGAATCTAAAGGATTCAAGGTAGATGATAATCCCAATTCCAAAATTACTCCGGAGCAATTCCAGATATTATCCAAGGAATTTGCTACATCTGCCATGGATAAGGAGGAAGCGCTTGGTTTGACTATTGGAAAGAAACACTCCGACAACTTTATCATTGATTCAGAAATTAAAGAGGAGGAGAAGCAGAATGATGAGGAAGAGGAGATCCTGATAAAATCAATTACAGCAACTAAAAAGCTTGAAGAAGTTGAAGAAAAGGAAGAAGAGGTAGAAGAGGAAAAGGAATTGTGGGATGATAAACCAAAACTCAAAGGGATAAAGGTTGTCGGGAAGATTGATCTTGAAGAAGAAAAAAAGAAACCTGAAGTTGAGGAAAAGGAAAAAGAGGAACTGCCTGAAAAGGAAATAGAAGAACCTGTTGCTGAAGAAAAGGAAGAAGTGATCGAGGAAGAAGCATCATCTGAGGAACCGGGAGAAGATGATATAACTCCGGAGCCTGAAGCAAAAGGAGAAAAAGTAATAGAGGCGAAAGCTGAATCACTTAGGGGACTTAAGGTTGTAGGAAAAATTAATCTTCCTGAAAAAAAGAAGAAGGTTGCCCGGCCGATCGCTTCCAGTGATGAACAGAAAGAAAAGGATAAGAAAAAACGACCCAGGAAAAGGATCCCAAAACCTGCTCAGAGCGAAGGACAAGTCAAAGATAGCAGGTCAAGACAAAGAGATACAAGAAAATCAAAAGTTCAGAAGGAGGAAGTATCTGAAAAGGAAATACAGGAACAAATCAAAGCTACTCTTGCCAAGTTAAGTGGATCTAAAACAAAAGGTTCTTTAAGCAGGGCCAAATACAGGAAAGAAAAAAGATCAGCTGTTGCCGAAGCCCATGAGGAGATGATGCAGAAGAAGGAAGAGGAAGCAATGACCTTACAGGTCAATGAGTTCATTTCTGCAAATGACCTCGCTTCCTTAATGAATGTAAGTGTTAATGAAGTTATTTCCTCCTGCATGAGCCTTGGAATGTTCGTTTCGATAAACCAGCGCCTGGATGCTGAAGCTATAACATTTATTGCTGATGAGTTTGGTTATGAAGTCAAATTTGTAACTGAAGAAGAAGAATTTGAGGTTGAGGAAGAGCAGGATGAAGAAAAAGATCTTGAGCCAAGAGCCCCGATCGTAACCATCATGGGTCATGTGGACCATGGAAAAACTTCACTGCTGGATTATATACGGCATTCAAAAATTATTGAACAGGAAGCCGGAGGTATTACACAGCACATTGGTGCTTACGATGTTGTCACGGATAGTGGTAAAAGAATAGCATTTCTCGATACACCAGGCCACGAAGCTTTTACTGCCATGCGTGCTCGTGGAGCCAAGATCACTGATGTGGTTATTATTGTGGTAGCAGCAGATGACAACGTAATGCCTCAGACTAAAGAAGCAATAAATCATGCTCAGATTGCAGAAGTTCCAATTGTGATCGCAATAAATAAGATTGATAAACCGAATGCAAATCCTGATAAGATAAAAGAGGAATTGGCCAACATGAATATCCTTGTTGAGGATTGGGGTGGAAAATATCAGTGTCAGGAGATTTCGGCTAAGACTGGTGTAGGCATTGACGAATTACTTGAGAAAGTATTATTGGAAGCCGAACTCCTTGAGCTAACGGCTAATCCGAATAAGCCAGCTTTAGGTACTGTGATAGAAGCATCGCTGGATAAGGGCCGGGGCTATGTCGCAACAATCCTCGTGCAGGCAGGAACACTAAAGGTTGGTGATATTGTACTGGCAGGTGAACATTACGGACGTGTGAAAGCAATGTTCGATCATAAAGGCAAGATCCTGGATCTAGCTAATCCCTCCTCTCCTGTACTTATGCTCGGTCTCGATGGCGCGCCTCAAGCTGGAGATAAATTTCATGTGATGCAGTCTGAACGCGAGGCCCGTGAATTGTCTAATAAACGTCAACAACTGGTGCGTGAACAATCCATGCGTACTAAAAAACATATCACGCTTGATGAAATCGGGCGTAGACTTGCTATTGGTAGTTTTAAGGAACTTAATGTAATAGTTAAAGGGGATGTGGATGGATCAGTGGAAGCACTTTCAGACTCACTGCTTAATTTATCCACAGAAGAAGTCCAGGTTAATATTATTCAAAAAGGAGTCGGGCAAATTTCTGAATCTGATGTTTTGCTTGCCTCTGCCTCTGATGCAATTATCCTTGGTTTCCAGGTTAGACCCTCAGCAAACGCTAGAAGACTGGCTGAGCAGGAAGAGATCGAGATCAGGCTCTATTCCGTTATTTACGATGCCATCAATGAAATAAAAGATGCAATGGAAGGTATGCTTGCTCCTGATGTTGAGGAAGTAATCACTGGAAATGTTGAAATACGGGAAGTTTTTAGAATATCAAAAGTTGGGAGCGTGGCAGGATGCATGGTTACAGATGGCGTCATTAAAAAGTCAAATAATATTCGACTTGTACGAGATGGAATCGTGATCTATAGTGGGGAAATTGGTGCTTTGAAAAGATTTAAAGATGACGTCAATGAGGTAAAATCCGGTTATGAATGCGGAATAAGCATTAAGAATTACAATGACTTGAAGATCGGCGATATAATTGAAGCATATGAGGAAAGGGAAACTGCCCGTAAATTATAAGGATCAAATAAAGGCCTTCCCCCGATTTTTAAATTATAAATTTCCCTGTTTTACAAGACATGAAATCAGCAGTCCAGCTCCTGTTGTTTTTCCTTTTGATATTACTATTGATAGGCATGTATAAACCCTGGTTTATCCTTTGGTTTATTGATGTGAAAACCAGGATGAAGGTTATAACTTATCTTATACCACCAATTATTATACTGGTAATAATATATGCTTTTCAGACATATTACTTTTGATCAATCCTGGTTGGGCTGAATTTCAAAATATAACCTTTCTTACCTCTTCCCTCACTGGATATAAACATGTTACCCTCATTATCAAAACAAATGCCTTCTGGTTGCCTGAATAAAGACCTTTTTAAGGGAGCCATGGAAACAATAGAGCCTGATTTGTTCAATACTATCAGCAGTTTACCGACAGAAGAAATCAGGAATACATCTTCCGAAACAGGATGAATAGCTATACCGGAAGGCATAAATGGCATATGTTTTGACGGGTTCAAACCAGCCTTTCTAATTTCCTCTTTAAATGATTCTGTGGTAAGGTGAATATAAGGCTTGGCTTTGAGTTTATCTTTTTTTACATTATAAGAATAAACAGCTCTTCCTTCAATTCCATTTTCAAGTATATCCGGATTTTGTTTGCAGGCAATATAAAAATCATCATTTTTATGTCCTTTTGTGATACCTTCCAGGTCATTGCTGCTGTTGAAAGGTAAATCAACCTTGGTAACATCAGGTTCATCTTCAATTTTGAAATAAAAAAGTTTTCCTGTGCTCCTGATCACATAGGCTATATCGTCAGATTGTGTAACTCCCTCATAATCACCCTTTTTGCCAAATGTTATTTCCTGTATAATTTCTTCTTTCACATGATCATATAAATACAATCGACCATTTTCATCTTCAACGCAAAGCAGGATGTTTTCCTTCCAATATGCCAGGCCGGAGATCTCCTCAAGCCTCCCTGGCAGTTTATAATATTTTTCGTAAGAATACACATCATATTGAAGATCACCAGAAGTAATTATGGATTTATCCGAGTCATCTTCCTCCTCCAAAAGGATACAACCTGCAAATCCTATTATAATGTTTAGGGAAACTATGATTTTGAATAGGAACCTGCTAATCATCAATATGGTCTTGAAAAGGTAAATATTTAGATTATGCTTAGTTCAGGAAATTAATATTATTATCTCAGAACTGAAATAGTTTTCTTTTATATTTCAAAGTAAGATAAAAGGTAAAAAATATTTATATTTAGAAACCAAAATTATCCGGTGCCGATGGAAGTAGAAACTGCGCTTTTAAGTAAGACTAAACAGTACGTTGAATCATTTTTAAAGGAAAATTTATCACAAGGGATATATTATCATGATTTAGAACACACGCAGGAAGTTGTAACAGCCTCAGAGGAAATTGGAAAAGCAAGTAATTTATCTGACGATGAATTAGAAACAGTCCTGATCGCAGCATGGTTTCATGATACCGGATATTATAAGGGCATGAAAGATCATGAGGCCAATAGCAGGGATGTAGCCAAGGAGTTTTTAAAAAAGGAGGGCGCCGGGAAGGAGAAGATTGAAGCTGTCAGTGGTTGCATAATGGCTACAAAAATCCCCCAAAATCCTTTAAATTTAATGGAGGAAGTGCTTTGCGATGCGGATCTTTATCACGTTTCCACCAAGGAATTCTTTAAAAAATCCGAACTTTTGAGAAAAGAATTTTCTCTGGTTTTCCCGGATGAGATCCAGCTTGATGAGTGGTTCAAGAACAGCATCAAATTCTTGAAAAAGCATTCATTCTTTACGAGTTATGCCAAAGAGAATCTCCTTCCATCAAAAAAAGAGAATTTAAAAAAACTAAAAGTATTGTATAAAGATATCCTCGTCGATGACACTGATTCCCCCAAATCTGATAAAAAGAAAAAAAAAAAGGATGAGAAAAAACCTACCCGGGGAATAGAAACACTCTTCAGAATTACTTCACGAAATCATGTGGATTTCAGTTCTATGGCTGATAACAAAGCCAACATTATGATATCCATTAACTCTATTATGATGTCAATTGTATTTTCCGTGTTGTTCAATAAATTTGCCACAGATCCAAATTTAATTCCCCCAACTATTATTCTGACTTTTGTAAGTACAGCCACCATCATATTTGCTATCCTCGCCACACGCCCGAATTTAACGGCTGGAGTTTTCACCAAGGATGATATAATGAAAAGGCGTACCAACCTCTTATTCTTCGGTAATTTCTATAAAATGCCATTGAATGATTATGAATGGGGGATTAAAGAATTAATGAATGATAGAGAATTCCTTTATGGAAGTATGATTAGAGATATCTATTTTCTGGGTAAAGTCCTTGGCAAAAAGTACCTATACTTAAGAATATCATATACGATTTTTATGTATGGACTGGTTATATCTGTTTTGGCTTTTGCCATTGCTGTATTTTTATTCCCAACAACCACAATTTAAAAACATAATAAACGTAATTTCCATGAAAAGAATTTTTCTGGTTGCCGGCATAATTCTGTTTTTTCAAAATTGCAATACTCCTACAGAAACTGTTTATCCATTTGAAAACCCTGATTTATCAATTGAGGATCGTGTAAATGATCTGGTCGGCAGGCTTAGTCTGGAAGAAAAGATAGGGCAGTTGAATTACGAAGCACCTGCCATTGAAAGATTGGATATACCAGCATACAATTGGTGGAATGAATGCCTGCACGGAGTCGGCAGAGCCGGCAAAGCGACTGTATTTCCTCAGGCCATTGGAATGGCCGCCTCCTGGAATACAAAACTGATCGGAGAAATTGGCGAAGTAATATCAAATGAAGCCAGAGCAAAGTATAACAAGTTTCAGGAACTGGGAAAAACGGACATATATTATGGCCTTACTTTTTGGACTCCCAATATAAATATCTTCAGGGATCCAAGGTGGGGTAGAGGGCAGGAAACATATGGCGAGGATCCTTACCTAACCGGAGAACTTGCTGTTTCATTTATAAAAGCACTGCAGGGCAGCGATCCGAAATATTTGAAGGTAGTAGCTACATCAAAACATTATGGTATCCATTCGGGACCCGAGCATAGCAGGCACAGCATCAATCTTGATGTGGATAATATCGATCTGTGGGAAACTTATCTGCCCGCCTTTGAAAAAACTATTAAAGAAGCCCGTGTAGCATCTATAATGTGTGCTTACAACCGTTTCAGGGATGAGGCATGTTGTGGAAGTAATCTTTTACTTCAATCCATACTGAGAGATAAATGGAAGTTTAATGGATATGTTGTCTCTGATTGCTGGGCACTACATGATTTCTATCGAGAAAATGGGCACCACCTGAATGAAACTCCCGAGGAAGCTGCTGCCCTGGCCTTTAAAACCGGGACGGATTTAAACTGTGGGGCCACTTCCCCTTTCCTGCTGGGGGCAGTGGAACAGGGCCTGATCTCTGAAGAAGAAATTGATATCGCCCTGAAACGTCTTTTCACGGCAAGAGTTAAACTGGGAATGTTCGATCCTACTGACGATGTCCCTTTTTCTGATATTCCCTATAAAGTTGTCCGAAACAAGGCAAATCTGGAAAAGGCTTTGCAGGCATCCAGGGAATCAATTGTTCTCTTAAAGAATGACAATATTCTTCCATTGTCTGAAGACATGAAAAATATTGCAGTCATAGGTCCACTTGCAGATGACTATCGGGTGTTACTGGGCAACTATCACGGGACTTCTGACAATCTTTATACGCCTCTTAGGGGAATTAATGAATATGCGAAAAAAAATAACATTAAGGTTAAATATGAATCAGGTTGTCTCATAACCAATGGTGTTCCGGTATTAACTCCTATCCCTTCGGATTTCCTGACAGCCTCAGGAAAAACAGGCCTAAATGCAAGATATTTTGATAACAGAGATTTCGAAGGCGATCCTGAGATAATCAGAAGAGATAAAACCATCGATTTCTCATGGAATGACAAAACACCAATAAGCAGAAAAATGGCCGATCCCTTTTCGGTAATCTGGGAAGGCTTCATCAAGGCTCCGGTAACGGGAGAATATGCAATTGGTATAAATGCTGGTAATGGCGCAAAACTATATTTTGAAGACTCTTTGAAAATAGAATTTGACAATATTCACCATCCATTGCAGAAATCTTTTTTTGTAAGGCTTGAGGGTGGTAAAGAATATGCGATCAAAATCGAGTTTTTCAGTTATGGAAATGATCCGGTCGCCAAACTGTTATGGAGTATGCCTTATCCTGATATGGAAGAAAAGGCCTTGAAAACAATTCAGGATTCTGATGTAACGCTCCTGTTCATGGGATTGTCACCTTATCTTGAAGGAGAAGAAATGCCTATAAAGGTGGAAGGGTTTGCAGGTGGGGACCGTACCGATATAAAGCTTCCTTCAACACAGGTAAATTTTATAAGTAAAGTAGTAAACACTGGTAAACCTGTTGTCCTGGTACTGATGGGCGGAAGTTCTATAGCAGTGAATGATGCTGATAAAGATATCCCAGCTATATTACATTCCTGGTACCCGGGTGAGCTTGGTGGTATAGCCCTGGCTGAAATTCTGTTTGGAGATGTGAATCCCAGTGGAAAATTGCCTGTTACATTTTACAAATCGATTGATGATATCCCTGATTTTGAAGATTATAACATGCACGACAGGACATATAAGTACTTCTCCGGAGATCCACTGTATCCTTTTGGACATGGACTTTCCTATACTGATTTTGAATATTCCAACCTTGAGATTTCTGACAAAGAATTTGATAGTACCGACAAGATCACACTCCAGGTTATTGTTAAAAATGCCGGGCAGCTTCCTGGCGCTGAGGTAGTTCAATTATATATTAAGGATATGGAAGCAAGTGACCGCGTCCCAAACATTGCGCTTGAAGGATTTCAGAAAGTATTTCTTGAAGCGGGAGAACAAAGAACAGTGAATTTTACTCTATTGCCGGATCAATTAGCCATCATAAACGAATTGGGAGAAAAAATTATCGAACCGGGATCATTTAAAGTTTATGTGGGAGGTAAGCAACCGAATATGAAGGGAACTGCCGATAATACAACAACGCAGGTATTGAGTTCTGAAATTGTTTATTCCGGTCCGGCTGTTAAACTATAAATTTTGTATCATAACTGAATGAGATGATATAATATTATTTCAAGGCCAATAAAATATATACAGCCTGAAAAATATAATCGTCATCAAGAAATAACTTGGGCTATTCGGTGTTTAAAAACCAAATATTTTCATATCAACACTCCTTTATTTATTGATATGTATGTAAAACTTAATAAATATTGATTCTTAATGTTTTAAAATAAAATCTAAATTATATACTTGAGGTAAAATCATAAAAGTATGGAATTCATAGAAGGTCGCCTTTTTAGAACAACAATAACCTTATTATGCCTGTATCTTTTGGTCAGTATCCTGATTATAGGAAAATCATTTCTTATCCCACTGGTCTGGGCATTCTTAATTGGTTTAGCAAGTTTCAGAATTCTTCAAAGGATTGAACGTAATGTAAAAATCAATAGAATGGTTCTGATTCTGCTATTTGTTTTCTCAATAATAATCCTCATCCTTTTCATCGTTTATTTCTTTTATTGGGAAATCTCCAATATAATTGAGACACTTCCTACCTTTACTGAAGACATTTCTGATAAACTGCATCAATTATCATTATCCTTAAGACAATATGGGATTAATATTCCAGATCATATTACCCGGGAATACATATCGGAGGAACTTGAAATCCATCATGAAACTGTGGTAATAGTACTTTCCTCAATTGGCGTCACCATTGCTGACATTTTTCTTATATGTTTTTATCTTTTTTTTATGTTATACTACCAGGGTATCGGGAATAGTTTTATTGAACAAAAATTAAAAAATAAGCATAAGATAGAAAAAGCTAAGACCTTGATTACCAAGATTCAAAACCTGGTTAACAGCTATATCATTGGACTATTACTTATTACTTTGATAACATTTATTTTAAATTATATTGTCTTACTTCTTTTCCAGCTAAAATTTGCCCTGTTCTTTGCATTGTTTGTTTCCATACTTAGCCTTATCCCATATCTTGGATATCCCCTGGGTACACTGGTCATCCTCTTATTTGCCATTTTAACAAAGGACAGTATGCTTACGGCAATCTTTACTGCTGTTTTCGTATATGTTAATAATATAATTCAGGAAAATATTCTCAGGCCCTGGCTGGTTGGCGACCAATTAAAAATCAATGCTTTTATGGTGTTCTTTTTTATAATTGTAGGTGGTATCATCTGGGGAATTGCTGGAATGGTGCTTTTCCTGCCTATTGTGGGCATAATTAAAATATTCCTTGAATCTAATCCAAAAACAGCACCATATGCAATCTTTCTGGCTGATAGAAAATATAAAATCCCCGATTTTGAAGAAGAAGAAGTAAAGAAAGAATAATTGGTGAATACTACCTTAACTTCAAAATATCAACTTCATCCAGTGTATCAGGATTGACTACTTCCATATTGATCTCTTGCCCATTTACATGAATGAGAACAAGTGCGTTCTGGGTAGTGAATCCTGAAGTATTTGAAGTCCATGGTGTCTCTTCCTGTGAATAATAAGGAGCGCCGGCCGCTCCGTTATTGATCTGGTATATGGAACGTTTTAATTCTAGTTTAGGTAGATCCCAGTTTGCAGGGTAAATATTTGTTTCAGGAGTTATATGTGTTTTACAATAATTATGTTCATCTCCTGTCAAAAGCGCTACTACTTTTTCGGTTTGGTTTATAATAACATCAAGCAGTTCATCCCGTCTTTCAATTATACCTTTGTCAACTGGTTTACCATTAACATAGGGTCTGTAACTGTTCTTGCCACCATACCACATATCATCATTTACATGACCTCCATTGGGGAAAAATGGAGTATGCACGGTAACAAAAACATGATCAATATTCTCATCATTTTCCAGGATTTCCAGGGTTTCCGCCATCCAATTCAACTGATTATCCATAATATAGGCATGGATATTACCGCTGGTTTCATTTACATGAGATGTGCTTGGGGCGTACCAGTAATTTGAATTCAATACGACCATCGCAACATTGTCATAGGTGTAGTAGTATACATTTTCTTTGTAGGATGGAAAATCAATGTTCTTTTTACTGGGATCATACTTAGAACCATCCTCGCTTTCAGGGCCATTTAATGGATTCACAAAATTTTGAGCATAAACGGCTTCGGACGATATTTTATCAAAAGGAAATTTATCAATTGAGTAAAAATCCCCTCCCGGTAGTGCCCAGTAATACATGGTGGCCTCATGATTACCCATTGTTGTTATTACTGGTATATATCTGCCCCAGGGTTCAACGGCACGCTTCCAATTGGCATATTCAAGCTGGATCTGGTTTGGATCTATCTTATATCCGGTAATCAAATCACCTGTAAATTGCATGAAAGCACAATTCTCGTACATCCCCAGGGCCATGATTTTCTTCATTATATAGGCATTGGCTCCGTTAAAATCTCTTTCGCCACCACCCTGTCCGGATCTGGAATCACTTGCATAACCAAAAGTGAATTTTGTTCTGGATCCAGGTTTCGGTGCTGTCCTGAAAGAATAACTTTCCTGATTGGTACCAAAATGGACAGTATATTTATATTCCTGGCGCTCATTTAACCCAACAATTGGAATTTCATGATACATGCTGGGCGATTGGCTTGAATATTTTTTCCCATCTACTTCAATTTCAACATTTATTGATATATTGGTCTTTAATGATAAAACAACAGATTCATGAGTCAATAAATTTACAAATGGGCCTTCAACAATGGTAGTATCAACAAAAAGTGGCTTGTTTCCCTTAAAACCTATCCGACCATCATATAAAAACTCTCCCGTTTCGCTAACAACTCTGTAACCTAAGACTCCTTTCCCCTTCTCAACCCATTTAACCATATCATATCTCCCTTTGAGTGCCTGAAGATTAACAAAGGCTTTTCCATCCATGATTTGTGTAGGGGTTCTGAAATATACCGGCAATGGATACTTGGAATCATCATATGGAATCAGGCCATAATAAAGTGTACCATTATTCAATGCGTTTTTGAAATCGAAATATATACCCGCTGCGGTGGTTTGGGGATTCCCGATCAGGTTCTCCAGGGTAATATCCGATGGCATATCATTGAGAATATAAGACATGGTACCTATATTCAACATCAAATTCCCTTCAACATCATAGGATATATTAGAATAAACTTGGGGTATTTTAAACCGTTTTTGACCTGAAACAGAAAAAACTACTGTAAAAAGTAGCATGAGGCTAATATAAATACTCTTGTTCATTATTTAATTAGTATTTGAAAATCGGCATAAACGGGCAGATGATCACTGAACCCACCAAGATACTTCAATCCTTGATAAGTTCGTAGTGGCCTGCCATTTTTTTTGTCCATAAGAAACTCATTTTGATATATATGCGCCATATGACCTACTAATCTTATTTTATTTCCATCAGATAAGATTGGGAATGATACAATTATCTGATCCAGAACTGAAGGTTCGGTAATATTATTCACCCTGAAATGCGTTCCATTTCCTTTCTTGTATAAAGGATACATTAAATTAATCAGAAGACTTGAATCAGTTTTATCATCCGGGTCGCCGGCCATAAGTATTTCTTTTAACGAACGGTTAGCAGGTTCATCGTTAAAATCACCCATAATTATAATATTCGAGTAAGTATCGTTATAAACCAAACTATCAACAACTTGTTTTAGCTTCTTTGCGGCTACCATCCGTTTGGCTTCGCTGGCCATCTGACCACCTCTCCTGGAAGGCCAATGATTAACAAAAATATGGCATTGGACTGATTTATATATAATTCCGGAAACATACAAAATTTCCCTGGTCTTGAGATCGGGAAATTGTGGATCAGAAATTCTGAAATACTCATATTTTAAGGGCTTAAACTGTGAAGGATCATATAAAAGTCCTACATCAATACCCCTTATATCGGGCGAATCTTTATGAATAACTTGGTAAGAGAAATATTTCATAACCGATTTATTCAGTATGTCATCCAGCACTTGATGATTTTCGATTTCACACAGTGCAATAACAGCTGGCATACGTCCCTCACCTATGGCTACAAAAAGCTTGCCCAAATTATTGATTTTAGAATAATATCTTCTATATGTCCAATAGTAAGTTCCTCCAGGGGTGAAAGCTTCATCAAGCTTGATACTGTCGTCAGAGGGATGGAAAAGGTTTTCTACATTGTAAAACACAAAGCGCACGATCGATAGTTTTGAATCGACCTGGGCATGATCACCTTTTGTATCTTTGGCTTCAATCTCAATCGTTCCTTGCTTTTCCTGGCCATAAAGATTTATCACTGACAGGCAAAATCCACACAGGATTATCTGACAAATAAGGTATTTTGGCACAATAGCTGGTAAGAAAAATTTTTAATAATTTATATTAAAGCCCGGTATACAATAACCACCGGGTAAAAAATGATGAACATGATCGCCAAAATAAAAGCCAATAATACGGTCCCAAATGATTTAAATAATTTGATCATCCACGCATGATTAGTTCCAGTTAGAATTTAAGAAAATTGAATCAATATAAAATGCTAAAAATAAAAAAATGTCAAATCTTAGTGGTTAATAACAATTATTTATAAAAATGTTGCAAATTAAAACTGCTTTAATTTACAATATAATACCTTGGCCGAATTACAATTTATTATATTTAATATTGTTTAGATAAAATTAAATTCAGGAATTGGAAAGATATTTAAAAAATAAAAACATCCTGGTTACTGGTGGGAGTAAAGGCATTGGAAGATCTATTGTTAAATTCTTACTTGAGCATGGTGCCAGGGTCGCAATTCACTATAATCGAAATGGAGCTTCATTAAAAAACACAATTGAAAAATATCCTGAAAAAGCGATTCCATGTCAATTTAACCTGGAAAATATAAGTAGCATACCCTCCTTTATGGAAAAGGTTATTTATAAAATGGGTTATATTGATGTACTCGTAAATAATGCTGGTATAGCAATTTCTTCTGAAATAACCGGCCCTGATAAAGATTGGATCGATACATGGAATAAGACCATGGATGTAAACTTAAATTCCACCGGGTTTTTATGTAAAAAAGCCATTCAGCATTTTCTGAGTACGAAAAAGGGAGGTAGGATCATCAATATTTCTTCCAGGGCTGCATTTAGGGGTGACACCGAAAATTATATGGATTACGCAGCATCAAAAGCTGGCATGGTCGCACTTGCCCGATCGATTGCCAGGGCTTATGGTAAAAAGGGCATTGTTGCTTTTACTATAGCTCCAGGATTTGTGCAGACAGAAATGGCACAGCAGTTTTTTGATCAATATGGTAAAGAAACCGCCCTAAATCAAATCGCTTTAAACCAATTAACAAAACCGGAAGATGTTGCCCCTTTTGTTGGTTTTTTAGCAAGTGGATTGGCCGATCATGCTACCGGGGGTACATTTGATATAAATGCAGGAAGTTATGTCCATTAAAAAAAATCTTAAAAGATGCACATGGTGCGAAGGACATTTTGATGAATATGTGAAGTATCATGATGAAGAATGGGGCGTTCCGGTTCACGATGACCGTAAGCATTTTGAGTTTCTTATTCTTGAAGGAGCCCAGGCTGGTTTGAGTTGGAGTACTATTTTAAAAAGAAGGGAGGGATACAAAAGAGCCTTTGCGGATTTTGATCCCGAAATTGTTGCTGAATTTGATGACACAAAATATGAATCTTTATTGCAGGATCCTTCAATTATTCGTAACAGGCTAAAGATCAAATCGGCTATAAATAATGCGAAAAGGTTCCTCGAGGTTCAGAAAGAGTTCGGCAGTTTTGATGCTTATATCTGGAAATTCACCGGTGGAAAACCTTTAATAAATGCCTGGGAAAAAATGAGTGATATTCCGGCAAAAACAGAGTTGTCGGATCAGGTCAGCAAAGATCTAAAAAAAAGAGGATTCAATTTTGTGGGCAGTACCATCATCTATGCACACCTGCAAGCCACAGGAATTGTTAATGATCATGAGGTAAGCTGCTTCAGATATGAGGAGTTAAAGCTTACCTAATTCTACTGTAGGCTGTTGAGGCATCTCCTCAGGAAGTAACCACCGGCAGAACATAATGGCCTCCTTGTATGCCGAAGTGCTGATCCAGTTATTAACATCCATTGGTTTATGGCTTAGATATATTGTAAAACTGCCATCATCATTCTGTACAGCCTGTTTTTTATTTATACAAACTTTATAGTTTTTATAATCTGTACTCTGCATCAGATAATTCCATGTCTGTATCCCCCAGTAACAACATTCAGGCGAAGTAAAATTGATCTTTAAATACTCATCCTCTTTCAGGTGGAACCGCCCAAAGCAATATACATTGTCTACCGTTCCCCAGCCACCCTGGTCAGCTTCAAATGGAAAAGGGGGCAGAAAATCATTCATGGGAAATTCCACCGGCAAAGGCGCTATCCAGGTGGTGTGTTCAAAAAAGGTCTTCATTACCTTTATCCTTTTGGCAAGTTCTTCATCTGATAATGGTTTTGGAAGTTCATGCGCTTTTGTATTTTGAATTGATAGATCACTTTCCCGGCTATTAAATCGGTCAAAAAAGTATTCTCTGGAAAATAAGGTAACAGAATCTGCATCAAGTTTAAATTCGTTCTTTCCCTTAGGTTCCTGTGTTAGTTTAATTTCAAAACGCCCATCCTCGTCGAACTCGATATGTGTATGGTTTATATTTAATGTAACCCGTTCACTGAGTTCGCCATCAGGTGATCCGCCATATAATGAAAAGGATAAGTAACAGCTATCATATCGCCGGCCCTTTATTATATATTCCTGGTCTCCTCTAACTTGTGTGAAATAATATACTGAATCAACATTATCCCCCAGGATCTTGTGATATGGAGTGGCCAGTAACATAAAATCTGGTCGGAGGGGGTCATTAAATAAATAAAAATCTATACTCGTCCTTAAAAGATGAAAAATATGCTGATAACCATCGACTTTTCCCTGTTCGTCTAAATTCTTGTCAGGATTAAGAAATGTATTTTCTGCATTACCGATAACCTCCAGAAACTCGCGGAGGGCCTTTTTGCTTTTATGTTCCATAATTAGGCATTGAATTAAGTCCGTTAAAAAAATTTATATAATCCCTGTACATGGAATCTATTTCACTTTCTTTCAAATTAAAATCATCCAGGTAATAGGTATGTTTTCCATGTTTATCTTTTGGATTCTCTGTCAGAAAATGTGTAAACCTGTCAAGCGCTTCATCTGATAAGTTCCAGCCAAACATTTCGTAAATTCTTTTTATGGTACTTACCTGGTCTATTACAAAATCCTCAAACTGAATGTGAATAATCTGATCATTCTTATCAAATTCTTCAATTGATTGAAGGAATTTATTCAGGTACAGGCTCCAGGTTGCTGCTTGTTCATGCCCGGTCCTTTCAGCTATTTCATTGTCACTGTAGAGGGATCTTACAGAGGAAATCAGACTTGCTGTCGAGGGAACAACTTCAAATGGATGTCTATGGGTTATAATGATCCTGGCATCCGGATATACTTCGAAAAGCTGAGGCAACCTCATAAGATGCACCGGGGATTTAAGCAGCCATCGCCTGGATTTCACACCCCCGGATTGCAGATACTGAAGAAATCTTTTATGCCAACGCATGGTATTCAGCTTATCTGCTGTATTGTTGAACCAATCCAGATAAGAGGGCAAATACAATTGTGCAAAGAACTGAAAACTATTGAAATCCAATGCATTGATGCTTATGCACTCCTGAGGAGAATCTGCCGTCATATAATGTTTGCGCAAAAAATCAGGTATTAATTTAAACAAATGCTCAAATTCCTTACGTACAGTATTCAACTGGTCATTATTTGTATAATTTTCAGGCCTAGGGACAGGATAAGGCAAAAGACACTCCCAGGCCTGGGGTGAACGGTGATCAGGATCTTCATGGAGCAAAGCATGTAGTATCGTTGTGCCTGACCTCGGCATCCCCACTATAAAGACAGGCTGCTCAATTTTTTCGTCTAATATTTGTGGGTTATCAGATATGGTCTGTTCTACTTTATATCGCCCATAAAGCGTACGTTCAAGTAATCCTTTAATGGCAAGTGCTCCAAAAGGATTAGGCTTTCCTTCTAAATTTATCGAATGAACTAATTCTCTAAGGCCTGATTCTGCGTCAGGAAGCGATATAGAATATCCGGCTTTTTTTCGAGCCTTGCGAATTATTTTATCCGGATCAAGTCTGAAGGGATCTATTCCAATTTTTCTTAAAGAATATCCAAGGGCATTGATAGCGTTGAGCATTGATGACCTTTGAATAAAAAGTTCGGGTTGTTTTTCCACACTACATGAGTTGTTTTAACTTCTGGGCAGCTCCAATATCACCCTTTACTTTTATTTTTCCAGTCAGTGTCGCAATCATAGGCTTGATCTCCTTACGCTGTAACTTCAGATAAGTATCCTTACTCATGGTTATGGTGCAATCCGCCTCTCCATCTTCCCCGAAAATTTCATTGACCTGGCTACTCCCATCTATCAAAATAAACTCACCATCCAGATTGAATTTCAATTTTTTACCTATAGGATCAATTTTTTTTACCTTTTCTTCTAGTTCTTTTCGTATTTGTTCTATTTTCATAGGAGCAAACTTAGCATTTTTTTGGATATCATAAAATTAAGAGTAAAGGGAAGCAGGTAATGATTAAAACTTAATCCCCAGGTTTAAAGCCCAATAGTCATTTTTAACAGAGAGATCATTTTGTAAAAAGGTCTGTGGTGTAACGACGTTCAATAATCCCCGGTAATAGGTTATCCCACTAAAAAATGCTGTATTCTGACCCAGTTTCATTTCAACACCAATCCCTAAATTCAGCACAATATCCCAAAAATTGAATTTTTCTATATATACTTCTTCAGAATTTCTTCCTGATTCGTCAATTTTCATCTCAAAGGCCAATCCAAATTGAAAAAAGAACCATTTGTCAATAGAAAATTCATCGGTCAGCAACTTGAAATTTAAAGGGACCTGAAGATATTGAAGGTTAAACGTCTCTTGCTTATCACCCTCTGCATTTTCTGCTTTTATTCCCACCCTTTCAGGGAACCAGTAAATACCTGTACTGAAATAATAATTCTTCTTTGTTTCAAAATCAAAAAGTATCCCCAATGCAATTCTATATCCAACTCCATCGTTAGTAAATGAAATTGTATCAGAATCTGAAGAAATTCTGTTTGCTGATATACCTGGCAGAATGTTCGCTCCAACCTTAACCTGACTTTGAGTGTTGGTCGATAGGAATAGAATCAAGGAAACCAGTATGTAGTATTTCTTCATACAATTATTTAATACTTTTGCGTCAAAATAAATTGATCGTACGTCACTTTCAAATGTAAGTGATCTTAATCAAATATTAAAATGCATAATAAAGTAAGTAAGAATCTGTTATTACTATTCTTCATAAGCATCTATCTTGCCTTCTATTCTTGTTCAACCAAGGATGCTTGCATTCCATCGCCTGATATTTCGAAAATTAACCTGTCTCTCGAAATAGATAGGCTGGATAAGAAACTCTTCAAAATTCATACCAGAACTGAGTTAAAAGAACTCCTGGATGATAATTTTGCGTTTAGTGAAATATTCCTGGCCAGATCTCAGTATCCTTATGATTCAATTTTCATTAATAGGTTTTTTGATTTATTACATAATCCTGCAATTGATACCCTCTGGAAGGAAACGGAAAGTTTATATGGTGATCTGAGTGACATCACAATACAGTTTGAAAATTCATTCAAAAGGATCAAGTATTATTACCCTGAGTTCAAACCACCAAAGATCCAGTTTGTATTTTCCGGACTCAGCCATGACATGTATGTGTCGGATAGCCTGATAATTATCGGCCTGGATTACTATCTTGGAAATGAGGCATCTTACCGGCCAGTTGATATTCCGGACTATATATTGAAGAGATATCGTAAGGAAAACATAGTTCCTAATTCTTTATTATTGTTGTCTCAGAAATATAATAAAATCGATATACGGGATAAAACCCTATTGGGTGAAATGATATTTTATGGGAAGGCATTTTATTTTTCAAGGCAGATGCTGCCTTGTGTCCCGGATTCAATCTTTCTTGGTTACTCGCCTAAAGAAATGGAAGATATTTTCCATGGCCAGGAAATTATCTGGGCAAATTTTATTGAAAATGAGGTGTTGTTTGATACCAACCACCACATTAAGGATAAGTTTATTGCGGAAAGACCTAAAACTTTTGAAATTGGTCAGAATTGCCCTGGCAGGATAGGCAGATGGATAGGTTGGGAAATCGTGAAAGATTATATGGAGAATAACTCCGAAGCCTCATTGCCTGATTTAATGGAAAACGATAATTCACGCATTATTTTTGAGAAATCAGGTTTTAAGCCCAGAAACCAGGATATTTAGGTAGTTAAAAAATTCAGAAGCTTTTTGATTTGCTTATCCTTATCAAATGATCCCTCTGCTAATTTTCTGGCATTGTCCTGTTGTTTACGAAGCTGAGATTTTACCAGGAATGGTTTGATCATTGATACAAATTCCTCCGGATTCTCAGGATCGAGATAAAATCCACATTCATTTTCCTCGACTAAATCACGAATCCACCCGCTGGTATTGGTTATCACCATTTTACCGCTTGCGAGGGCATCAAAGAATTTATTTGGACTATTCAGTCTCATTACAGGATTGTTGACGAAAGAAATATAGGCAGCATCACTTATCGATAAATACTCTTTCAATTTAAATTTATCCATGTGGGGTAAAAACTCGATCGTTTTCATGTTTCTTTTTACCACAAGCCGTCGCAATCGGGACAACATCGCCCCATCCCCGATAATAAAGAATCTTATATCCATTTTATGATCTTCAGAAACTTTTACCAAATCAAGGAAATAATCCAAAGCATTTATTTTTCCAATGGCGCCAAAATAAGAGATCACAAAGGCATTCCCTATGCTATGCTTTTCCAGCAGCGATTTATTATTTTTATCTGTCTTTTCAAAAAATGCACAATCTGAGAAATTTGGGCATAAATAAACTGATTTATCAGGTACGAGGTTTGAAACGTATTGATATATCCCGGGGGATAAAGCAATAATCTTACTGGCTCTTCTGTAAGCCCTTATTTCCAACTTCCTGGATAATGCCTTGATAAATATATTCCGTAATTCTTTTAACTGGATTGGCGCTTCGGGCCAGAGGTCTCTAATTTCAAATGCGAATGGAATTTGATTTTTTTGCTTTAATTTTAAAGCACTCAGCACAACTGTCAATGGAGTGGATGTTGCATATACTAGGTCGATTGTATCAAATTTCCTCCCCAGATAATAAGCTTTGTGAGCAAATAGTAGAAAGGCATACATCCTTCTAAAAAATCCAAAGTAATTACTATACTTAACAGGTAGATAATGTACTGTGATCCCTTCAATATCTTTCTTGAGATATTTATTTTGATTATGTGAAGTGATCATCTGGACATGATGACCATTTTCAATCATTCCCTTGGCAATGTAATAGGATCGTATTGCTCCCCCTTCAGAAGGTGTTTTAAAATATTGGTGTATATAGAGAATATTCAAGGCTAAAAATTCAGATTCAGAGCATCATATAATTCAAGTCAGATTTTTTTCATAATGCCTGCAAAAACTTTTTAATCCACATTGAGTACATTTTGGATTTCGGGCAACACATATATACCGACCATGAAGGATTAACCAGTGATGAGCTTTGGCAATAAGGTCTTTTGGGATATATTTCACCAGTTGCTGTTCAACAGATAGGGGTGTTTTAGAATTTAAATTGGCCAGGCCTATCCTTTTGGAAACCCTGAAAACATGGGTATCCACAGCCAATACAGGTTGATTATAGATCACGGAAGCAATCACATTGGCAGTTTTTCTTCCTACACCGGGCAATTTCTGAAGATCAGTTACCGTCTCAGGAACCTTTGAGTCAAAATCTTCATATAACATTTTGGCCATCCCGATCAGATGCCTGGTCTTACTATTGGGATAGGTCACACTTTTAATGTAGGGAAATACTTCATCGAAACTACTATGCGCTAAATGCTTAGGGGTAGGAAATTCCTTGAAGAGCGCCGGTGTGACCATATTTATCCTCTTATCAGTACATTGTGCACTGAGGATAACTGCTATCAATAAATGAAATGAATTGGTATATTCTAATTCAGTCTTGGGCTCCGGAAAGTTCTTGGTGAAATAATCGATTAATAATTTAAATCTTTCTTTTTTCTGCATTCGTTCTAATCTACGCTGAATGCAAATTTATAGATTTTGAAAAATTTAAGATTTTATTTATCGTTTTTTCTGATGGACTTAAATCTACTCTGTCCAATTCCATGCTTACTTCAGCAAGATTCTTATACTCTTCAAACAATTTATTATCTAACAATAATTTCTGTTCGATTTCTTGTTTTTCGCGTTCAGTTGTTTCCTGATAGATATATCTTATCAGATCATTTCGGGTAAAGGTTTTTGTCATAGGCAGACCGATTAACAGTAATCTTTTTACGCAGATTGATCAGTGCATATCTCATTCTTCCAAGAGCTGTATTGATACTGACACCTGACACTTCTGCGATTTCTTTAAAACTCATATTCATATAATGCCTCATTACGAGTACTTCCCTCTGGACAAGGGGCAATTCTTCAATGAATTGCTTAAGGCGATCATGTGTATCCTTTTGTATTTGTAAAGATTCATAAGAATCTTCGGAGAAATCCAGATTATTAAAGACTGAACTTCCATCTTCAAGAACCATCGTGGGATATCTTTTATCCCTCCTGAAATAGTCAATAGCCAGGTTATGGGCTATTCGCAATATCCAGGGTAAAAATTTACCCTCCTCATTATACCTTCCGGATTTAATGGTTTTGATTGCTTTAATGAAAGTTTCTTGTAAAAGATCCTCAGCCAAGTAGTTATCTCTGACGATCAGATTAATTGTTGTAAAAACCCTATTTTTGTGTCTTTCAACCAATAGTTCAAAAGCCTCTTCGTTACCTTTAATGTACGCTGAAACTAATTTTTTGTCACTTACCTCGTTCCTATTCATTATGTATCTCAATTAGTAAACGTAGAGGTTTATATCATATTGTATTCTGTTTAAGGTTTAACAATTATTTTTCATTGGGACTGCCAAAGTATATAATATGATTTTATAAAACAACAATATTTTTAAAATTTCTTACATGCGTTTGATTAACTGCAAAACAACATTTATTCCAAAATCATTTAAAAATAGTACAATTTTAAATATATACTTTAAACATAATGGTATTAACTTATTGATATTCAATTATTTATGTATTAATATTTACTGAAAATTTTGTGTTAAAAAGCCCAAAATTCCAGGTTAAATACAAAAATTTCACAGAAAAATATTTTTTTAATATTCCCAGAAAAAATCAAAATTCCCATTTTTGGAATATTACAATCTCTTCGGAACAAATTGCAGATATGAGAGTTGCTAATATTATCTTTGCTATTCCATGCACGAAATAAAGGCCACCGAAGAACAGCTTGAATTGGATAAATTGGATCCAAAAGAGTATATCATTATTAAAGGAGCAAGGGTTAATAATTTAAAAAACCTAAATGTTGCCATCCCTCGAAATAAGCTGATCGTGATTACCGGATTGTCCGGATCAGGAAAGTCTTCCCTGGCTTTTGATACATTGTTTGCCGAGGGACAAAGAATGTACGTGGAAAGTCTGAGTTCATATGCAAGACAATTTCTTGGCCGGATGGAAAAACCTGATGTCGACTTCATACAGGGTGTGTCTCCAGCAATTGCCATTGAACAGAAAGCGAACACAAAAAATCCAAGATCTACCGTAGGGACTACCACAGAGATATATGATTATCTTAAATTATTATTTGCCAGGATTGGAAAGACTTATTCTCCTATCAGCCATCAGGAAGTAAAAAGAGATACCGTTACCTCCGTGGTGGATTGGATATACTCTTTCGAGGAAGGTGATAAAATAATGATCTTCGCCCCCTTGCATATAAATCCTGATAGAACACTTGAACAAGAATTAAATATTCTTTTAAGTAAGGGTTTTTCACGTATCAGAATTGGTAAGGATGTAATTCTCGTTGAAGACGCATTATTAGAATTGGATAAGTATGTTGATGTTGAAGATGTCCAGATATTGATTGACCGTACATCAGTAATCCATAATGATGAAGATAATCAGTATAGAATTGCTGATTCCATTCAAACAGCATTTTTCGAGGGACATGGATCTTGCATCGTGGATGTAAACGGGGAAAGAATAAGAGCGTTCAGCGATCGGTTTGAGCTTGATGGGATAACGTTTGAAGAACCTAGTGTCAATTTATTCAGTTTCAATAATCCATATGGTGCATGCAAAAAATGTGAGGGTTTTGGCAAAATTTTGGGTATTGATGAAGACCTTGTAATTCCAGATAAAAGCCTGTCCGTTTATGAGGGCGCTATTGTTCCATGGCGTTCCGAAACAATGAAAAAATGGCTTCGCAGATTATTGGATAACGCTTTGGAATTCAATTTTCCAATTCACAGGCCTGTAAATGAATTGAATCAGGAAGATTATGAAATACTTTGGAACGGGAACAAGTATTTTAAAGGGATCCATCAATTCTTCGATTACATCGGTTCAAAGACTCATAAAATACAGTATAGAGTTTTATTAAGCCGTTACAGGGGACGTACAATCTGTCCTAAATGCAGAGGAACACGCTTAAGGGAAGATGCAGATTATGTTAAAATAAATAACAGGTCTATTTCAGATCTAGTTTTAATGCCTGTTAGCGATTCTGTTTCATTTTTTAATAATCTTAAAATTGATGGGATTGAAGAAAAAATAAGCAAACAGCTATTAACAGAAATTAAAAGCCGCCTTAATTACCTTAATTTAGTGGGACTAGGATATCTGACTTTAAACCGTCTTACCTCATCCCTTTCAGGAGGGGAATATCAAAGGATCAGATTGGCGACATCCCTTGGGAGTGCGCTGGTTGGTTCCATGTATATATTGGATGAACCCAGCATAGGCCTCCACCCGCGTGATACCAATAGACTAATAGAGGTACTTAAATCCCTCAGGGATCTTGGCAATACGGTTATTGTTGTTGAACATGAGGAAGAGATTATGCTAAATGCTGATCAGATAATTGATATCGGACCGGGCGCTGGTTCTCACGGTGGTGAGTTGGTTTTTCAGGGCTCTCAATCCCAAATCCGTAACAATTCAACATCTTATACCGCGAGATATTTAAATCATCTTGATACAGTCCCAATACCACCCAGGAGAAGATCCTGGAAGGAACATATTGAAATTCTGGGTGCACGGGAAAATAATCTTAAGAATATTAATGTAAATATCCCGCTCGGCATTCTAACAGTTATCACAGGTGTCAGTGGTTCAGGAAAATCTACGCTGGTTAAAAATATTTTATTTCCTGCTTTGGCTAAGAGGCTTGGCCTTATGTCTGATTCAATTGGAAAATTCGATAGGCTTGAAGGTTCTGTTGATAAAATACTGCAGGTTGAATATATCGATCAAAATCCTATCGGAAAATCTTCGCGCTCCAATCCTGTTACCTATGTTAAAGCTTATGATGCCATACGTAAGTTATTTTCAGAACAACAGCTGTCAGTACAGCGAGGATATAAGCCTTCCCATTTCTCATTTAATGTGGATGGAGGAAGATGTGAAACCTGCCAGGGAGAGGGAATTATCAAAATAGAAATGCAATTTATGGCCGATATTTACCTTACCTGTGACAGTTGTAAAGGAAGCAGATTTAAAAATGAGATTCTCAATGTACAGTACAAAGGGAAGAATATTCAGGAGGTGCTTAACCTGACGGTTGATGAAGCAATTGATTTTTTTGAAAAGGATACTGCTGTTGTCAATCGTCTGAAACCATTACAGGAAGTTGGATTGGGATATATCAGATTGGGTCAATCATCGAATTCTCTGAGTGGTGGCGAAGCACAGCGTGTGAAGCTTGCGTATTTTCTCGGTAAAGGAAAAACTACTTCACATGATCATATTTTATTCATATTCGATGAGCCAACGACAGGTCTGCATTTTCATGATATTAATAAACTATTGAAGTCAGTCCAGAGCCTGATCAATCAGGGGAATTCTGTGATAATGATCGAACACAACATGGAGATTATTAAATCTGCTGACTGGATCATTGACCTTGGCCCTGAAGGTGGCGATAAGAATGGAGGACATATTGTATTCGAAGGCACTCCTGAGGAACTTGTCAAACAAAATACCGGGTATACAACTCAATATTTAAAGTCAAAGCTTCAAAACTGATACATTTATTATTCTGACTCAGAAGATTCATTCAAAGTTTGAGCTGATGGACGGATATATATCCCGGTCAATAGTCATGCAGAATTATCACTTAAGAAAGTAACTATTCCCCATAAGCTGTTAGCACGATATGACGATTGATCCCGTAATTCCTGAACTCACAGAAGTATATTCCCTGCCAGGTTCCCAGGTTTAACTTTCCCTTTGTAATTGGAATATTTATTTCATTACCAATAATTGATGTTTTGATATGAGCAGGCATATCGTCCGATCCCTCATAATTATGACGATAATATGGAGCATTTTCAGGAACAGATTTGTTAAAATGACTCTCAAAATCCTGCCGAACAGTTGGATCAGCATTTTCGTTAATGGTTATTCCAGCAGAGGTATGCTTGACGAGGATGTGCAAAATTCCAATGTCTATGCTTTTTATATCACTGAATTCATCCCGTATTTGATCAGTGATCAGGTGAAATCCCCGTCTGTATCTTGGGAGGATCATTTCCTTTTGAAAAAACTTCATATCAATATTTCTCTAAATATTCTATGGCTCCAATGTCGGGTATGGAATCCCTTGGCAATCCAAAAAGATCATACTCCATTTCTGAACCCAAAGCATTATCTATGGCAGGAGATAATGAATCAGGTGTATAATCATAATTATATGCATCCTTGAACTGCATAAAATCTGTATCTGTGCTTAAAAAAGTTCCATCCCCTTCAAAGATATCTAACGAGGTTTTTAAAATACTGTTCCCGGTCTGAATACGTGATTGATCAGGCTGTGACAGATTCAATATAATTTCCTCCTCGATGTCACCCCATACAATAGTATTTGATAAGGAAATGTTCAATGGATTATATAAATTAGAGCCATCTTCCAGGTCCAGGTTATCTGTGACAATGTAGGCTGCATCACCACTGAAGAAAGCAACTGGAAAATTAGCTAAAGTGCAATGATTGTAAGTGTAATAACCGCCTGCAAAGTTACCTGCCACGTAGCCGGTTGAAGTATTGATCAGTGTATTCTCAGCCAGGAGATCTGAATTGAAGGCTGCAATACCAGCGACTGCAGAATTTTCGATCCGAACATTTTTCAAAATAATGTCAGGAATTGAATCAGCATCAGGTGTCCCTAATCGAATACCGTATTGAACATTTCTGATATCGGTATATTCAAAAAGGTTATTTTTACTTCCTTCAAGAAAAATGAAACCGCCCCATTGACCAGGAATATTCTCATATTCAGGTTCAAGCCGTTCATTTCTCAAAACCACCCTGGCATCCCGTTCCCCTTTGATCCGTACAGAGCCCTTCACGAAAATATAGGTTTCAAAAGCGGAGAACACATGGACGTTCTTCTCAATTTGTAAGGTGCACAAGGAATCGATTAAAATTGATCCGTACAGAAAATAAGGCAAATCTGAAGACCATTGAGCGTCACATTCAAGGACTGTATTTCCAAGAAAATTCGCGTTCTGGCCCCAACTCTGGAGTTTAACATCCTGAACATTACCATTCGTAATGAATACCACAGAATCTCTGACTATAAATGGAAGAAATTCATCTGAAGGATCAATTTTTACGGTTACCAGAACCAATAAACTATCATTACCCAGAATTTGCTGATTTTCAACCTTATTCGATTCATATCCTGAAACGGTTATCGAATAAGGCGATTCATCCCCCTTACCTACAAATATATTATCAATAATGAGTGCATTTGGATTCTGGTTGCGTACAATGAATCGCTTGGTTACACTACCAAGAGAGGTAAATACGGTATCGAAAGTAACTGTGTCCGTTGAAAAGCTTAGTTGATATCCGGGATTTTCAGAAATGACTTCATCATCATTCACACAGGATAGCAGAATGAATGAAAATATGGTCAGATAAAATATATAACTGGCTTTCAAACCTAATTTTCAGACTGTCCCTCTTTCAGCCTTTCGGCATTCTCTGCAATTCTTAACTTCTCAATAAAATCTTCAATATCACCATCCATCACAGATTGGAGGTTATAAACGGAATAATTTATTCTATGATCAGTAACCCGGCTTTGGGGAAAATTATATGTCCGTATCTTATCAGATCTGTCCCCACTTCCAACCATCGATTTTCTCTTTTCCCCTATCTTCTCATTGTGCTTTTTGAGTTCCATTTCATATAATCTTGATCTCAATACTTTTAAAGCTTTATCAAGATTCTTTAACTGAGATTTCTCGTCCTGGCAGGATACAACAATACCTGAGGGGATATGAGTTAACCGGATTGCTGAATATGTGGTGTTAACTGATTGTCCGCCAGGGCCGGATGAGCAAAATGTATCCTTTCTGACATCATTCATGTCTATTTCAACCTCCACATCTTCCATTTCCGGCAATACTGCCACGCTTGCTGCAGAGGTATGTACACGTCCCTGAGTCTCAGTTGTTGGTACCCTTTGAACCCTGTGAACCCCTGATTCAAATTTTAGTTTCCCGTAAACATCCTCACCTGAAACAGTACATATTATTTCCTTATATCCACCGGAAGTACCATCTGTTAAATCAAGGAGGTTCAATTTCCATTTCATTCTTTCGCAGAATCGCTGATACATCCTGAATAAATCACCGGCAAAGATGGCCGCTTCATCACCGCCAGTCCCAGCCCGGATCTCCAGTATGGCATTTTTACTGTCATTGGGATCTTTTGGGATAAGCAGTTGCTTAAGCTCTTCTTCAATATTAACCTTTTCGGGATTGAGTTCATCGAGTTCAGCCTTTGCCATATTCCTGAATTCAGGATCTTTTTCTGTTTCTAGCAAGGTTTTCGCACTTTCAATATCATTAAGGACCTTTTGATATTCATCATACTTATTCACAATCTTTTCCAAATCCTTGTATTCCTTGCTTAATTTGGAATAATTCTTCATGTCAGACATGATGTCGGGCTGAACCAGCATTTCACCAACTTCAATGAATCTGTTCTTTATAGCTTCTAACTTATCTGTCATGTCAGAGAATTATAATCCGATCTCTATTTCCTCGCCCATCCCGTTTAGAAATCTGAAATCTGCGATTCCGAGTGATGAATCCATTTCCAGATTCACCCATTTGTGATATTTATAAAACCATTTCATGCGGATAGAGAAAAAGCCCTGTTTGAAATAGGCATATAGATACGGATGAACGGCCAAGGTTAATTTTTTTTCATTTTGCTTGGATAAAATAAAATCAAGATTTTTTTCAATATTATCTGAAACAAGAATGGTAGCAGATACTTTCCCGGTTCCATTGCATGTAGGACAACTTTCCTGTACTGGCATACTTAGTTCAGGCCGTACACGCTGCCTGGTTATTTGCATAAGGCCAAATTTTGACAATGGTAATATGGTGAATTTTGATCTGTCAAGTTTCATTTCCTCCTTCATCGCTGAAAATATCTTTTTCTTATTTTCAGCATTGCGCATATCAATGAAGTCGATCACAATAATCCCACCCATATCCCGAAGCCGCAACTGCCGGGCTATCTCTTTAGCAGCTTCCATATTCACATTCAATGCAGTGGTTTCCTGATTCCTTTCGGAATTGGATTTGTTTCCACTATTCACATCAATAACATGCAAGGCTTCAGTATGGTCGATCACTATATAACCCCCTCCGGGAAGACTTACGGTAGGTCCGAATAATGTCTTTAATTGTTTTTCAATTCCAAACTGCTCGAATATCTTGGATTTACCATTATAGAGTTTGAGTATTTTTTCTTTGTCCGGCGCGATCTGTTTTATATATGTTTTTACCTCGTCATAGATGGGTTTACTATCAACGCTGATCATATCAAAGGATTCATTAAGCATATCCCTTAGAATGGAAGAAACTCTGCCCACTTCACCAATTATTTTGGCTTTTGGCCTCGCATGTTTTAGGTTTCTCACCCCATTAGACCAGCTTTTCATGAGGTTATTTAGATCACTGTCCAACTCAGCAACATCTCTACCCTCGGCTACAGTTCTGATAATCAAACCAAAGTTTTTAGGTCTGATGCTATTGATCAAACGAGATAAACGGTTTCGTTCATCAGCGTTGGCAATCTTTTTGGATATACTTACAACATTGGAGAATGGTACAAGCACAAGATACCTGCCGGCCAGAGAAATTTCACATGAAAGTCTTGGCCCCTTTGTGGAGATCGGTTCTTTTACAACTTGTACTAAGACCTGTTGGTTTTTTGTCAAAACCTGAGTGATCTTGCCTGTTTTTTCAATATCAGGCTCAAGCCTGAATTGAGCAAGTTTAGAAGAAGTGTTTTTCCTGGTAAGTGCAAAGTGTGTAAACTTTTTCAATGAACTTACCTGTGGCCCCAGATCCAGATAATGCAGGAATGCATCTTTGTCAAATCCTATATCAATAAATGCTGCATTTAATCCGGGAACTACTTTTTTTACTATTCCCAGATAAATGTCTCCTACTTTAAATCGTCTAGATTCTTCTTCGTAATGAAATTCTACAAGATCCTTATTTTTTACCAGGGCTATCCGACATCCTTGTTGCGTTGCATTAACGATTAGATTATTATTCAAGGTATTGTCTATATTTTTGTCCCTTATTAAATATGATATCGAAGAAGATCTAATTTAATTATTTCTTCTTATGTCTGTTTTTTCTCAGACGCTTCTTTCTTTTGTGCGTCGCTATTTTATGTCGTTTTCTTTTTTTACCGCAAGGCATAAATAAATATTTTTAAAATATAAATAATATTATTAGTTCAATTCCTTTAGATATCCATCTATTGTTGCCAAAACCGCCGGATCACTTTCCATACTTTTTACTAGTTCAAACTGCCTTCTTGCATTATCTTTTTCACTTAATTCAAAATAACACAAGCCTAAATAAAACTGAGCCTGAAGATTTTGAGGGTACAAAGATACTAGATTTTTAAATCTTTCACTAGCTCTTTCGTATTGTCCTGACTGAATTGCTAAAATCCCCATATTAAAAAGGCCATTTTCATTCTCAGGATCTGCCTCTAATATCTCCCGGAGCAATGTAATTCCCTGCATGGGATTTGAAGAAGATATATAGGTCATGGCCAGTTTATTCTTAATATCCAGCCTGGATGGATCATCCTTCAACACTTGCTCAAAATAATATCTTGCCTTATCACTATAGAAATTTGCTATCTCCCTATCCATGGCAAATCCCAGGGCATCATAATAGGCATTCCCGGTTTTCTCAAATTCAACAGGATCGGGTTTTATTTCAGCAATTATCTCAAAGTACTTGGCTGCACTGTCAAATTGATTGTAGGATGAATATATCCTTGATAAAGAATCTGCTACTGCAAGACGGTCAGTTCCCTCAGAATCAATCTCGGTTCTAAATTTATCTATTTTAATGTTATCCTCATCTGTTATCTCAACGGAATGTAAATTAAGGATCTCACTGCTGGCTTCATCAGTTCCATTTACCTCCTGATCAGAAGAAGAATTTTCAATAGTTTTGTCCGGCTCATTGTCTATAACTACCCTTGGCAGCAAGTATAGAACAACAATTAAAACCAGTGATGATAATATGAGTATAATCCTGTGCTTCCGCATCTCCCCTCTAATCCTGATTAAGCAAAAGAATTATCAATTGTTACTTTTAACTTTATCGCTACTTTTAATTTTCTCGATAAATACCTTGGAAGGTTTGAAACTTGGAACAAAATGTTCATCTATGATAATTGCAGTGTTTTTAGAAATGTTCCTGGCCACTTTTTTGGCCCTCTTTTTATTAACGAAACTTCCAAATCCCCTTACATATATATTTTCTCCTTCAGCCATTGATTGCTTAACAACACTAAAAAGCGCTTCTACAGTTACTTGAACATCTGCTTTATCAATGCCTGTCTGGTCAGAAATTTTCGAAATAATCTCAGCTTTTGTCACGATCCTAATAGTTTATAAAAATCTGTAAATACTTAATAACCAAATATTTTGGTGCACAAAAATATATCCTCGTAACCTATAATGGAAATAAAATACAAACAAAATTGAGAGATATGTATTTTTACATTTAGAATAAGTCTGAAGATAGCATTGAAATTAAGTGGATATACAAAGGCAATATTAGATTGGTACGACGTAAATCGCAGAGACTTACCCTGGCGTCAGACCACAGATCCATATAAGGTCTGGCTTTCTGAGATCATGCTTCAGCAAACGCGGGTCTCACAAGGACTTCCGTACTATATGAATTTCCTGAAAAGGTTCCCTACAATAAAAAACCTCGCAAAAGCAAGTGAAGAGGAAGTTCTGCACCAATGGCAGGGATTAGGCTATTACACCCGGGCGCGGAACTTACACAAGTGTGCAAAAAAAATTGTGTCTGATTTCGATGGCAGATTTCCTGAGTCCTGTTCGGAACTAAAAAAATTACCAGGGATAGGATCATATACAGCAGCAGCGATTGCATCCATCTGCTTTAAGGAACCTGTTCCGGTATTGGATGGAAATGTATACCGTGTATTGTCCAGATTATTTAATATTGAACAGGATATAAACTCTGCAGCAGGGAAGAAATCATTTCAGGATTTAGCCCAAGCACTGATAAAAGAAGATAACCCGGGGGATTATAATCAGGCTGTTATGGAATTTGGAGCGCTTCAGTGTATTCCAAAAAATCCAGCTTGTGGGGCATGCACTTTAATGCTGAGCTGTGAGTCATATTCCTTGAAAAACCAGATGGACAGGCCTGTAAAATCAAACAAAAAGAAAAAGAGGGTTCGTTTTTTTAATTATCTGGTACTTGGTAACAATAAAGGAATATTTATGAACCAAAGGATTAAAAATGACATCTGGAAAGGTCTGTATGATTTTCAGCTTATGGAGTCAGAGGAGAAATTGCCCGATATGATGATTTTTCTGAAAGAAAAGGGAATAATTAAAGAAACGGAATGGCAGATCCACCATATTAAAGAGTATAAACATATTCTGACCCATCAGGTAATTCATGCAACTTTTTATTTAATAGATTTAAATATTCCTGTAAACAAAACATTGTCTGATTCATTTGAAAACAGTAATTTTTATGATTTCGATCAAATTGAAAATCTGCCGAAACCCGTATTGATTGATAATTATTTGAAGGAAGGAATATTTTAATTATTTTTGATTTTAAATTTAGTTCAACCAGTAAAATTTTAGAATTATGGCAGGCGTAAATAAAGTTATTTTAGTTGGAAATTTAGGACGAGATCCTGAAGTCAGAACATTGGAAAGTGGTGTTAAGGTTGCACGTTTTTCTTTAGCAACCACCGAATCTTATAATGATAGAAATACTGGCCAGAGAGTTGATCAAACCGAGTGGCATAATATAGTATTATGGAGAGGTTTAGCTGAAATTGCTGAAAAATATTTAAGAAAAGGAAACCAGGTATATTTAGAAGGTAAACTGCAAACTCGTTCCTATCAGGATAAAGATGGGATAACAAAATATAGTACAGAAATTGTCGGTCAAAATATGAATATGCTTGGCGGAAGGCCTGCATCCAATGAGGCGGGTTATGAATCTTCCAGTCCGTCGACTACGCCACCGGCTAGCCCTGTTGATCTACCAGAAGAAACTGATGATCTTCCATTTTAGAAATAAAATTTACGATTTTGGACGATCCATATCATTGTTGTTATCTTTTTATCTCATTGTCCGGTAACTTGCTTCCATTTTACATAATCAGCGGCATAATACTCAGTGTACTATTGGTTTTATCCGCACTGGTATCAGGATCAGAGGTGGCCTTCTTTTCTCTATCTAAAAATCAGATCAATGCGTTTAGATACAGCAGCACAAAGGTGGAAAAACGAATCTATAACCTAATAAAGAATCCTCAGAAACTTCTTGCAACGATTTTGATATTCAATAATTTTTTAAATGTTGGAGTTGTTACCCTGGCAACATTCGTGACCTGGAGGATTTATGGAACCACTACCCTGACTGGAATTATTATAGTTTCGCTTACATTTATCACCACCTTTGCGATAGTATTCTTCGGTGAGATTATTCCTAAGGTGTATGCCAATTCCAATAATATTGCATTCGCCAGTATGACTTCCCGGTTAATGGTCCTGGCAGAATCAATATTTAGCCCTCTTTCCTGGGTGCTTCTCTCATTCAGCAGGGTCGTTGAAAGAAGAATTGAAAGAAAAAACTATGATATCTCCAAAGAAGAAATTCATAAAGCACTCGAGATAACAGCCAATGGGGAGGCTACTGAAGAAGAGAAGGAAATATTAAAAGGCATCGTCAATTTCGGAACTTTGTCCGTGAAGCAGGTTATGAAATCCAGGCTTGAAATAACTGCCTTCGATATCGAATTGGATTTTCATGAACTCATGGATAAAATCAACAAGTGTGGGTTTTCCCGTATTCCTGTTTTCCGGGAGACAATTGACAAGATTGAAGGCATCCTGTACATTAAAGATCTTTTACCTTATCTTGACAGGGATGAGAGTTTTAAATGGCAACCTTTATTAAGACCAGGTTATTTTGTTCCTGAAAACAAAAAGATAGATAGTCTGCTTAAAGATTTCCAGGAGAAAAGAGTTCATATTTCGATTGTGGTTGACGAATATGGGGGAACATCAGGACTAATTACACTGGAAGATATTATAGAAGAAATTGTGGGAGAAATACGTGATGAATTTGACGTTGATGAGATCGCGTACAACAAATTGGATGAAAACACATACGTTTTTGAGGGTAGGACTTCATTAAATGACTTCTGTAAAATAATTGGAAAAGATCCCTCTATCTTTGACGATGTCAAAGGTGAAAGCGAATCCCTTGCAGGTCTGATCCTTGAGCTGAGTTCCAAAATCCCAAGAGTGGGTGAAAAAATCCAATTCGGTGGTTTGGTCTTTACGGTTGTGGCAGTGGATAACAGACGCATTAAAAGAATAAGGATCTTTAATAAATCAAATACAATCATTTAAAGAAATCAAATCTGTATTGAAAATATTTAAACTTATAATTTTCATCTTATTTGTCAGCTGCACATCTGATTATATGCCGAAACCAAAAGGGTATAACAGAATTGAATTACCCGACCATGAATATGTGGGTATCCCTGATACACTTCCCTACTACTTTGAAATGTCTAAGTTGGCCAGGTTGAATACAGATACCACATGGACCTATATGAATAGGGTGAAAGAACAGTATAAAGACAGAACCGATATAACAGATGAGCGATATTGGATTGATCTTGTATATGACACGCTACTGGCAGATATTCAGATCACTTATAAGCCCATATATGGTAAAGAGGAATTAATGAAAGAATACTTTAGTGATGCATACAAGCTAACATCTCAGCACCAGATCAAAGCATATGCTATCGATGAGATCATTATGTTAACCAAAAACGGCTATACAGCATCCATTGCAGAAATAAGTGGGGAAGTGCCGACCCAAATTCAATTTGTGACCACCGATTCTATGAAGCATTTTATGAGAGGTGCATTATATTTTGAGACTGCTACGCAAAATGATTCGCTTGCACCAGCCATTCAATATATTAAAAACGACATAATTCATCTTCTAAATACCTTGCAGTGGAGAAATAGGTAACAATGGCTGGCTTTTTTGAAACCAAGATTGAATTTCTTAAAGGGGTAGGCCCTCAAAGAGCTGGTCTTCTGAACAAAGAACTCAATATCTATACTTTTGGTGATCTTATTCAATATTTCCCTTTCAGGTATGAAGACAGAACTCAGATTCATAAGATCAACCAGTTAAATGCCACCATGCCATACGTTCAGATCAAAGGATTTATCCGTGACTATGAACTATCAGGCAAACCATATAAACAGAGGCTAACGGCACACTTTTATGATGAAACGGGTGAAATTGACCTCATATGGTTTCAGGGAGCAAAGTGGATCATTAAAAAACTCAAACCGGGCATCGAATATCTTGTTTTTGGGAAACCGAATGTATTTAACTCCAAATTATACATTGGTCATCCTGAACTAGATATTAATGCTGAAATAAAAACAGATAACCTATACCTGCAACCCGTTTATCCGACTACAGAAAAATTAAAATCGAAGTATATAGATAGCAAGGTGATTTCAAAGCTTCAGAAAGAACTGATTTCAAAAGCCCAATCTCATATCAAAGAATCCCTGCCTGAAAAATTAATTCGTGATTTTAATTTAATGAAAAGGGACATTGCTTATAGGAACATACATTTTCCTGCCGACAGCAATAATCTGACAGCAGCCCGTTTCAGGTTGAAATTTGAGGAATTTTTTTATCTACAACTAAGGTTATTAAAATTAAAGCTTTCCAGATACAATCGTTTCAGAGGGCAGATATTTTCGAAAACCTCACTGCTTAATGAATTTTATCATAAACATCTTCCGTTTGAACTGACCAAAGCCCAAAAAAATGTGATTAGAGAAATTTTCGCC
This sequence comes from uncultured Cyclobacteriaceae bacterium, assembly GCA_965365275.1. GTDB lineage: Bacteria > Bacteroidota > Bacteroidia > Cytophagales > Cyclobacteriaceae > JAGTVG01. The sequence continues at coordinate 40,776 of CBDUBA010000002.1, read as the reverse complement.
GATATGAAATCCGGTCATCAGATGAACAGGCTTCTGCAGGGGGATGTTGGTTCAGGAAAAACCATTGTTGCATTTATTGCCATGTTACTGGCCATTGAGAATAATGCTCAAACCGTCATGATGGCACCCACAGAAATCCTTACAGAGCAACATTATAATGGGTTAAAAAAATATGCAGATAAATTGAATTTAAGGATCGCCATTTTAACCGGATCGACAAAAAAAAGTTCCCGTAGGGAAATTCTTGATGACCTTGAATCCGGAAAAATTAACATTATCGTTGGTACACATGCTTTAATTGAAGACAATGTTAGGTTTCAAAATCTGGGATTTGCCATTGTTGATGAACAACACCGGTTTGGTGTTGCACAACGAGCTAAGCTATGGAAAAAAAATATGGATATCCTCCCCCATGTACTGGTTATGACTGCAACTCCGATTCCAAGGACCCTGGCCATGACTCTATATGGTGATCTTGAGGTATCCGTGATTGATGAATTACCTGCCGGCAGAAAGCCAATTAAAACTGTACTTCAATTTGATGAAAACCGGCTGAAGGTTTTCGGATTTATCCGTAAGCAAATACAAGCCGGAGGTCAGATCTATATTGTTTACCCATTAATTGAGGAATCCGAAAAACTTGATCTGAAACATTTGATGGATGGGTATGAAAGTCTTTCCCGCGCTTTTCCTGATTACCAGCTAAGTATTGTTCATGGAAAAATGAAATCAGCCGATAAAGACTTTGAGATGAAGCGGTTTATAAACAAAGAAACCCAGATCATGGTTTCAACAACAGTTATAGAAGTGGGTGTTGATGTACCCAATGCATCGGTAATGGTAATCGAAAATGCAGAACGATTCGGTTTGGCACAACTACACCAGTTGCGGGGAAGGGTCGGAAGGGGTGCAGAACAATCATATTGCATTTTAATGTGCAGTCAAAAACTCAGCAGTGATGCCAGGACCCGACTGGAGACCATGGTCAGGACAAACAATGGTTTTGAAATCGCTAATACCGATTTGTCTCTTCGTGGCCCAGGCGATTTGATGGGGACACAACAAAGTGGAGTGCTGGATTTACTGATCGCTGATATAGCAAAGGATGGGAAAATCCTTCAAATAGCAAGAGAATCGGCAAAATCCATTCTGGAGGACGATCCGGAACTGACCAAAGATCAAAACAGCAATATTAAAAACCATATAGCAACACTTCGAAGGGACGCAGTAAATTGGAGCCGTATCAGTTAAATGATCAGTTCTATTAGGGAAGATCAGGAATGACGCTGGAATGCCCCTTACCTGTTTTCGATTTCTGAATCTTTCATTGAATACTTAACCTCAAATGTTGGTGTGGCTCCTACATTCTTGGGTGATTCCGGATTGGATAATAAAAACCTGATTTGCGTGCTATCGTTCTTCGATACCAAATATTGCACGAGATTTTGTTTTCGGATCAAAGCATAAGCATGTACTAATGAATCAATAACCTGTTCCGTTATCATCATTCTGGCCGCTTTGTGAATTTCTATGGAATCTGAACCAGATTCCTGTGAAAGAAATGTTTGAAAATCCGGATCATCCAGCTTATATTCTTTGCCTGATTGTATACTATATAGCCTTACTAAGGAATCTATTGCCACCTGGTCTTTTTCTTTCTCATAATCATTGAAATAGATGAGCTCAATATCCAATCCTTCTTTTTTCTGCTCAAGCTCAAGGAGAATATCGAGCTGCTTTCCTATTTTATCGGATAGAGTGGTATCCCCATATGCATAGTCTATGGACTGTATATCTTTGGGATCAACACTAACAAGGCCGGCAAGAAAATCAAATGGGGCTGCTGCTACTTTCACAATCAGGTTTTTAAATGTATTCCATACGATTTTTCCTATATTTACCTCAGGATCCTTTAAATCTCCACGGACAGGAACATCAAGATCAATCACTCCATTCCTGTCTTTTAAGAGGAACAGAGCAAATTTTAAAGGAAGATCATGAACACCTCCTGATTTATTTCCCAGCTCGGCATGTTCAATCACTAATCTGTTTTCACTGTTCAATTGGCCATCTTTGATGTGGGTTGTTGATTTATAATACATTTCCCCATAAACAATAGGGAATCCCATATAGTATCTGGAATAGATATTGAGGTCACTTAATTGGAAATCAGTAATTACATAATTTAACTCTATATCCATGGGGTTTGCTGGGTTCAGTCCAACTTCAGCTACTAATTTTCCACGTTTGTTTAGTAACATTTGGGTATATAGATCTATCCACTCCGAAGTACTTTGGATACTGTCCGTATTCAGGGTTAAATCACTTAAATTGTATTTGAATGGAGTTCCTGTTAGGTTATCTGTATAGTCTACTATACCATCATCAATACCCAAGTTATTAATTGCGTAGAATATTGGTTTTCCTTCCAGCGTGTCATTTCCGAGGGGTATGTTTTGTTTGGTATCTGCCGAATCCTCTGCCGTGGGATTTAATTCGAATATTTCAAAAAAGTTGTTGCTGTTTGAATCCAATTCAAAGTAAACATACGGTTCGAAAATCGACAATGAATCAACAATGAATGAACTGTTTTGAAGATCTAATTCTTTGATCTCACAATTCAGTTTTTTCACACCCAGAAATGGCTTGCTCTGAAGGTCCTCCATAAGAAAATCTGATATTTCAATGGAACCTGATACCAGAGAGCTCTCCACCATGTTGATGTTACCTACTATCGTGATCTCGGAATTAAAAAGACCATTTACTTTACTTATTTTTGCATTCTTAGCGACATATTCATTAAAGGCATCCAACGAAAGATGATCAATCGTTATATGGGCTTCATATTCTCCACGATTTGGATCAACAAACAGGGTTGATTCAAAAAATCCTTCTTCCTCAAAAGAAAATCGTAATCCAGCTTCACTTTTATCTTCCTGGTTCCAACCAATATAGGGAATGAAAAAGGAAATATCCTTCAAACGTGTCGCTTTATTTACATTTCTGTCATCAAAATTGAATTGAGCACCTTTAAGTTCAAGATTTGAGAAACGGTATTGAAAAGGTTCATCATCCATTGGTTCGGAACTGATTGTATCTTTCGGTTTGCTATGAAAAACCAAAAGGTCATCAAAGTTGAAAATGGAATCGGTCTGGATGATGTTTACATTTAAACCTTGTAAATACATTCTTTCAAGTATAAATTCATCTATGAAAAACTGGTAGGGTTTAAGCTTCAGTATCAATGTGTCAAATGAAACAAACACATTCTTTTCATCGGCTTCATACATCTTAAAATCCATTACTTTGACCGTACCAGTAAAATAATTCAACTTTAATTCCTGTATATGAATTTGCCTTCCCATCAGATCTTTGCTATGCTTAATGGCATATCTTTTAACAAATCCGGGCAATGCCAATAAAACAATAATGACTATAATAAGAATGGATGCACTAATCCACGTGAGCTTTTTACGAATTTTCATTTATGATAATAAGGTAATGATTAATTTAAACTTCATCAGAACAGAATTGGGGATCCTTCAGAACTGATCGAGTTGATCCACAAATAGCAAACTATTTATCTTTTTGAATTGTTAGCTACAGACTGCATTTTATTGTAATTATATATAATTTCAGACTGAGTCCTTATAATTTGATTTTCAAATTTTTTAAGTCTTTTGTTGAAAGAGAATGGCCCAATAGATGTGGTTTATGTACAGAAATCACCTGACATATAGGATATATTTATTTGTTAACCTAGATCCGTAAAACTTGGTGCGTTCTTTCCCTTTTTAAATTATTGTATCTTTCAGGAATCTTTCCATGGATTCAGGATAGTCTTTCATGTAGTGGCAGCCTCTGCTTTCATTTCTTCGTAATGCTGATAAGATGATCATATATGCTATCGCAGCCATATTACGTAATTCAAGCAGTTCTGAAGAAATTTTAGTTCTTTGATAGTAGTTTTCTGTTTCCTCATATATAAGTTTAATCCGACGGAAAGCCCTTTCCAGAGTTTGCTTCGATCTTACAATGCCAACATAATTCCACATCAGGCTCTGGATCTGTTGTAAATTATGTTTAATTAAAAACCACTCATCCATGTTAAGAACTCCAGTTTCATCCCACTCAGGAATCAATACATCGTCAAAATTCTTTTTAAGTTTTGTTTTCAGTTTTTCTGAGATCCGATAACTGAAAACCAGGGCCTCTAACAGGCTATTACTTGCAAGCCTGTTTGCCCCGTGGACACCGGTATGTGCAGTTTCTCCACAGGCAAAAAGATTTTGCATGGAAGTTTGTCCATTTAAGGAGGTCATGATACCTCCGCATAAATAATGTGCAGCAGGTACAACCGGTATAGGATCCTTGGAAATATCAACCTTAATTTCCTTGAGGCAATATTCATAGATCTTTGGAAATCGCTGACGGACTTTATTATGGTCCAAATGAGTCATATCCAGCCAAACATGATCTTCCCGTCTTTTTTTCATTTCAGAGTCTATGGCTCTCGATACAATATCACGTGGAGCCAATTCTCCCCTGCTGTCATACTTCTTTACAAATGCTTCACCGTCCAGGTTTTTAATTATACCACCATATCCACGAAGTGCTTCTGATATCAGGAAAAGTCGATGTCCCGGTTCATATAAAGCAGTAGGATGGAACTGGACAAATTCCATATTTGCGATACGCACACCTGCCCGGTAGGCCATAGCTACCCCGTCACCGGTTGAGGTTTCCGGATTGGTTGAATATTGATAAACTCTGGAACCTCCACCTGTGGCTAAAATAGTGTATCCCGACCTGAAAACATGTACTTTCCTGTCATTTTTGGAAAAAACATAAGCTCCAAAACAGATATTAAAGGCTGCCTGAAGGTTACCGAGAACGTGATGATCTGTTATCAGATCAATGGCATAATAATCCTCAAATAATTGAATATTCGAGTGTTCTTTTGCTCTTTCAAGTAAAACTCTTTGAATTTCAGCGCCCGTAAAATCTTTAACATGAAATATCCTGCTCACCGAATGTCCGCCTTCCCGGGCAAGTTCATAATCAGAACTTTCCTTGGACCTGGAAAAATTAACACCCCAGTTTATCAGATCATTTATTCGATCCGGCCCCTCAGATACCATTACCTCAACAGCATCCTTGTGACATAAACCCGCTCCCGCAGTGAGTGTATCATTTATATGAGATTTGAAACTGTCCGATTCAGTAGATACTGTAGCAATACCACCCTGGGCATAGTTGGTGTTGGTTTCATCAAGATTTGTCTTGGATATAACATTGACTTTCCCGGATTCCGCCATTTGCAATGCCAGATTTAATCCGGCGATCCCAGATCCAATAATTAAATATTCTGATTCAAATCTTTCCAAGGTTAATTTATAAGTTTTTAGAAATTTCCAACATCCTGAGTATGGGTTTACGTGCTTTATCCATCACCTCCTCTTTCAGGATCACCTCGGGTTGTTCATATCTTAAGGTAAGGTATAGCTTCTCCATGGTGTTCAGTTTCATATAACTGCAATCATTACAACCACAGGTAGCATCAACCGATGGAGCTGGCATAAAGATCTTCCCGGGTGAAGATTTCTTCATCTGATGTAGAATACCGCTTTCAGTGGCAACAATGAAACGATTATCTTTTGATTTAATGGTATAATTGAGAAGTGCAGTAGTAGAACCTATAAAATCTGCTATTATTAAGAGTGGTTTTTCACATTCAGGATGGGCAATAAACTTTGCATCGGGGTATTTACTTTTTAAATCAAGGATCTTTTCCAGCGAGTATTGCTCATGAACCATACACGCCCCGTCCCACAACACCATTTCTCTTCCCGTAAGCCCGTTAATATAGTTCCCGAGGTTTTTGTCAGGAGCAAAAATAAGCTTTTCATCCTTTTCGAAGCTTTCAACGATCTTTACTGCATTGGAAGAGGTGCAGATCACGTCCGACAATGTTTTTATATCAGCTGTACAGTTAATATAACTGATTACCTTATGATCAGGATACTTGTCCTTAAATGCTTTGAATGAATCTGCAGGAGCTGATTCAGCCAGGGAACATGAGGCGTTAAGATCAGGGATAAGAACCTTTTTTGATGGATTTAGAATTTTGGCTGTTTCAGCCATAAAGTGTACTCCTAAAAATACAATAATATCTGCAGATGTCTTTTCAGCCTCCTGGGACAGGCCAAGGCTATCCCCGACAAAATCCGAAATATCCTGTAGTTCAGGGGTAATGTAAAAATGACCAAGAATTATAGCATTTTTTTCCTTTTTCAGGATGTTAACTTCACTGGCCAGGTCTAGGCCTTCTTCAACTGGCAGATCAAGGTATCCCAGCGCTTTTATGCTTGGTTGCTCATCCATTATGTCCTTCTAATTTTTCTCAAAATTACTATATATTGTAATTAAGCAATAATCTTACTGAAGATAAATAGGACCAGGTCTGGTAAAGGACTTTGGTACATTTTACAGGAGGAATACATTATGGAACGATTTGAGGAATAAGATAAGAGAATTTAGTTAGAACAAATGCCCAGAATACGGCACTGATTAACATATACGTAATAATCTTCTTTTTAGATCCTCCAAAAGCATTCACCAGCAATGCGCCTATTACAGGCGAAAACACCACGGGAGTTAAGAAAGAAACACCAAAAAGGCCATACTTCTTCCAAAATGTTACAAACCTCCGGTTTCTTTTGGTAAACAATTTCCTGTTTCTTCTGAATATTTTATCAATCCATTTTCTGAATCCCGGACCAAAGGTGGATATAATAACAATGGTAGTCATCATACCCAGAATCGTAGCACCGACAGTTTCCCAGAATGTCAAACCAAAAGCCATGCCCATAGCCGGGCCGCCAATAAATTTGAACATACTGGCTAAGTAAACGGATAAATATTTAGCTAAAGCAGACAAAACTAATATTACCAGACAACATTATATGTGTAATAAATATATATAAACAGTAAGATTGCGCCTTCAACACGTCCTATCCGTCTCTTTGATAACATCATGGGGAGTATTATAAGCGTAATCCCCAACATCCAGATTATATCTGTATTCAGAATGACATCATTAACCTTAATTTCCTTGATAATACTGGTAATCCCAAGGATGGATAATATGTTAAATATATTTGATCCCATAAGATTGCCTAAGGCCAGATCAGTTTCCTTTTTAAAAGAGGCTACTGTCGATGTCACTAATTCGGGCAAACTGGTACCTAGTGCAACAACTGTTATTCCAATGATACGTTCTTCGATGCCCATATTTCTGGCGAGGTCCTGAGCTCCTCCTACAAATAACTCAGCTCCCAAGAACAAACCTATGGAGCCTAGGGCTATATACGTAAAGTCCTTCAAATAGGTGGAGGAGGATTTGGGAAGATTGAATTCCTGTTGAAGTTCCTTTGCAACGCTCTGGTCTTTTCGTGATTTTCGGATAACAAAAAATAGGTACAGTACCAATATTCCAATAAATATCAAGCCTTCATAAGAATTAATAAATCCTTCTCTAACAAGAATATAAAGCAATAATGAACTTCCCATGGTCATGGGCCAATCTATCCAAATTGTATTCCTCTTAACATATATGGGTGATATTATGGCGGTCAGGCCCAGTACCAATGCTAGGTTACAGATATTTGAACCAATAACATTTCCCATGGCCAGGTCAGGACTGCTTGTTAAGGCAGCTTTTATACTGATCAGCAGTTCAGGTGTAGAAGTTCCAAAAGCGACGATCGTTAATCCAACAACCAAAGGTGACAGGTTCATTTTTAGAGCAAAACTTGAGGATCCTTTGATTAAAAAGTCACCACCCAGAATAAGGACTATCAATCCGCCAAATAATATGAGGATATTAATGATCATAGCTCAAATGCAAAAACAAAGCTAAGTCTTTTTTCCATAACTGAGGTCACCGGCATCACCTAGTCCGGGAATGATATAGGATTTATGATTTAAGTCTTCATCCATGGCCCCGACCCATACCTTAGAGGAAACCGATATATTATTTTTAACATATTTAAATCCCTGTTTCGAAGCAATCAGTGCGACTATATGGATCCTTTTTGGCAGGCCCTTTTTCAGAAGACGGTTTACTGCCTTAACAATTGATTTTCCAGTGGCCAACATAGGATCAACCAATATCACCTCTTTCCCCTGTAAATCACCAACAGCAATATAGCCCATATCAATATCGAAATGTTGATTCTCATCATAATCAGAACGAAATGCCCCAATAAATCCACTTTCGGATTTGTCGAAGAAGTTTAGAAAACCCTGGTAGAAAGGTATGCCAGCTCTCATGATCGTAATTAGATAAGGAGATTTGCTGATAAGAGATGTTTTTGATTCACCAAGAGGGGTCTTGATTTGAACTTCTGTATACTCGAGATCTTTGGATATTTCATATGCTAATATTTCACCCATTCGTTCCATATTTTTTCGAAATCGCATGGTATCTGTTTGTATATTAAGATCCCTTAGTTCCGCCAGAAAATTATTGGCTAAAGAATTGAATTCAGATAATAGGAATACCTCCACTTTTATAGATTTAGTTTGACAAAGGGCTTTCCCAACCGAATATAACTGAATAATATTTAAAAATTAAACGCCCGAATAATTAAAAAGTCTATCAGGTATCTGCACCTAAAAATAGATTTTGATATTTCTTTAAAGAGTATGTAAACTGTATATTTGCTTTCCCTGAAACAAACCTTATCATGAAGATCTTAGATCTTGAATTCAAACCCTATATTGACAAGAGCAAAATACAGCTTCAGGTCAGAAAAATTGCGGAATCCATAAATCAGGATTATAAGGATAAAGATCCTTTGTTTCTTTCGATATTGAATGGGTCCTTCATTTTTGCCGCTGACCTGATGCGGGAAATTAATATCACATCTCAGATATCCTTTATTAAACTATCCTCCTATTCCCAGATTGCGAGCTCTGGGAAGGTCAAAGAATTGATCGGATTGAATGATAATGTTTTTAATAGAAACTTGATAATTATTGAAGATATTATAGACAGTGGGTTAACTTTGCAGCATGTACGGGCTGCGCTAGAGGATTTAGGGTCAGCATCCGTAGAAATAGCGACACTTTTTTTAAAACCGGAATCTTTTCAAAAAGGATTCGATATTAAGTATGTAGGATTCTCGATACCTAATGACTTTATTGTTGGATATGGAATGGACTATGAGGGGTATGGAAGAAATCTACCTGACGTTTATATAAATAAATAATTTTTTAGTGGCATGTATAATTTAGTATTGTTTGGACCTCCAGGTGCAGGTAAGGGTACCCAAAGTGAAATGATAATTGAGAAATTCAATCTGACGCATATTTCAACCGGTGATTTATTCAGAAAACACCTGGGTGAAGGAACGGAACTCGGTAAACTGGCTCAGAAATATATGGATGAAGGGAATCTTGTTCCTGATGAGGTTGTGATAAAAATGGTAGAGTTAAAGATAAATTCAAATAACAATTCTAACGGATTTATTTTTGATGGATTTCCGAGAACGGTTAAACAGGCTAAAGCTTTGGATCAATTGCTTGAAAAACAAGGGATGGAAATATCGGGTATGATATTGCTTGATGTTGATGAATTTGAATTGATAAATCGAATTATGTTAAGGGGAAAATCTTCGGGAAGGTCTGATGATCAGGATATTAATAAAGTGAATAACAGAATTAAAGTATATAAAAAAGAAACTCTTCCAGTAGCCACATTTTATGAGGAACAGGGAAAATTGAATAAAATCGTAGGCGTGGGCTCAGTGGACAATATTTTCTCGGATATTTCAGAGGTTATTGAAAGTTTACCACATTAGCAATATATGTCTGTAAACTTCATCGATTATGTAAAGATATACACGAAATCAGGATCTGGGGGAGCTGGTTCTGCCCATTTCAGAAGAGAAAAATTTGTACCCAAAGGTGGTCCTGATGGTGGAGATGGTGGTCGTGGAGGTCATGTCATAATTAAGGGAAATAAGCAGTTATGGACTTTATTACATCTTAAATACCGGAAACATGTTATTGCAGGTAATGGAGCTAATGGGGCCGGGAACCTGAAACAGGGGGCTGACGGTCGGGATGAAATCCTGGAAGTTCCTTTAGGTACAGTAGCCAGATATGCCGATTCCAATGAGATTATTACAGAGATCATAGAGGATGGCCAGGCATCAATCATAACCCCAGGGGGTAAGGGAGGATTAGGAAATGATCATTTTAAATCAGCAACAAATCAAAGTCCCAGGTATGCACAACCCGGGGAACCTTCTGTTGAACAAACAGTAATTTTAGAATTGAAGGTGCTGGCAGATGTGGGATTGGTAGGATTTCCCAATGCTGGTAAATCAACGCTTCTTTCAGTATTGTCCGCCGCAAAACCAAAAATTGCTGATTACCCTTTTACAACCCTTGTTCCAAATCTTGGGGTAATACCCTACCGTGACTTTAAATCATTTATTATGGCAGATATTCCGGGTATTATTGAAGGAGCTGCTGAAGGAAAAGGATTGGGAATTAGATTTCTGAGACATATTGAACGCAATGCCGTATTGTTATTTATGATACCGGCAGACACAAACGATATTTCAAAGGAGTATAAAATTCTTCTCAATGAATTAAAGGAATATAATCCCGAACTGTTGGATAAACACCGGATACTGGCTATAACAAAATGTGATCTTCTGGATGAGGAATTAAAAGAACAAATAAGCGATGAAATACCTGAAGATATACAAACAATTTTAATCTCATCTGTAACAGAAGAAGGCCTTTCTGCCTTAAAAGATGCATTATGGCGAAAATTAAATGGTTGAGTTATGTCATAATGTCAGATATATACATTTGGCTTAATAGTTGATAAATACAGAATTACATGTTTACACAGGTAAACTATGTCAAAAAACAGCTTAAAAGAAATGAAGACTGAAAAAAAGACAGAGGAACATAAAGAGGTTATAGAACAAACTGAATCAAATAAAAAAAGTGATAAAAAATCTTCAGCGGGAACCAGTCCAAGAAGCAGGAGAAAGGATAAAGAGCTTGCAAAAGTAAAAACTGAACTTACAGAGATCAAAGATAAGTATCTGAGGCTGTATTCTGAGTTTGACAATTTCCGTCGAAGAACAGCAAAGGAGAAACTGGATCTTGTCAGTACTGCAAATGAGGACCTCATGATTGAATTGCTACCGGTAATCGATGATTTTGAAAGGGCGATTAAATCATTTGATTCTGATAATGGAGATGTGGATAACATTAAGGAAGGGGTGATGCTGATATTCAATAAATTAAACAATGTCACGGAAAAGAAGGGATTAAAAGGAATGGAGACAAATCCGGGTGACGACTTTAATTCAGAATTACACGATGCTATATCGCATATCCCAGCACCAGAAGAAAAGTTTAAAGGTAAAATCATTGATACAATTGAAAAGGGATATTACCTGAACGATAAAGTTATCAGATTTGCAAAAGTCGTAACCGGAGCTTAAAAATATGGCTAAAAGAGATTATTACGAAATACTCGGAGTTGATAAAAATGCCTCACAGGATGATATCAAAAAATCATACAGAAAGATTGCAATAAAATATCATCCTGATAAAAATCCAGGGGATAAAGATGCCGAGGAACATTTTAAAGAAGCCGCGGAAGCTTATGAAGTTTTAAGCAACCCGGATAAAAGGGCACAATACGACCGTTTTGGTCACTCCGGTATGCGTGGTGGTGGATTCAGTGGCGGTGGAATGTCAATGGAAGATATTTTCTCTCAATTTGGTGATATCTTCGGCGGCTCCGCATTTGAAAGCTTCTTTGGCGGAGGAGGAGGTACCCGAAGACAGGGTCGAAGAGGTACTAACCTCAGGATCAAACTGAAGCTGACCCTCGATGAAATAGCCAATGGTGTAGAAAAAAAGATCAAGGTTAAAAGACATGTGCTTGCAGATGGGGTATCGTTTAAAAACTGTCCTACCTGTAATGGAACAGGCCAGGTAAGAAAGGTAGTAAATACCATGCTGGGACAAATGGTTTCTGCTAGTACCTGCCACAGTTGTCACGGCAGTGGTAAGACCATCGATAAAAAACCAGCCGGAGTAGACAATACTGGTTTAGAGCAAAAAGAAGAAATTATCTCGATCAGAATACCTGCTGGTGTTGCTGATGGAATGCAATTATCCATGTCAGGGAAAGGAAATATGGGACCAGGTGGCGGACATCCGGGCGATCTTCTGATCATAATTGAAGAAGTTGAGAATGACCTGTTGAAAAGAGATGGGAATAATATAATCTATGATCTGCATATCAGTTTTATTGACGCCGCACTAGGATCCTCACATGAAGTTCCAACACTTGACGGGAAGGTAAAGATCAAAGTTGAACCGGGAACACAGAGTGGAAAAATTTTAAGATTAAGGGGTAAGGGCATAAAAGATATTGATGGTTATGGACGAGGTGACCAGATGATTTATGTTAACGTCTGGACCCCTAAAAACCTAAGTAGTGAAGAAAAAAATATCCTGGAATCACTTCGCGAGTCGAAAAACTTTAAGCCGGCTCCTGGAAAACACGAAAAAGGTTTTTTTGAAAGAATGAAGGAATTTTTTTAGTATAATTAAGATATTGTCATATTCAACATACATGGATTTTTTTTTATTGAAACCTAAATGGGATTTTTAACGTAAGTGAGCGTATGTTGAGGGTGATTTTGTTGTATCTGGTTAGTTTTATAACTTTTTCAAGTTTAATGGGTCAAGTCAAGAAATTTTACACCCTTGAAAATAATTTGACCTTTGATAAAGTTAATATCGTCTTGACGGCTACTTCCAACTCCTGCTGTATTAAGCCAACTGTTAATCCTAATCTCGTTAATATCTTTGGCTATGATAATAACGCAAATCCTAATATCTATTCTGAAACTGAAATTCTGGATCGAATACAAAACCTGATCATTGACCTCAATAACATTGATAATGATGAAGAATCAAGCATAGCCAATAGTTTTTTCGGCCCTTCAACAGCATCTGAAAATCACTGGGACCTTTACTTATCAAATGAAAAGACAATGCGGCTTTCCTTAAACTATGCGGTTGGCGATGCAACGGTTGATCTGTCTGATCTTCCGATTGAAAATCTGGACATATCATCCGGAAGTGCTGAGGTCAATGTGGAGTATATGGAAAATAAGCCCAACCTCATCAAGATGGATAGCTTTCTCGTTAAAGTGGATCTGGGATCTTTGACCATCAATAAAATGAACCACTCAAGAGCCAGGACCGTAATTGCAGACGTGGGATTTGGAGCCCTGCTCGTAGATTATTCCAAACCACTTACAGAACCCAGTGATGTTTATGCCAGTGTTGGTGCAGGAAATCTGATTATTGGCCTTCCAGATGATGATGCATTCCCGGTAATTATTAATATCGAAAACTCCCCGCTATGTAACGTGAAATTGCCTAAAAGATTTAAAAAACAGAAAAAACATGTGTACGTGAGTCCGGGATACCATGAAAATGCCTCTAATATTTTATCTTTTAATCTGGATGTTGTTGTAGGACAGATCAAATTTGTTGAATATAAGTAAACTCTTTATTGTTTTTTATATATTTATACCATGCAAATTTGTTGTTAGTCATCTCCAATTTTTATCATATTGAATATCCTTTACACGAATAACATTTCTAAGAGTTATGGGGATTTCTGGGCCCTGAAAGACATTAATATAGAAGTTCCAAAACAGTCTATTTTTGGTTTACTCGGACCGAATGGAGCAGGGAAAACCACTTTGATCAGAATAATTACCCAGATTATCTTCGCCGATACCGGTAAAGTTCATTTTGATGGAAGAGAAATAAGTGAGGAAGATGTTCGAAAAATGGGTTACTTGCCAGAGGAAAGAGGCCTGTATAAAAAAATGAAGGTTGGAGAACACTTGATTTACCTGGCACGCCTCAAAGGCCTGTCACGCCATGATGCTTTAAAAAAGATCAAATACTGGTTAAACAAATTTCAGATATTAGACTGGACTGATAAAAAAATCGAAGACCTGTCAAAGGGGATGCAACAGAAGATCCAGTTTATAGCTACGATAATTCATGATCCCAGCCTGATCATTCTGGATGAACCATTTTCAGGATTTGATCCGATAAATGTAAATATTATTAAGGATGAGATCCTCGAGTTGAAAAATAAAGGGGCAACAATAATATTCTCCACACATCGAATGGAATCTGTGGAAGAGCTTTGTGATCATATTGCTTTGATAAATAAGTCAAATGTCATACTCAATGGATCAAAGCAGGAAATAAAACAGAATCATAGATCCAATACTTATATTGTGGAATACCGTGGGGAATTTAGAAATGCTAATGGAAAATTTCAGATCACAGATCGATCGGAAACGGATGATGGGTACGTCAGATCAACCATCCGAATCACAAATGACCAATCTCCAAATGACCTGCTTTCCCTTTTGTTGGATGAAGTCGAAATACATGCTTTTCAGGAGAAGATCCCCACGATGAATGATATCTTTATTAGTAAAGTAAACGAAGGAAATAATGCATAATATTTTTCTGATCATACAGAGGGAATATATTACAAGGGTGAGGAAGAAATCTTTCCTGATCATGTCCATTGTAGGACCTCTTCTTATAGCTGGTTTGTGGGTTGTACCGATCTGGCTTTCAACAAGGGAAACCGATCAGAAAACAATTGAAATTCTTGATGATTCAGGTTATTTCGAAGAAAAATTCACTGAAACCTCCTCGCTGAAATTTGAATACATCCGGACTGACCTTGTTGCGGCCAAAACAGAAATACTTAGCAGCGAAAATTATGGCCTTCTTTATATTCCGAGGATTAACCTTGATAAACCTGAAGGCATTACCTTTTTTTCAGGTAAAAATCCTAGTATTGAAGTTATACAGGACCTGGAATGGGCCATGAAATCTGTTGTTGAAGATATCAAACTGGAAAGATCATCGATAGACCAGGCCACTTTGGACAGCCTGAGGGCTGATATCGATATTGATATGATCAACATGACGGATTCAGGGGAAAAGGCCGGAAGTGCAGGGGTGGCTACCATCATAGGCTATATTTCAGCATTGATGATTTACTTTTTTATCTTCGTTTATGGTATTCAAATCCTGCGCGGTGTAATTGAGGAGAAGTCCAGCCGTATCGTGGAAGTAATCGTATCTTCCGTAAAACCTTTTCATCTGATGATGGGCAAAATACTTGGCGTAGGAGCGGTGGGCCTGACCCAGTATATCATCTGGCTGGTGCTCAGCATCCTGATTACAACAGGCATCAGCTCTTATTTTAGTATTGACAGAACCGATAGTTTGCCAGTTCAAACTGAACAATCTGGTGTCATTGAGGAAGAACAGAGCAATGAATTTGTTGCTGAGATGTTAAATTCCCTGGAATCAATTGATTTTTCACTCCTCGCAGTTGCTTTCCTTTTATATTTTCTTGGAGCATATTTATTATATGGTTCTTTATTTGCTGCAATAGGATCAGCAGTTGATAATGATTCAGATGCACAACAATTCCAGCTTCCAGTAACCATACCCCTTATCTTTTCTCTTATAGTCTTAACAGCCATATTGAGAGAACCAGACGGAAGCCTGGCATTCTGGCTTTCTATGATTCCCTTGTTCTCTCCAGTCATCATGATGATGAGAATACCCTTCGGTGTCCCTTATTGGGAAATTGGATTATCTTTGACCTTATTGATCGCTGGATTTATATTTACGACCTGGCTTGCCAGCAGAATCTATAGAATTGGTATACTCATGCATGGTGCCAAAGTAAACTACAGGATTCTTGGCAAATGGTTGTTTATGAAAAATTAATAAGGTAGGATATGAACCTATACTCATAATAACTCTTTATTTATAATGAGTAATACAACAGTATTTAACACCAAAAGTGATTTGTATACCAACAAATCAAAGTACAAATGGTTAATAATCGTCACAGCTATACTGATAGGAGCCGCTTCAATTTATTATACTGATATTCTTGTTTCTCAATTGAAGGAAAGAGAAGAAAGGCAAATTACCTTGTATGCAAAAACCCTCGAATATACTGCTAACCAGCAGGACAACCAGAATCTTGGATTTATATTTGAAGAAATAATAGTTGCTAACAATTCGATCCCTGTGATTCTGACTGATGATTCAGGTCATGTGATTGAGTATAAAAACCTGGAATTTGAGAAAAATCTAAACACAGAAGAATTTGAGAAAAAGCTGGAGGAAGAACTTAGTATAATGAAGGATGAGCATGAACCCATTAAAATTAACTTCAGGGATGAAAATAATGAGGTTTTTGGTTATAATCTTGTCTATTATAAGAATTCAAAATTATTGTATCAGCTCAGGTATTATCCCTATATACAGTTATCAGTGATCTCAATATTCGGAATTTTAACGTTCCTGGTGTTTAACTATTCCAAAACAGCAGAACAAAACAGGATCTGGGTAGGACTGGCCAAAGAAACAGCACACCAACTGGGTACACCCATATCCTCATTGATGGCATGGAATGAATATTTTAAATCAGAAAAGAAATTCCAGGATAAAAATCTGATGATGGAATTTGAAAAGGATATAGAACGCCTGGAAATGATCACCTCCAGGTTTTCAAATATTGGATCCACCCCCATTTTGAACTATGAAGATATTCATGCAGCAGTCCGTCAAACCATAAATTATATACAGCACAGGCTGTCGACTAAGGTTACCTTTAACATTACCTCTCTCCCAAATGATATCCGTGCGAAAATCAACAAACCTCTTTTCGACTGGGTTATCGAAAATCTCTGCAAAAATGCTGTTGATGCAATGGGCGGGGTCGGCACTATTGATATTACTATAAAAAAAGCTCCGGATGGGAATGTAACAATTGACGTAAAAGACTCAGGAAAAGGAATTCCCAAATCAAAATTAAGGGAAGTTTTTAATCCTGGATACACAACAAAATCCAGGGGATGGGGCCTTGGACTTACACTTGTTAAACGTATAATTGAGAATTACCACAAGGGAAAAATATTCATAAAACATACTGAGCCAGGACACGGTACGACATTCAGAATTATTCTTCTGGTATGATCTATTTTAAACGGATTTAGTATATTTTTGCTCTTGAGGATTTTTTCACTGAAAAGTACTTTTAAATCAATAATAAGCTAAGAATTAATTAATAAATCACACCATGGCGAATAAAGGTAAAATAGCACAAATAATTGGTGCAGTGGTCGATGTTAGCTTTGAAGAAGAGGGATCCACTCTACCTAGTATATACGACGCATTAGAAGTATCAAAATCGAATGGAGAAAAGATTGTTCTTGAATGTCAGCAGCACTTGGGTGAGGATAGAGTAAGAACTATTGCCATGGACAGTACTGAGGGTCTTGTGAGGGGAGCGGAAGTTACTCACCTTGGTGGTCCTATTACCATGCCGATAGGAGAGGATATCCGGGGAAGATTATTTAATGTAGTAGGTGAATCGATAGATGGCTTGAAGGCTCCAAAGGCAACTGGTAAACTACCTATTCACCGGTCTGCTCCGAAATTTGAAGATCTTTCAACATCATCAGAGGTCTTATATACCGGAATTAAGGTAATCGACCTCCTGGAACCCTATCCAAAAGGAGGTAAAATCGGATTGTTTGGTGGTGCCGGCGTGGGTAAAACGGTTATTATCATGGAACTCATCAATAACATTGCCAAAGCATATTCCGGTCTTTCTGTATTCGCTGGTGTTGGTGAAAGAACCAGGGAAGGTAATGACCTGCTCAGGGAAATGATTGAATCGGGAGTAATAAAATATGGTGATGATTTTCTCAAAAATATGGAAAGCGGAGACTGGGACCTTTCAAAAGTGGATATGAAGGAAGTGGAGAAGTCACAGGCTACCCTGGTATTTGGTCAGATGAATGAGCCTCCCGGCGCAAGGGCAAGGGTAGCTCTATCAGGTCTCACGGTTGCTGAATATTTCAGAGATGGTGACGGTACCGGCAAGGGAAGGGACATTTTGTTTTTTATGGATAATATTTTCCGTTTTACCCAGGCAGGCTCTGAAGTTTCCGCGCTGCTTGGACGTATGCCCTCAGCGGTGGGCTATCAACCTACCTTAGCTACTGAGATGGGTGCCATGCAGGAAAGGATTACTTCGACAAAACGTGGTTCCATTACTTCTGTCCAGGCCGTTTATGTTCCGGCGGATGACCTTACTGACCCTGCGCCGGCTACTACATTCAGCCATCTTGATGCGACTACCGTATTATCCAGAAAAATATCTGAACTTGGTATTTATCCTGCTGTTGATCCGCTGGATTCGACATCCAGGATTTTAAATGCTGAAACACTGGGTGAAGAACATTACAATACTGCACAACGTGTAAAAGAGATCCTTCAGAGATACAAAGAACTTCAGGATATTATTGCCATTCTTGGGATGGATGAATTATCAGACGAAGATAAAGAAGTGGTCCACAGGGCCAGACGTGTACAGCGGTATTTATCTCAACCTTTCCACGTTGCAGAAGCTTTTACTTCAATTCCGGGTGTTCTGGTCGATATTAAGGATACAATCAAAGGATTTAATATGATCATGGACGGAGAATTGGACCATCTGCCCGAAGCAGCATTCAATATGGTAGGTTCCATTGAAAGTGCTATTGAAAAAGGTGAAAAACTGATCAAGGAGGCTAAAGGTGAAAAGGAAACAGCTTAATAGCTTTCCCCAAATGTTGGGCTTTTAATTTATCTGTATACTGGAAAAAGAAGAAATATGTTGCTAGAAATTTATACACCAGATCAAAAAGTATTTGAAGGCCAGGTCGATTCAGCAACATTCCCGGGGGCTAAAGGATCTTTCCAGGTGTTAAACAATCATGCACCCCTTATATCTACACTTGAAAAGGGTACCGTTGTTTATAAAACCAATAACAACCAGGAGCGGTTGAATATAGGGGGAGGTGTCGTTGAGGTACTTAATAATAAGGTGGTTCTGCTTGCTGAAAGTATCCTAACGGATGAATAAAAGACATATTGAATAAATAAGCCTTTTTCAAAACTCAACTTTTTTATTCCTGTAAAACTTCTAAAAATTGATCTGGCTGTAATCCTCCTTTTATAGATATGATTTCCCGATAATCAATTATTAAAAATAATTATCTTAGTGTTTCAGGGAGGAAATATATGGGAAAGAGATATCTGCTTTACACTTTTTTTATAATCACATTTTGCTGGAATTTCAAGTCACAAGCACAAGTCGATTCCACCAATCTTCCATTATTTATCATCGATACCGAAGGTTTACCCATTGTGGATGAACCTAAGATTGAAGCCAACTTAAAGATCATCTACAAAGAAAACGGTTATGCACGAAAATCAGATGATCCAAATATTTACGATGGGGATATAGGTATAGAGATCCGTGGAAGATATTCAGCCATGCTTCCTCAAAAACCCTACGGATTTGAGACAAGGGACAGTTCCGGAAATAATCTGAATATTCCTTTATTCCATATGCCATCAGAAAACGACTGGATCCTTCTAGCTAATTATAATGATAAAACCTTTATGCGTAATTCTCTGGCATTTGAACTTTCCCGTCAAATGGGACATTATGCACCCAGAACTCAGTTTTGTGAGTTGATTGTAAATGGTCAGTATCAGGGCATCTATGTACTTACAGAAAAAATCAAGGTAGATAAAAACAGGATAGATATAGCCAAACTGACAGCAGAAGATAATACAGGAGATGATGTAACCGGGGGTTATGTCTTTAAGGTAGATTATTTTGATGAATATAATAGTTGGGAAAGCCGGCACCCTCCATTTGAAAGCAGTACGGAGCGCGTTAACTTTGTTTATTATTATCCGAAACCTGATGAAATAACCCACCAGCAGAAGCAGTATATTCAGCAATTTGTGGATCAAATGGAAAGCGCATTGTATAACGCCGGATCCCAGGGATTAGTAAATGTTATGTCCGATTATATGAACCTGGATTCCTTCGTGGACTATTTCCTTTTAAATGAATTGGCCCGAAATGTGGATGGCTATAAAAAAAGCAGTTTTTTCTTTAAGGATAAAAATAGCAAGGGTGGATTATTGCATGCAGGACCTATCTGGGATTTCGACTGGGCCTGGAAGAATATAGACGAATGCATATTTAGTGCAACGGATGGTTCTGGATGGGCATTTACAGTCCATCAATGTGATCCCTGGCCGGTACCCCCTGGCTGGATGGTGAAACTAATGAAAGATATTCGTTTTAAGAAAATGGTTAAAGACAGATATCAGGAACTCAGGCAGACTATACTTAATGAAACTTCTATATTTACCTATATCGATTCCGTATCCATTGTATTGGATGAAGCCCAGGTTCGTCATTACAAAAGATGGCCTACTCTCGGTCAGCATGTGGGTGCTCCTGAAGTAGATCCACAACCTCCTACCTTTGAAGGTGAGATAAACAAGTTTAAAAATTGGATAAGTACCAGGTTGAGCTGGCTGGACATCCAATTCTCCTCGGTAATTGTTACCGGACTAAATAACAATCCTGTACAATTTAAGGAGGAAAATTCGGACTGTTCAATATACCCCAATCCGGCTCAAAAACATCTTTATCTAAAAACTGATAAACGGGTATTGGACATTTATGTATATTCTGCAAACGGAGAGCGCGTTACTGTTCATCATTCGCCTGGTACTAAAACATTGGATATCAGCACTCTTGCAAAGGGTTTATATCTTATGAAAAATACTTTTGCCGATGGATCTCAATGGACAGGCCTATTTGTAAAACATTAGGGAAAAGCCTTTCGCCCAATGTTTTAAAACGTTCTGATATCCTTTGTATTACTTCATTATCCGCCCCTTTGAACTATTCTTTTTTCAAAAATGTTTTATAGGTACAATTGGTGCATTTTTAAACTTGGGACAAATGAAAAATTACATAAAACTCTTCCACTGGCTACCCAGAATACTATGTATCCTTGCCATACTTTTTATCAGTATGTTTGCAGGGGATGCATTTGAACATGGTGATACGATATGGCAGAAACTTGGGGCTTTTTTTATGCACCTTATCCCGTCTTTTTTTCTGCTGGTGATCCTGATCATTGCCTGGTATAAGGAATTCTGGGGAGGATTGATTTTTATATTTATCGGACTGGTATTAACTCCCTTTATCTTCAATCATAATTATAAAATGAATGAGTCGGTATGGATGAGTCTTGGAATCATTTTTACCATTACCTTTCCATTTATATTGGTTGGTATTCTTTTTTTAGTCAGTCATAAACTGAAAAATACTTAATTCAGAATTAAATACTCCTGACCTGATTAAACAAATAGATTGTAGAGTACTCAAATGAACACTTCTGTAGCACAATTCTGCCAATTGCGATGCTGAAAAAATAATAGAATGACATAATCCATTCCATTCATTGTAGATCAAAAAATCCAAAACCTATTTTCTGAGAATTGTTCAATTGGACAAGTGGTCATTAAGCTGGTAGGTCTTAATATCCTGGTTATTGATCCCGAATAGAATCATATTGTTAAATACAATGCTGCTGCGAACATCCCCTTTCAGTTTGAATCCGGATCTGTACTGGGGAACCGTTTGAAATCCACCTTTACCATCACCCCGCAACAATAGACCATAATTTGCATCATATTTGCCAAAGCGTATCCTGGCATTGTTTATATTTCCACAAAGTAAAAGGTCTTTATACCCATCATCGTTGAAATCAACCGTGTTGATGGTATAAATGGGTGCATATTGTGCCTCAATGGGGAGGGATCTCTCAACAAATATACCTTCCGTACTTTGCTCAAAATAGGATGTAGCTGCATGATTTGCTATAAGGTGACCCGCATCCTGCAGCTCCGGACTGGTAAAAACATGACGAATGGTAGCATTTGAATAGCTTTCAAAGGTTGGGAATTTTTGCTCCATCCGTGGGATCTGAGCAATCAGTTCTTTCCTGGTCACATATGGATAGCTGGTCCCCTGAATGTGAAAACAAATGATCGGATCGATGGATCCATTGTTGTCAAAATCTTTAAAATACAGGTCAGCAGGTTCAGAAAAACTGGCCTGCATTTGAGAGTTTTTTCCAAGGTTTCCGGCAACAATATCCGGCTTTCCGTCATTGTTAATATCTTCGATAAGTATAGTATTCCAGAAACCGCTAAAATTTCTATTGAAATAGCGTGGAGTCTGGTCTATAAGTTTCCCTTCTTCTTCACCATAAACAGCGATCGGCATCCAGTTTCCGGTGAGAATTAATTCTCCCATACCATCGCCATTCAGATCTTCCCATTCGGCATCAGAAACCATTCCGATTTTACTCAAATCAGGAGCAATATCCCTGGTCTGATCCGTGAAAATTCCTTTACTATCATTGATAAGCAGTGTGCTCGAAGGTATTTCAGGATATCTGCCAGGGATTACAAATCCTCCGACAAACAAGTCTATTGCACCATCCTGATTCATGTCTCCGGCAGCAACACATCCACTGCTGGTTCGATTTTCGGGGATGGCATTTTTAGCCTTAATAAATTGCCCTCTTCCATCATTAATATATAACCGGTCCTGTAATGCGTCATCATCTGGCCTGTAATTATGATATCCTCCTGAACACACATACAGATCCGCATGTCCATCTCCATTGGCATCAAAGAATAAAGCATCCACATCATCACAATTCCTGTCGGCTTGAAAAACATCTGTTCTTATTATCCTGAATCCTGAACCTGTTCCCATAAATATACTGCCTGCCTGTCCTGGCCCTCCTCCTATAAACAAATCCTCTAAGCCATCGTTATTGATATCGCCACTGGCCATACAGGGCCCTTCAAAAGATTTCGCATTCAGCATAAGAGGCTGACGTTTGAAATCATTCAATACCGGGCTATTATGTTTGAACTCAATGGGTGATTTTACTTCTGAAAATATCGTTTCGGGGTCAGCTGGCAGCAAATCCTTATCAATTGCATTTTCCTCATTAAATTCAATCGTTTGACCGGAAGTAATGTTGGTTCTTGATTCCGACATTCCTCCCAGCCATATAACTTTGACCGAATCAAGTTGAGAGATTTCTCCCAGGCCAAAATGCAGAATAGGCGTAACGCTTGATTGATACCCTCTTGCTGTTTGTTGTTCAAGCATCTGCAATGATCCATTGGAATAAACGTATACTTTTGCTCCCATTCCGTACCGGTTTTTCCCGGATCCCTTGAGCTTTATCTTCAAATAATTGTTTGCATTCAATTCGTTGGACTTGTTTTCATATATAAAAGCAGGTTTGTTGATATTACTCGTTACGATTTCCAGGTCACCATCATTATCCAGGTCGACATAGACCATGCCATTGCTGTAAGATCCCTGGGATAATCCCCATTCAGTATTCATCTGTGTAAAAGTGGCGTTCTTGTTATTTCTGAAGATATAATTAAAAAGTTCTGTTTCAGGCATGGTGTTAACAAGTTGGAGCACATCATTGCGGTTGAGATTCTGGTTACTCTTTACGACCATATCCATATTCCTGAGAAAATCCATGTTGGTATAATCCCTCAAATAGCCGTTGGTGATCAAGAGGTCTTTCCAACCATCATTATCATAATCTGCGAACACTGGTGCCCAACTCCAATCCGTGGCAGCTATTCCGGCGATCTGTCCGATCTCGCTGAATGTCCCATTGCCATTATTCAAGTGCAACATGCTACGTAAATACTGGTAGTAAAATCCCAGTTTGAGGTTCAGATCAAAAAAGTCATAATCGTTAGGTGCAAGCAGAAGTTTTTGTCGTCGGTTATCTTCAGGCAACATATCCAGTGAAAAAATATCGGGTAAACCATCGTTATTTATATCTGCCACGTTGTTGCCCATTGAGGCATAACTGGTATGGCCGAGTTTTTCCTGCAGTCTATCCGCGAAAGTCCCGTCTCCGTTATTTATATACAGGTAATCCGGGAGTGAAAAGTCATTACAGATATATATATCAGTCCAGCCATCCAGATCTATATCCGCCACGCCGGCACCAAGCCCGTAGGTAATTGGAGAGCTAATAAATCCCGCTTCAATGGTAATATCCTTGAAAATACCATTGTCATTTCTCAGCAGGCGAACCCCATGCACCGGATCATCAATTTTAAGAACATCTTCGGTATCCTCTTCATTTAACTTGGGCAGGGAATCAGGGTGGTGATTAAGAATAAAAAGGTCCAGGTCTCCGTCCCTGTCAAAATCAAAGAATACGGCATGCGTTGTATTGGTCGGGAATTCCAGGCCGTATTGACGGGTTCGTTCAACGAATCGTGGAATGCCATCCTGTCCTACGCCCTGGTTTATGAAAAGTTGATTGATCAGTTTTTGTGGCGCCATTTTTCCGGAATAGCATATATAGAGGTCCTGGAGGCCATCCCCATTCACATCGGCCATGGTAACACCGGTCTTCCAGGGGCCGGGACGACCCTGGATATTCGCTACAGCACCTACTTCTTTGAATTCCATATTACCCATATTCAGGTATAAAGCATTATTTTCCATATTGCTGGTAAACACCAGGTCTTCCAGGCCATCATTGTTCAGATCCCCGGCAGCTACCCCCGCACCATTATAGAAATACTCGTACATGAGGACATTGGTATTCAATCCCTCCACGATCCTGTTCTGGAATGTGATATTTGTCTTTTCCGGAGGGAGTAATTTAAATAAGGTCTCATTCCCGGGATCGATACCCTCATCTTCACTGGATGGACTGCAGGATAGCAGTGTTATACCAGTAATCCAGACTATGGACAATATTATTTTTACTCTTCTTAACATTTGAGCTTGAAAGATAATCAATTGTGTCTGAAGAAATATAAATGAAAATGAAATATCTTAATTAAGGATCCTGTGACAAGACTTTCAGGAAAATGACAGTTTTATAAAATTCAGTCAGGAACGATTCGTATTTTACTAATCAAAACAGAATATAGTTTAATATGCTATGCTGACTGTAAAACTTATATTTAAGGATCTGGTGATACTGATAAGAGCAGAATACATTGGAATATCCGTTTCACTAAATAATTATGTAAAGGATATCAATAAAAAAGGTTGCCTCTTTTGAGGCAACCTTTTTTATGATATTAAAGAATAGATTAATCCCCTTCTTGGTAACCCGGGTTGTTCACCAGTTCCAGGTTCCTGTTCATCTCATCCCTGGAGATAGGACGGAAATACATCTTATCACGCCAGGTTCTTACTTCTGTTTCGGTATTGATCGCTGGTACATATTCATAGCTATATACCGTAGGATCATACCGATATGGATCGTGGGGTGTTTGACCAGGAATAAGTGTAGCTGTAATGTTAATATCCATAATACTGCTACCTGTTGTGGTAGGCGCGATCATCCAGCGCTTACAGTCAAAGTACCTGTGCTCTTCGTAAGCCAGTTCTACCCGGCGCTCATTAACGATACGGTTCCAAAGATCCGTACCTGAATCGGTAACGTCCGGCATACCTGCCCTGCGCCGTATGCGATTAAGCTGGGCCCTTGCTCCATCTTCATCACCTGTTTCATACAATGCTTCCGCATAATTCAAAACAAGTTCCGTAGTCCTCAGGAAGGGCCATGGAATGGTCTGAGCTGATGAAAAGTCATCCGATAATGCAGGATCAGGATCGATAAATTTACGGACATAATAATGTGACCGGCTACCGTTCCAGCTTTCCAATGCGGCATCCCGTGTATCTATACCGTTGATCACACCACCAGCTCCGTCGTCATAATACCCGGTTTGGATCTGGTTGGCAGGATCAAAGGATGCAACATCTGAAGGACGAGGTTTCCAATCCGCACCATCATATAAAATGGTGGCATAAAACCTCGGATCACGATCTGTATATGGAGCGCCAGCATGAGCCGGATTGTTCCAATCAAAAGTAGAACCGTCCATCATTTCATAGTCATCCACCAATTGCTGGATGGGTGTATTACCCGCCCAGTTGTGGTAACCATTCGGCCCATTATTAATACCAAAGTTGATACCTCCCAGAGGCCAGTCATTTTCAACGGTATACTGAGCTGTATGTGTTCTCTGGAAGAGCAACTCTACAGCAGCACCGGCGTCACCCACTGCACTTTGACCGCCGCAATAGAGGGAAACATAATTCTGCTTGCCTTCTTCAGGAGAAACAGGAGCTGTGAGATCCAGTTTCCATCCGGTTGCTTCAGCCAAGGCTTCCTGGGCAGCAACTCTGGCCGCTTCCCATCTCGCATCCTGACTACCACTGGTATAGGCAATCAAATCGATGTTGCTGTAACCAGACAGTAAGGAGGAATTGGATTGGGCAGTAGCCGCATCATGCAGATCACTGGCAGCATATAACAAGACTCTTGATTTTAAGGCCAGTGCAGCAACACGTGATGCACGTCCAGGAGTTTCCTCAACACCATCCAGTCTTGAAGCGGCCTCATCGAGATCACTCACAATGAAGCTTATGCAATCAGCGAATGAACTTCTAGCTATTGAATACTCATCATCAAGACCATAAGGTTTATCGATAATAGGAACACCACCCCAATGTCTTAATAACTGATGATAATAATAGGCTCTCAGGAAATAGGCTTCTCCAATGAGGCGGTTCCTGAGAACATCATCATCGAATGTAGATTCAGGAAGTTCCTGCAAAGCAACATTGGCCTGACGGATAGCTTCCCACATATTTCCCCAGCTGAAGGTATCATTGAACCATCCCATATTGGAGGGGGTTTCAGTACCTTCAGTGGTAATCTTGTAAGCCCTTCCATGGGTAAACATGGCTTCATCACTAAGAGATGCCAGCACTTCCTCATGGAATCCTGCATAAAATAAGTAGGAATATATGTTATATATAAAAGCTTCAGATAACGGTCCATCAGCCCAGGTAGCACTACTGGCCACTTTATCCAATGGCTCGGTATTCAAGAAGTCCTTATTACACGATACATGAATAAATATCGATACTAAAAATATTCCCAGTATAATTAATTTTCTTTTCATAACCATATATTTTTAGAATGTTAGACTTGCTCCTAAACTAATAATTCTGGCCTGGGGATAATTTGTCCCGGCAGAATTGTCACTCTCAGGATCATAGATTTTCTGTGAAGCTATTGTAGCTACATTGAATCCTCTTAGATAAACCCTGGCTCTCTGCAAAACATTTTGATTTCCCATTGGGATGGTATAACCAATTTCCAGGTTTTTCAAACGAAGATAATTCATGCTGAAAAGGTAATAGGTATTATTTCCATAACCTCCTCCAGTATAATAGGTGTTGCCACGGCTATGAATTCGCGGATGTTCACTGCTTGGATTATCAATGGACCACCTGTTATCATGCATATACTTCAGATAATTACCTATATCACCTGATTCAGTGAATATACGTAATTGATTACCTGCTGCACCCTGAAACAGGAGTGAAAAATCAAATCCTTTCCAGCTCAGGTTAAAGGTAGCTCCATAGTTCCATCTTGGATCTATACTATCGTCTATTCGAACCTGGTCATCACCATCGATGACTCCATCGCCATTATAATCGACAAACTTCATATCACCGGGTTTGAGTTCAGAAGTCACACCGCTGTAATCGATCGTGTTTGCAGCGATCTCTTCGAGATCTCTGAATGCTCCGTCAGATTGGTATACCAGGTAAGCATCGATGGGTTTACCCTCCTGCCACTGGTATTCGGGGGCACCGGGTATTTCATCCATATACACAACCTTATTTTTAGCGTATCCTCCGTTAACTCCAACATTCCAGCGGACAGCAGATTTGTTATTGCTATACAATAAACTGAATTCAAATCCGGAATTGTCAACCTGGCCACCATTTACCGGAGGCAAAAGATCTGCAATACCGGATGATGCCGGTGTGGACCCTGTTTCTCGTATCAGAATATTTGTCCTTTTGTTATAGAAATATTCAAGGGTTACGTCAAAACTATTGTTAAATAACGTAGCATCCAGTCCCAGGTTGAAGTTTTTAGCAACCTCCCAGGTAAAATTCGGATTCGCAAGAACAGTTTCGACCAGGGTAGTTTGAACTGCATTATTGATAGGATATTCACCGAAATCATACGTAGAGAGGAACGCATATTCCTGTAAATCGCCATCAAATACAACCACATCGTTACCCATAGTACCATAAGAAGCCCTTATTTTCAGGTAATCTACCCAGCTCACATCGAAAAAGTTTTCATTGGAAATATTCCAGCCGGCTAAAATACCCGGGAAGAATCCAAACCGATCGTTTTCAGGGAATATATAGGAACCATCATATCTGAAAATAAATTCCACGAGGTATTTCTGCCTGAAGTCGTACTGGGCCCTGCCATAGTATCCTAGGCGGGCTCTGTTGTAGGCACTACCACCCGTATTTTGGAGGTCTGAACCACCAGCAAAAAGCTGGTCAACAGCACCTGAAATATAATTTCTACGGTAAGCAAGGAAATCGCTTCCCTCGAATTGTTCTTTCTGCACACCCAGCAAAGCATTGATCCTGTGATCTCCAAAAGTATGATCGTAGATCAAATTTGCTGTAAGATTGGTATGCAGATTGTTCTCTAATTCCTGCTGCAATCTGGGATCTGAATAACTTGACCTGATGGACGGCTCAAGAATTCCGGTACCGTCCGGATTACGGCCCACCATATAATACAATTCCCAGGGTACCTGCCATAATTTTCGGGTACCGGTATTATAATCGACTGCACCACTTAATTCAAGGGATAATCCATCTACCCATGGCTGTGATATGGTCAGTTTACCATTACTCTGGAAATAATCCGTGGGTTGACGATCATAACCTGTAGCATTCGTCGTAACCACAATAGGATTCTGACCGTTCTCAATATCCGGACCCGGTTCACCGGTAGGCCAGATCTCAGGTTCTGTGGGGCGTCCACGCATCAACATCCGGAAGATCGCTCCTCTACCCTGTGTGGCAAAGTTCCTGTCTTCACGTCTTCCCAGTAAACCAAGATCAATTTTAAAATAGTCACTGATATCTGCATCCAGGTTGATCCTGGCAGAATATTGCTTGTAAAAGGTAGCAGAATTCTGATAGTAAGAATCCTGGTTCAGATAACCAATTGAAGCAAAATATCTCACCTTCTGGGCACCTCCCGATAGCTGCACATCATACCTTTGTTGTGGAGCCCATTTCTGGAATGCATCTCCAAACCAGTCTGTATCCGGATGTCCCCAAGGATCCGATCCGTCGGCGAACTGACGCATATCATCCGGTGAATAGGTAGCGCTTAATGAGGTAATACCAGGTGTAGGTGATTGATAAACACCAGTAGTCTGAAGGCTTTCCCAGGCTGCATCCCATTCGTTTACAGGAATGGAATTATAAATCGGTTGTTCGTTGATCATGTTTCCATATTCAACAGCATTTGACATCTCAGGTAATACAACTGGTTGTGCCCATCCCGCATTAAAATCAAAGTTAACCGTAGGTTTGCCAGTTGTACCTTTTTTGGTGGTGACTATTATGGCACCGTTAGCAGCTCTTGCTCCATATATGGCAGCTGAGGCATCCTTCAAAACTGAAATTGACTCAATGTCCTGAGGATTTAACCTTCCGAATCCACCGGCCCTGTCAGGAATACCATCAATAACGATCAAAGGACGGGTGTCTCCCATCGTATTTGATCCTCTGATCCTGATCTCAGCGCCATCTAATCCTGGTTCAGCATCACTTTGTACTACTTGTACACCCGCCATACGACCGGCCAGTGAGTTGGTCATGTCAATGGCCGGAGATTTAACCAGCTCCTTTCCTTTGACGTCCACAACGGCACCGGTCACAGTTACTTTCTGCTGGGTACCATACCCTACCACAACAATTTCATCTAAGGCTGTAGTCTCTGCAATCATTGGCACATCAACCACAGTTCTGGAACCTATCTTTGTTTCAAAGGTAGAATAACCTACTGAGCTGAATACCAGAACAGCTTCCCCACTAGGAACCTCCAGGGTATAATTACCATCAATATCGGTAATAGTACCAGTGGCTGTTCCCTGAATAACGACATTTACACCGGGTAATCCAGTATAACTCTCGCTGTCAGTCACTGTTCCCTTCACAGTAATTTGTGCATAGGCGTTCACTGCCAAAAGCATAACCAGGAATAGGCTTAAAGCAATTCCCGGAGGCCTGGATAGCAGCATCAGCCTGCTTAGTAATTTTAACATCATAATTTTTGTGTTGAGATTAAACAATTGTATTTCTTAATTGAAATGAATTATGCAAACTTTATTTGTTTGCAAAAAAGAAGTTCTTGTGTTGCGTAATCAAGATAATTTTGTTCTTCATAGGCATCTAGTTTAGTAATAAAAAATATTTTATTTTGGTATTAGATAATTCAAACTATTAAAAAAGTTAAATTTTGGTTTTTAGCACTTTCAATGTAAATTTTTATTTTATAATAGTCAAATAAAAATATTATAAAGTTTAAATAATTGTCATTGTGACATTTATAATCAAGGAATATTACTATATTTTCAATATAAGGTTCATTTTATTTAAGCTGGATACAGTCTGATATAAAGGCTAAAAAGGAAAAGAACGGGCACTATTAATGCCTGAACCAAGATTCGGTGCCATATAACCTGGAATTTAAATATTTAAACTTATTCTTAGGCAAACTAATCTAATACGGACTAATGGATTGAGAATTTGCTAATTACGATTGTAACAAAAGAAAAATTAAAACCTGGAAGATAGACCTAGGTTGTATTACTGTTATTTCAGTCGAATAAAGAATAGAAAATCCAGGTAAACTACAATTTTAGGTTAAAAAATATTAAGCGAATGAGTAAGTCAGAGTGCTGCTATTGGTTTTGCTACATATTTAATGATCTGAATATAATCATTGTTTTTTGAACAAATGATAATCGGATCGCTGGCAGTTTTTAAGATTTTCAGGTCACGAACATCTCCATCCAGAAAAAGCCCGCTTTTATTGTAGGGAATGCTTTTAAAATTTCCTGATCTGTCATTGAGCATGAAGATCCCAACACCGGCATCCATTCGAATCGTTTCAGCTTCAATCAAATAAAAATTCCCGGCTAAAACAAGATCTGAAAATCCATCCTGGTTAATATCTTCAACTACAATAGAATTCGTAACTGATATTTGGGCTAATTGATCAAATGCCTTGAATTCAAAAATTCCACTGCCTTTGTTTTCAAGTATGCCAGATGAATGATTATATACTTTCAGGTTAGTTGCGGATTTTATTTTCTCTGTTCCATAAATGTCTTCCAATTCAAGGAGCGCATAAAGATCGTTTGAAGGGATCTTGTTCTTTAAATAGCGATTTAATAAGAGGGTTCTGTTCCTGTCGACGGTTGGAAAGATCTTCCCTCCCTGGTGATATCCCATAACAAAATCATTCTTACCGTTGTCATTAAAATCATTGATGTATATTTCCAGGGGCTCCGCCACAGTAGGATTGAATTTATAGTTATGACCCATATTTCCAAGTACATAATCAGGATCCCCATCATTGTCAATGTCCATTGATTCAATACGCCACCACCACCCGGAGGAATATTCTAATCCATTTTTAGAATTCTTAATTTTCTTCAGGATGCCACCCTCATTCCTGAATATCATAACCGGCATCCATTCGCCTACAATGATGAGGTCAGGATCTCCATCGAGATCATAATCAGACCAGGTGGCGTCGGTTACCATACCCAGGGCTTTAAATTCAGGAGCTAACTGTTCGGTTTCATCAACAAGTTTCCCATTTTGATTTATTAGTAAATAACTGTCAGGGGATTGCGGATATTTACCTGGCATCATCCGCCCCCCAAGAAATAGATCGAGATCTCCATCACTGTCAAAATCAGCTGCTTTAGCAACTGAACCGCTATATGATATTTCTGGAATTAGAGAATTATCTAGTTTAAAATACCCTTCTCCATCATTAATATACAACCTGTCAATTAAACTGAATCCTTCCTGTTCATTTTCATCACTTCCGCTAACGATGTAGAGATCAAGGTCTCTGTCTCCATCAATATCAAAAAAGGCAGCCCCCGCATCTTCATATTTTTTATCCCCATTAAACAGATCCGGCTGAACAATTTTAAATGATCCTTCGACAGTCTGCGTAAATAACTGACCTGTAAAACGGTAGGATCCTCCCATATAAAAATCATCCAGCCCATCTCCATTAATATCGCCCACGGCAAGGGTGGGGCCCAATGCAGTAATATCGTGAGGCAACATGGGGTTGATTAGGAAATCAATTCTCTCGTTCTCCTGGTGATGGATCGAAAGCCCATACTCCCCAGTTAGATCCTTGAATGTATAATTCGGTTTCTCTTTGTTGGTTGATCCTTCATCAACTGAATTTGAAGCATGAAGGGATAAAACCTGGTTCGCCTCAATATCTTTTAATTCCAGCCTCTCTCCATTAGGCCAACTAATTTCAATTTTATGTATTATGGTATCTTTTCCAAGGCCAAAATGAATAATCGGTTCCATACTGGAGCGATATCCCCTTGCTAAATAATGCTGCTGATACTGATATTTATCGCCATGATAAATCTGGACTTTAGTCCCCAGTGCCCTTGTATTCCTGTCATCTCCAGTAACCTTGATTTGCAGATAATTAGACTTTTGATTCTGATTTTCATACACAAATGCTTCATCATCCACATTATTAACTACCAGGTCGAGGTCGCCATCCTGATCAAGGTCACCCCAGGCAGCTCCATTCGAATAGGATTTCTGGTCCATTCCCCAATCTTCCATAACCTTTCTAAATCTAAGATCTCCATTATTCCGGAACATATAATTGGTAACAGGCTCAAATGGCAGGGCGTTCAATAGAAAATCCCATTGTGATGCTTCAAAATCAGTGAAATTTGAGAATTGAGTTAGGTTTCGATAGCTGTAACCCCAATCGATATTTCGTATATCTTTCCTAATCCCATTGGTGATATACAGATCTTTGAAACCATCATTATCAAAATCTGCAAAAAGCGGGGCCCAACTCCAGTCTGTTCTTGAAATACCAGTCAACATGCCAATTTCACTGAAAGTCTCGTTTCCATTATTGAAATGTAATACGTTGAACATGTATTGATGATGCAAACCGTGCTGAACCCGTCTATCAAATCTTTGCTGGTCACTACCTCCTGTATTCATATACAACCTCCTGTTGTCTTCAGCCACCATATCCAGAACTATAATATCGAGGAGTCCATCGTTATTATAGTCCGCTATGTCGTTGCCCATTGAAAAATGAGATAGGTGTTTCGTTGCTTCCTTGATCTTTTCGGTGAAGGTTTTATCCCCGTTATTGATATATAAATAATCATGTTCGAAAAAATCGTTGCTGACAAATATATCATCCCATCCATCATCATTTATATCCCCGATCGCTATCCCATGAGCAAACCCGATTTGTGAGCTGTATAATCCACAACGTCCCGTTACATCTTCAAAAGTATCTCCCAGATTTTCGTAAAGCTTGTCACCGGAATAAGGATCAGAGACATTTCTCAATTTAGCAGCATCGGCACTGTTCAATCTGGCTGATGTCTGGTTTGCCACATACACATCAATATCCCCGTCTTTGTCATAATCGAAGAAGTAGGCATTTACACCATATCCTTTATTATCCAAACCGTATGATGCAGCGGCCTCATGAAATGTGCCATCCCGGTTGTTTATGTACAGAAGGTTTGCCCTGTCCTCCGGAGCGGCCATTCCCGAACGACAGACATAAATATCCAGCCAGCCATCAGCATTAAGGTCGACCATAGAAGTTCCGGTATACCATCCTTTTGGCATTTTTCCCAGGTTTGATATATCAGTGATGTCATCGAATTTCAGGTCTCCCAGGTTCTTATACAGTTTTGGGCGGACCTGGTTCCCGGTAAAAAATACATCGGGAAGCCCGTCATTATCAATATCTCCTATGGATACACCACCCCCACTGTAAAAATCCGGGTAGGTAATGATATTCATGATATGACTTTCTTCCAGAGCATTGTTAAAATCGATTCCGGTATCACCTGATTTCAATAACCTGAACTGTTGTTTGGAATTAAAACTGTAGTTACATGCAGATATAACCAGGACCAGAATCATGATCGCCCAAATATTGAATTTTTCAGAAAGATATTTTAGAAACTTTGGATTCATCAATAATAACTATACAACATAAATCTTCTTTTCGAAAAAAAAATAGATACAATAGATTTCAGGATATTAAATTACCTGTTGATAACCAGTGCATAAAAATAAATCAAAAGATCTATAAGAATATTCATTTACAAAGATTAAATAGTCCACCTACGGGTGTGGATTACCTTATTAGGAATACAATTAATTATTTACTCTATTTTTCAAGTGATTTAATGGCCTATGTATTATACTAAGTAAAGTTCTGGTAAAAACAGGGTATATATTAATTATTTATCTCCCTCTAGGACATTGATATCTCATCCCAATGTATGAATCATATCTATATTGATCTTGTAGTTATGTCCAATATCCATTTTTTAAACAACATTTTTTGTAACTTTGCGTAATATTAATACAATGAAGCGTATTTCTACGATAATATTTTCCATTGTGTATTTTCTGCTTACAGCAGGATTTACGATGAACATCCATTATTGCCTCGGGGAAATTGAATCGGTTTCCATAATTCCAGTGGCCGATAATTGCTGCTGTGGTGATACTGCTATGGATATGGGCTGTTGCGGTAATGAAACCATGATATTTCAATTCAGTCCGGATGATCAACTTGTTCAGTCTGATAATACTGTTTTCAAAGCACCGTTGCTGGAAATCATAGAGATTGCTTCCATCAGGTCTATTAATCATGAAGATCATGAAAAGGTTACGCTGAAGATCTGTAATTCCCCACCCCCTGGGGAAGAAATTCCAATCTGGTTAAAGAACTCCAATTTTACTTTCTACGGATAGTTTTTAATTGATATTTATTGATTGCGAACCGCTGATGGTTCAGGAAATAATTATTTACAATTAAAAACTTAAACAGATGAAATCTTTATTAAAAACTATATACATATCAATATTTGTGATCACGCTCTTCCTTCCCGCTGAAGCATATCCTATGACAGGAGAAGTGAAAACAGCCGAATTTAAAGTGGAAGGGGTATGTGGCATGTGCAAGGACCGTATTGAAAATGGCGCTCTGATCAAGGGTGTTAAAAAGGCTGAATGGGATAAAGAAACCGAATTGTTAACGGTTATTTATGACCCTGACAAGGTAGAATTAATGGATATCCATAAGGCCATTGCCGAACTCGGGCATAGCACGGATAAAGTTAAAGCCGAAGAAAAAGCCTACAATAAGCTGCCTGCCTGTTGTCAATACGATGGTGACGCGCATAAACATTAAGCTAATGCGTTTCTTTTGGTTGATATGCGCATTAGTCCTTTCTTCCTTACAACTAACTGCGCAACAGAACGACTATGTGGATGGGTATATAAAAGGAGTGGATGCTGAGGGTGAAGAGCTTCCTCTGCTCGGAGCCAATGTGTATTGGCTTGATACCCAAACGGGGACTACGGCAGACGAGAATGGATACTTCAAATTGAACCGTATTGAAGGGAAGGATTATCTTATAGCCAGTTTTATAGGTTTTGATCCTGACACAGTACAGGTAACGGGGTCAGGTCACCTGCAAATACTTCTTAGTGGAGGAGAAACCCTTGATGATGTAGAAATAGTCTATCGTCAAAAAAGTACGGAAATTGACTATTTAGATTCCAGAAAGGTAGAAGTGGTTTCCGGTAAGGAACTGTTAAAAGCTGCATGCTGTAACCTGAGCGAAAGTTTTGAGACCAATCCCTCGGTAGATGTATCCTTTACTGATGCTGTGACCGGTACCCGACAAATTCAGATGTTAGGGCTTGCAGGCCCCAACATCCAAATTACAAGGGAAAATATGCCGGACATAAGGGGTTTATCTTCGGTGTATGGACTCACTTTTATACCCGGAACGTGGATTGAAAGTATACACGTGATCAAGGGAACCGGTTCGGTAATCAATGGATTTGAAAGTATTGCAGGGCAGATCAATGTCAATCTGCAGAAGCCGGAATATATGGACCGCCTGTTGTTAAACGGATATGTAAACCAGGGTGGCAGGTTTGAAGCCAATGCAAATGTCCGGATCGATGTTTCCGAGGACCTTAAGTCAGCTGTCCTGGTTCATGGTAGTATGAACAGGATAAGGCATGACAGAAATGAAGACGGATTCATGGACATGCCTTTGTCCAGACAGGGTGTATTGCTGAACCGATGGGAATTGAGAAAAGATAATGGACTTCATTTTGAAGCAGGAATAAAAGGAACCTGGATACATAAAACCGGGGGGCAACTGGATTACAATCCCGATACGGACAGAGGGACTACAAATTCCTGGGGTATGGACCTTGGCATCAACCGGCTTGAAGGCTGGACTAAGATTGGAAAAGTGAATACGGGCAAACCCTGGCAAAGTTTTGGAATACAACTGTCCGGAGCTCTTCATGATCAGGATTCATATTTCGGGCTAACAAGATATAATGCTTCTCAGAATAGCTTATACGGCAATGTGTTGTACCAAAGTATGATCTCCAATACCAATCATAAGATCCTGACAGGTGCCAGTATTCAATATGACGATTATCAGGAAGTGATTGACGATGAGGATTATAACCGGAAAGAGATCGTTCCCGGAGCATTCTTTGAATATACTTATACACACCTGGATAAATTCACCACTGTGGCAGGCTTGAGGATTGATCATCACAATCTTTTTGGGACCTTCGTTACTCCTAGATTACATGTTCGATATGCACTCTCCGACCAGGATGTGCTTCGTTTGTCAGCTGGCAGGGGTCAGCGAACCGCTAACATTATATCGGAGAATAGTGGTTATCTGTCCAGTGCAAGACAGTTCATTATTGAAGGAGAAGAAAATAATTATCCGTACGGCCTTAAGCCGGAAATCGCCTGGAATTATGGGATAAATTTCACCCATGAGTTTGAACTGGGATACAGGGATGGATTTTTCAGTTTTGATTTTTACAGAACCAATTTTGAGAACCAGATCGTGGTCGATCTTGACAGGGATCCGCAACAGGTGGTATTTTATAACCTGGAAGGGGAGTCCTATAGTAATAGTTTTCAAGGGCAGGTTGATTACGAGCTCATTAAGCGCCTTGATATAAGGTTGGCCTACCGTTGGTTCGATGTCAAAACTACCTATGATGGTGATTTAAGATTAAAACCGCTGCTGAGCAGGCACAGGTTTTTTATAAACCTCGCCTACGAATCCCGAAAATACTGGAAGGTTGACTACACAATGAATTGGCAGGGAAGAAAACGGCTCCCGGATACGTATAATAATCCGGAACCTTATCAATTGTCGGAGTATTCACCAGGTTTTCCTGTTATGAATTTTCAGGTTAGCAAGACTTGGCTTGAAAAGCTCAATGTTTATGTTGGTGTTGAGAATCTGCTGAATTATACACAAAAAGATCCGATTCTTGCTTCAGATGATCCTTTCGGACCATATTTTGATAGCTCAATGGCCTGGGGACCGATTTTCGGAAGAAATATATATGCCGGGATCAGGTATTCTATTAAATAGAAATATGGAATAATAGAGCATTCTGGTATTAAATTTTATATTGGAAAATTTAAATTCGGGGCATTTGTGTATCCAGACGAATCCCGGATTTTTGTAGACATTAAAAAAAGGTCCGGGAAGATCAATACTATATTAGTATGCTTCTTCGGACCTTAATAAATGTTAAACCTAAGATATAGCTTGAGGTATTACCACTGACTGATTCTCCCTCAAACTGATCAGCCTGTGAAAGACTGGAAATTAGTCCAGTTCTGTTCGGGAAGATCGGCTTCAAAAACAAGCTCCTCTTTTTTAACAGGATGCATAATGTGGATCCTCCTGGCATGTAAACATATAGAACCGTCTCTATTGGGTTTTGGGAAACCATACTTGACATCTCCGACAATAGGGCATCCAACAGATTTAAGCTGAATCCTGATCTGGTGGAACCGTCCAGTGATCAGTTTTACCTCAATTAAATGGCTGTCTGAGATCTTGCCAATTACTTTATATTCCAACTCAGCTCTCACTGCATTTTTATTTGATTTTTTGGCTACGGATACCAGGTTTCTTTTATGGTCCTTGATAAGCCAGTGTATTAAAGTCCCGTTAATATCAGGAGGTGATGAATGGGTAAGTGCCCAGTATATTTTATCCACCATCTTTTTTCTGAACTGCTCATTGATCCTTTCAAGGGCTTTTGAGGTTTTGGCCAGAACAACTACCCCGCTGACTGGTCGGTCCAACCTGTGTGGCAAACCAAGGTAAACATTTCCCGGTTTATTATACCTGACCTTTATGTAGTCTTTCATTATTTCAAGAAGGCTTTCATCCCCGGTCCGGTCACTTTGGACCAGGATCCCGGCCGGCTTGTTTACCACAAGAAGATGATTATCCTCAAATATAATGGAGACCGGCGACTTCAAAGAATCAGGATTTGATCAGTAAATTATAAAGTAACTTTATTGTATTTTCCCGGTAAAGGTATTAAACCAGTTCAATAGTTTTATCAACAGCCATTTTAATATTATCTCTGATCTGCGATATACTTGCCTCCATCATATAGCATGGTGCGGTAACAATCTTATTCTTTTCATCAACCATAATATCCGTTACCTCTTTCATTACGGCATGTGCGCCTGTTTTTTCCATTCCCGCACTGATGGCGTCTATTTCATAGGGTGAAGGAGCTTCAGTGGTTCCCACAGTCAATTCAGCCTTGACACCGGATCCTTCCAGGGCCTTGGCAATAACCGTTGGACCCATGCATAATCCACATACTGGTTTCCCATGGTGGACCATTTCATTAATTATTCGTTTAACATCGGCATGAATATCCCCATCAGGCCCCTGAAAAGCCCATTTTGTTAAGTTTTTAGCAGCTCCAAAGCCGCCAGGAAGCACTAAGGCATCAATGTCATCTGAAGTGATTTCTTTCAGATCCTGAATATTACCACGGGCTATTCTTGCTGACTCAACCAGAACATTCCTGGATTCATCCATTTCATCACCGGTGATATGATTTAATACATGATGCTGATCTATATTCGGGGCAATACAAACAGCCTCAGCATTATTCTCATCTATAGCTAAAAGGGTGAAAACCGATTCATGGATCTCTGATCCATCAAATACACCATTTCCGGAAAGTAAAACTCCTATTTTCATAATATAATTCATTAAGTGAAACCAGAATTAAAATTGGGAGTTTATGGATTGAAATGCAAGAAAGAAAGGGATTGATATCACCTAAATTTGGCTATCAAAATAGGATTCATAATTTTCTGAATGAAAAAGTTGATAACAATACTCATAATCCTCATAATTAACGCATAATTCTTTCTCTTCTCCTTCAACAGTAACTGTGATCATGCTGTCCGAAGGAATATTCCTGGAAAGAAAATCACATTGATTATTTGGTAATTTTGATAGCTGAACCATAGCTTGGCCAGAGTGAAAAAATGGTTTTGCTTTATACATGGCTGTTTGTTTATGTAATGATACGTAGTAAAATTCCTCTTGACTTCATTTTGATATTAACATATTATTATATTATCAAACATTATGTTAATTCAATTTTAAGAAGCTTGTTTTCCCCGATAAATTAGATTGAATAATATTAGGTTTCAAATAAATTTAAAGAATATTGGTAATTTAGGATTTACTAAAAACAATTATACCTACAACTAATATGGAATGGCAGGATAATTTGTCCAAAATGCGTACGGAGCATAGCTCCCCGGTAAAATATTTTCTTAAACTCGGAGAAGAAGAAGTTTTAATGAATTCTCTTATAAACCAAAGAATTCACGTTCAATTTACAGGCATCATTAATTGTGTTGCGTGCGGAAGGAAGATTAAAAAAGCATTTGGACAAGGATTTTGTTATCCCTGCTTTATGAAATCACCATTGAATTCGGAATGTATTATCAGGCCTGAACTATGTATGGCACATGAAAGCAAAGGCAGGGATCCGGAATGGGAGGAGAAAAATCATAACCAGCCACATATCGTATATCTTGCACTGACCAGCGGGATAAAGGTTGGAGTAACCCGGACGGATCAGATACCCACCCGGTGGATTGATCAGGGAGCCTGGAAAACCATAAAGTTTGCACTTACCCCATACAGGCAGATAGCCGGGTTAATTGAAACCCATCTGAAAAACCACCTCAGCGATAAAACGAACTGGCAGAAAATGTTAAAAAATGAAATGGATCATTCTGTTGACCTTGTTGAAGATAAAATGAGAATCTCAGGATTGCTTTCGCCAGAGATTAAGGAATATTTCCTTCCGGATGATAATGAAATATATACCTTTGAATATCCCGTATCAATCTATCCTGACAAAATAAAGAGTATTAATCTTGACAAGGAACCTTCTTTTCAGGGAAACCTGAATGGAATACGCGGACAATATTTGATCATGTCAGATAATCGTGTAATCAACCTCCGAAAATATAGCGGTTATGAAATAAAATTGTCAGTTTAGATCAGGACTGTCAAAGATTGAAAGTTTCCTATATAATCTATTAAAGT
>CBDUBA010000001.1:0-195837 GCA_965365275.1 uncultured Cyclobacteriaceae bacterium | reverse complement strand
CAGAATGACTTCTCCGGTAGTGTTTTTTTTAATCTTTGACCGGTCGACATCTACCTTCCCCAGGAAGTTCAACGGAAGTCGTATATCATCTACTTTAAACTGTATTCGGTTCATATCCGGAAGCGGACTATAATCTCCATAACTAAAATCTGTTGTAAAAAAACCAGCATCCCTCGTGTTGGCTTCAATCCGGTAAATAAGATGATCACTAGGATCTATAAATAATGTGGCCAGGATTATATCAGAATTGTCCGCCATAGGAATTATTTTAATTTCCTTAAGTTTTCGATCATTGATGGTTTTATCCCCCGAGTATATAGCCGTATAGTCACTTTCCAGAAATCCGAATATCATGTATCCTATTCCCCTTTTAGGGATCATAATAAATGATTTGCTCTTGAACTTAATCTTATCCGGGTATTTATATATAATCCTGGCTTGTTTGTCCGGGATGTTTATAAAATCTACATTTACCTCGATTTTAACATCTGCAGTGAAATCCCTTATTGATCGATATATTGCTTTTGTCTCAGCAATGATTGTTTCGGGATCGGATTCATAAATATCAGCATCCGATAAAGTAATGATCCCGATGAGTTGTAAAAATCCCAATAACAGAATATTCATGTCGTAATGTCTTTTTTTCGAAAAATGATTAAGGTTATACTTATGAATAAAACGATATGAGCAATCAACACCAAACCTGATTGAATTATTTTCCCCCATTCCAATTTATAATTGAAAAAATAACGCCAGTTACTCATATGGGTGGTAAATAAATAAGGTTTAAAGTTTTCGAAGATCCCTATTTCAAAGCTTGAAACCACGGTGAAAAGGATAATAACTGACATGGTGAGTAGTATCGGGGATAAAGAATTCTCAGATAATACTGAAAAAACAAATGATAGACCGGCAACAAGCCACATGCCAAGGGCACCAAATGAAAAAGCCATTATAAATCGACCTGGTAGAATATCTTCCTCAAGAATATTGATTGATCCATAAATTACTAAGATATCGCCTTGGCCAAAAAACAAAATACCCAAACCCAAACTCAAGAAGGCAAGCAGTAATATCAGTAATGTCGTATACACTATGGCGGTTATGAATTTCGCAAGGATCAGTTCATTTCTGGATACGGGTCTGGAAAGAATAAGTCTCAAAGTGCCGCTGTTCGCTTCTCCGGATATCAAATCGGCGGTTACGATGACTACCAGGATGGGCACATGTAACCACAATCCGTTAATAGATAAAAAAGATATTAAATAGCCATTGAGTAGATTCCCCTGAAGTATGAATACATCCTGGATATTTTCTGAAATGAGGTCAATCAGTGCTTCTCCCTGAAGCATGACACCTGCCTCAATGACGAGAATGATCAAAACAATAGCCAGAAGTCCAATATAGCTTCTTCGACTCCTGAATAGTTTTTCCAGTTCAATATGTACCAGAGTAAAAATCATACAAGGCTCATAAAATAATCCTCCAGGCTTCTTTCTGGAATTACACTTAAAACATTGATCTGATTATCAAGTAAAATTCTTATAACTCGTGGGATGTCTTCCTCTTTTATCTGGCAAATTATGTCCTGCTCGTTTAATATTTCGATTTCGCTGAAATTTGCTTTTCTTAGGATATTAATTGCCTCCGAGACATTTGATAACCTGATCCGAACCCTGGTCACATAAGCCTGAAGAAGATCATTTACTTTACCTTCTGCCACCGATCTGCCTTCATTCATAACCAGCATACGGTCAGAGATCAGCTCGATTTCCCTCAACATATGCGAGGAAAGAACAATGGTCTTTCTGAACTCCCGGCTCAACCTGTTTATCAGATTGCGGATCTCTACTATTCCATGGGGATCGAGACCATTGAAAGGCTCATCTAGAATAATTAGATCAGGATCATGTATTATGGCCTGGGCGATTCCCAACCTTTGTTTCATGCCCTGAGAGAATATGCTTATTTTTTTGTCCTGATATTTTAGAAGTCCGACTATTTCAAGGACTTCCTGTATTTTATTTCTTTCCGGGATTATTCCGGAATATTTCAATAAAATTTGAAGGTTTTTAAAAGCTGATAAATAGTGATAAAAATCAGGACGCTCAATCAATGCACCCAGTTTTTTTTTTAAAACCAGATTGCCTCTTTTTAATTTTTTCCCATTTATGAAAATACTCCCGAAATCAGGGCTAATCAAGTCTAATATCAAACGTATTGTA
The DNA here is from genome assembly GCA_965365275.1 of uncultured Cyclobacteriaceae bacterium. Taxonomy (GTDB): domain Bacteria; phylum Bacteroidota; class Bacteroidia; order Cytophagales; family Cyclobacteriaceae; genus JAGTVG01. The sequence goes on along the minus strand of CBDUBA010000001.1, from coordinate 193,612 downwards.
GTGCTTTTACCGGATCCGTTAACTCCAAGCAGGCCATAAATATTTCCACGATTTACAGTAAAACTCAATTCATCTACAGCTTTTATATCTCCAAAGGACTTACTTAGCTGTACCACTTCCAGAACACCCATATATCCCCTAGTTTATATAATATTTTGGATGATATGTCTTAGCAAAAAATGTGGTGGACCAAAAACTTTTTGTAAGTAAGTATTCCGGATGAGACCATATAAAATCAGGCAGGAGATGATACCATTTGTATCCACATGCTCTAAAATATTCCAGGATCTGAGATTTATAACCCAGGTCCCGTGCTGCATATAATGCCGCTTCTCGTTGACACTTGGTATAACTGAAAGTTTTAATAAACCGGACTCTGAATCCGTACCTAAAAATCAGATCTTTTACTAATTTGTAATTCTGAAAACGTGAATATGCATCAAGTTCGGCGAAAATTGGAATTGTAGCCGCGTGAAGGAACAAATATCCGTATATGCCTATACCAATCGGATTCCCATTAAGATATGAATTCAGGAAAAGCCTAAAAAAGAAAATTGATACAATTACAGTAAATACAGCTATACAGTGTAACAATCGGCCAACCTCAATGTAAATCTCCATTTTGCGGAGAAAAGAACTCTTATATTCTTTATTTTGAAAGGCAAAAACAAACATCCATGCGTGTTGATTATTGTATCTTCCAGTTCTTTAGTGGATCAAAATAGATTTATGACAAGTCGTGATAAGACCATTTTGATATGACGCAATAATATTAAATTTCGTAAATCTAGAAAAGAAAAACTTTCTAAAATGCGATATTTTAAAAAGTTCTAAAAATTTGTTTACCAAAACATTATAATTTGCGATTCTTACTTTCTGACTTACCAGGTTTCTATAACAATGACTCCGTTGCCAGCCCTGGCACCATAAAGGGATGCCTGTGATGGGGGTAATTTGGCAATACTCTTTATTTCGGGAGGGTTGATAAAGCTTACATCTTCCACTATAACGCCATCAACTACCATCAGTGCAGCGTTGCTTCCATAAACGCTTTTGGCACCCCTGAATTGAACTGCACGATTTCCATTCTCCACAATTAAGGTCGTCTCAGGTAAAGCATATTTGATCGCATCAAAAACATTGACAAAATTTGCATAGGGATTGTTTGCCTCAGATAAATTCGTAAGAGCATATTCCAGATTTTCTTTAGAAAGGTATCCAGCCTCAGTAGCGATCTCATAGTTTCTGCCGGTATTATCAAAAATCAAGTTAATATCCAGGGATTGTATATCATCCGTGATCTTCATCGTATAATCCTGGAAAACAGATTCACTTATTTTAATTACATCCTTTTTCTTAACTTCAATTACAAATTCACCCTTTTCATTGGTTTTAGTCTCTGTTTTAGCTTTTTTGGCTTTTATGGTGATTCCTTTAACAGGATATTGCTTAAAAGATGTTACCGTCCCGGAAATTTTTCTGGTTTGACCGAAACCCATTAAAGGAATAATAATAAAGCTAAAAATTACCAGCCATTGAACTCTAGTTTTCATCTTACAAAAGTTTAGTAATAATTTATTACGAATTTATTCAGAATAATCTTAAGAGATTATATAAGTTTTATTAAATATACCTCAGAATTCAATATATGGTTACATAGACACAAAAATTAAGCCATATTAATTAAAAATTTTCCCACCTTACTTTTATTTATTCTGAAATAAATATGCAGGTGTTTGCTTTGGTTTAGATAACGAATAAAAGTAAATTGATAACATTGTTATTTTTATTGATCACATTAATATTTTTTAATATGAAATCTTCTCAAAACTTGACCAAACTATTCTACATTATTTCTCTATTAGGGCTGATAGGCAATCAAAATCTGTACAGTCAGAATTCCCTGACCATCAATGAACTGGAATATTTCGACATGCCAGGACTTTCTGTAATGGTTTTTGATGATTATTATCCAGTAGGCCGTCAGGGGGGTGTAACCATCATTCAGAATGATGTCCGAGTTGCTGCCAATGGTGACCTGCAATTACGTGGATACTCCAAAAATGGGGAGAAGATAGTGGACAAAAAATCCAATACCATTCGTAGAAAAGTAAGCTATGAAGATATACCGATTGATTACAGCGTTTCGGTACAGGCTGAAGGAAGTAAAATAAAAATTTCGCTTGATCTTGATAATCCTTTACCTGCGGAATGGATTGGAGAAGCATGGTTTAAGATTGAGCTGTTTCCTGCCATTTTGTTTGGAAAGACCTGGGATCTTGATGGTAAAATGGGCATATTTCCGACCGATTCATATGGCCCTTTAGAAAATGGGGATATTAAACCCTATGCGGAAGGGAAAATCTTGTCAATTGCCCCTGAAACAGATTTACAAAGGATGACAATCAAGGCCTTGAATGGAAATCTCCAATTGACTGATGGAAGAATTTTTGGTAAGGCAAGGTGGTTTATAGTCAGAAGCATGGTGCCCGCTGGAGTTACCCAGGGTGCGGTCCAATGGGAAATCAATGCGGTACCGGAAGAAGACCATATCTATAAACCAGTAATACACCTTAGCCAGGTCGGGTATTTGCCTAATGAACCAAAGAAGGCCGTAATTGAACTTGATAAAACAATTTCTGAGACAGACAACGTGGAAATAATCCGTATATCCCCAGATGGATCAAAATCTACTGTCCTGTCGGAGAAAGCAGCACTATGGGGAAAATACCTCAGGTATAACTACGCTGTTTGCGATTTTAGCTCTATCTCTGAACCTGGGATCTACAAAGTAAGGTACAAAGGCTCTGAATCAAACCATTTCAAAATAGGAGAGGATATCTATGACCGTTATGTGTGGCAGCCCACACTTGAATATTTTCTCCCGGTGCAGATGTGTCATGTTAGGGTCGAGCAAGGATCACGAATATGGCATGACTGGTGCCATCTTGATGATGCGCTTATGGCCCCCACAAACCATACCCACTTTGATGGTTACTTTCAGGGTCCGGAAACCTTTGTTGATTTTGAACATCCTGACCATGTGCCCCACCTCGATCGGGGAGGCTGGCACGATGCTGGTGATTATGATCTAAGGATAGAATCACAGGCAAATACCACATTGCGCCTGGCACAGATGTATGAATTGTTTGGACATGATCTTGATGTGACAGAAGTTGATCAGGACAAAAAACTCGTAACAGTTCACAGATCTGACGGGATCTCGGATTTTCTCCAGCAGGTAGAACATGGCGTATTAACTGTCCTTGGCGGGTATCGAGGATTGGGCAGGTTATATGACGGGATCATCTGTAGAACAGGCAAGCAATATGGGTTAAAAGGAGATGGGGGAGGCATGACAGATGATCTTGTTTATGATCCTGAATTACCTGAAGACGGTAAAACAGTATATAAGTCTGGTTTGTATGATGATCGCTGGGTTTTTACTGAAGATCACCCCCGACATGAAATGATCGGAATCGCCAGCCTGGCTGCTGCTTCAAGGGTTTTGAAAGACTATCAGCCAGGTTTAGCGGAAGAGTCCCTGATTGCTGCTGAAGCACTATTTGAAATAACAAGTAAAAAAGAAATGGTTAATGATTTTGTATCAGCCGCTGCTGAACTTTATCTTGCTACTGGGGATCAAAAATATATTGATGCAATTGTGGGACAAAAAGAATTTATTCTGGACCATATGGATGGATGTGCCTGGGCAGTCGGGAGGGTCTATCAACATATAAAAGATGCTGATTTTCGAAAGGATATGGATAAAGCTGTTCAGGATCTGTCAAAGGAACTTGATGAGCAAATGACCGAAAATCCTTTTGGTATTCCATATGAACCAAGAATATGGGGAGCGGGCTGGATCATTCAGAATATTGGTGTTCGACAATATTTCCTGGTCAGGGGATTTCCGGGTGTATTTAATCCAGAACTGATTTATAATGCCATGCAGTTTGTCCTGGGTTGTCATCCTGGTATGAATACGGCCTCTTTTGCCTCCGGAGTAGGCGAGAAATCTTTATTGCAGGCTTATGGTGTGAACAGGGAGGACCTATCTTATATTCCGGGCGGAGTAGCATCAGGTACCGCCTTGATTCGACCTGATTATCCGGAACTTAAAGATAACTGGAGCTTTTTATGGCAACAGTCAGAGTATGTACTCGGTGGTGGTGGTACTAATTTTATGTTCCTGGTCATGGCTACTGACCAACTGCTTAAGGAATAAAATAAAGAGTTTCGGGAGTTTCTGGAAAATGGCACAAGTTGATATTGAAGAATAATATCTTTGGTTCATATGCTGGAACAGGCATTAAGAATAGGATAATCAAGCAATAATAATTTATCTCCCCTGCGTATTAATTGTTAAGCAGGGGAGATCTAATCGATTAGATTCCAAGGTATTTTTTCAATAAATCCTTTCCCTGGGCAATGGCTTCCCGTCCACTGGATTCGATGCCATACCAGCCCTTGTAACCAGAATCCCTGCAGAGTTTGATCATTTTCGCCGTTAATTCCTCACTGGGCTGATTTCTGTACGACATACCATCCGCCCATGGAAGCATTTTCTCCAGATACTCATAATTATTGAATGTGTCGCTGGGGCTTCTCCAGTCAGGATAAGATCCAAAGTACAGGTTATCGACCGTATTGTATAATTTAACCATCCAGTCCGCATCATTGGATACACCTCCATGGTTTTCAATAACGACACTGATTTCTGCCTGCATAGCGTATTCAAGTAACATATTATAAGATTCGGAGGCCCATTTTAGTGCCTCATCCGGATCAACATTCTCGGGCCCCCTGCAATTTGTGCGAATGGCCTTACAACCAAGATAATGAGCTATATCGATCCATTTTTGGTGATTTATTACAAATTGTTTCCTAAGCTCCTTCGTCGGTTCGCAACCATCTCCTTCAGCATCGACCATGATAAGAACCATTTTGACACCATGTTCATCAGCATTCTTTTTCAGTTGATTCAGGTAATTGATGGTGGGTACTTCAAATAAGGTGTTAACAAATTCGATTCCGTTTAAACCAAAATCCTCTCTTGCTACCTTAGCAAAATCCAGGGTCTTCCATTTACCCTCCCTGATTTCCTGGACCAGGGCCCATTGAGCAAGAGAAATATCATCATAAGTCATTCTTGGAGTAGCCATAGCACGCGAATTTTTATGTAAGGAGGGCACTAAAAAGCCGGCAGCACCAATTACTGCGGATTTTTCTATGAATCCCCTTCTTGTAATCTTCTTAAAATTATCTTTCATCGAAAATCTTATTTTATATTCATACAATTATTAAATTTCCCAGCCTTTTCGATAATCCCTGGTCAGGTATTTATTGGCGGCCTCATCATTTGTGATCTTCATAGAAGCTGTATCATATTTAACTTCCTTTTTGGCCCGAAGTGCAACTGCACCCAGGTTTATTGCTTCAGTAACAGGCCCTGCATAGAGAAAGCTTCCGTTGGAATTCTTGTTTTCCTTAATCGCTTTTGCCCAGGTATCTGATCTCCTTCCACGCTCTCTGGGCGGTAATTCTTTATTCCCTGAATATGCATCCCTTTTACTTGCTGGTATGATTTCAGGTTCCTCTCCTCTGAATCCTCCTAAAATTTTCCCTTTATCGCCGACGAACATCATGCCTTCGTTTGGAATATCTCTGTTGTCTGCGGCAAGTTCATCAGGAATAAAAGGCTTCATGCCGCCATCGTACCAGAACAGATTAAAGGAAGGAAGGGTTTTCTGTTTTGGAAACATAAGTTGTATTAAACTGGATTGCGGGAATGACACATCATTGTCAAGCCATCTGTAGGTATTGCCATCTACGTACCTGTGAGTTGTTCCATAAGCTTTTGCTGCTACAGGTGGGGTTTCTATACCCAATACCCTAAACAATGGAAACAGACTATAGTGACCCATGTCAGCAATACTTCCGCCTCCAAAGTCATACCAGCCTCGGAACACGTTGTGTGTATAATGTGGATGGTAAGGAATATCCTGGACTGGACCCAGCCACAATTCCCAGTTAAATCCATTTGGTATCGGGGGGGTATCTGTTGGTCTTTTTGGCCACTGCTCCCAGACAGGCCTGTATGACCAGTTATGAATCTCTTTCAATGTTCCAATCACGCCATCATCGATCCATTGTTTGACCAGCGTATATTCCGGCCTGTCACTCCAGGCCAGAAGATGGGTAGTTACTTTGGCTTTTTTTGCGACTTCATATACCTTTTTCCATTCATGCATCCTGTTTGCAATAGGTTTATGTGTTACAACATGCATATTATTCTTTAGAGCTTCAATTGCCAGGTATGCATGATGGTGGTCGGGTGTCATGATCTTTACGGCATCAATGTCCTTTTCCTTAGCAAATAATTCTCTGTAATCCTCATAGGAAGCACATCCCTTATAAGTTCCGGAAGCGGTATTCTTTCCATAATATTTTTCAACATACTCCTTTCCTATATCTCTGCCTCCCGGTATGCCTGTATAATTACTACCCCAATTCGGATCATCTAATGTTTCCCGGATGCTGTTTCGGATACCATTGGGAGACCAGTCCAGATAATTGGTGGTAAATTTGTTCGGATCAGCTACGGCAACTACCTGTATGTCCTCATTCTGCAGCATATCCGGCATTTCCCTTAATCCCTGCGTTCCGCAACCAATATTTGCTACCGTGACCTTATCTGAAGGAGCTACTCTTCCAGGGCCACCAAGAACATGGCGTGGGACGATAGATATTGTTGTGGCGGTAACACTCGCCGAACCGATAAATGTACGTCGGTTCATCTTCTTTTTACTTTTCATATCTTATGAATGTTTAAAAAATTGATGTCAAAAAGAATGCAAATAACTATAATCAAACAATCAATAATGTGTTTCTAAGTCCTTTCAATTTAATAAAGAGAGATCATAGAAACAAATAAAGATCATTTTTATGATATTCCTCGATCTATAATATAACACCTGCTGATTTACATTAAAAAAATCAGATGAGAATCCAGGGAATGGTGATTGGTTTAATCATTGATTATTCCGGTTTACATGCAATTTTACTTGATTATGACTAATTTTGCATGCTGAAAAAACAATGCAAGAGTTTTACCGGTAATTAAAGAGAAACATAGCCTTAGTTATGAAAAGATCATTCTACATAATACTACTTATCTTCTTATCTACCCCTTTTTATTCAAGTTTTGCTGACAAACCCTTTGACGAGTGGAACAGGATGGATGTGATTGCTTATTTCGAAGCGAATAATATCATATTTGAGGGGGAATACAGAAATACTGAAAATGGCCTCGATATTCTTATAGGAAGATTGAATAGCAGAACCGAAAAAGTGAATATGAATATCTTTTTAAAAGAAGGAAAACTTGAGAGGGCACTCCTTACCGCTTACGAGAATAAGACCTTTAATTCTCTACAAACCAGGGTAGAGGAACAGGGATTTGTCTGGATCTCTGAGTCTAATGATAAGCTCGGCAACCAGTATATTAAGTTTTCTTCCGGATCAGTTGAACTTACCGTGATGAATAAAACAGCCGACTGGCCTGAATTCTATTTCCAACCTTGATCATTGAAGATCTTCAAACAGAAAGATTAATCCAGTAACTTTATAATTACCTGATCATTATTCCCGGACATACTCTTAACCCCGATAATGTAATAAAATTTAATTCAAATCAATTACCTTTCCGGTCCTGAAAGATTCATCAGCAGCAAGGACTATTCTCAAGCTGTTTACAGCATCTTCCTGATGATCGCTCAGGTCAACATCATTGATGATTGAGTTATAAAAAAACTCCTGTTCCAAATCACATAATCCCTGATGATCCGGCTCATCTTCGGTATTTATTATTTCATCGGGTTTCGTCAATTCATTATTATCATCTATTTCAGAATAATGGATCTTTAAGCGGTTTGTCTGGGTATGCCCATCAATATCGTCACTTTGCCCGGTTTTATCGGCATCCATAATGTTTACACAACCTTTCGGGCCAATGACGTCTTTCACAAAAAAGGAAACCTCGCTCATCATGGGTCCCCACCCGGCTTCATACCATCCGACAGACCCATCCTCGAAGATTACCTGTAGTTGCCCATAGTTATACATCCCGGGATGGATCTGCTCAGTTAGCCGGGCACCGATGGCATGGACCCGAATTGGTTTTGATCTTGTCATTTGACACATCACATCTACGTAATGTACTCCGCAATCCACTATGGGAGACATTGACTTCATTAAATTCAGATGAGTAAGCCATGTACTGCCACTGCTTTGCTGATTAAGATTCATCCGCATAACCAGTGGCTTCCCCAGTGTATGCGAGATCTCAATAAATTTTTTCCAGGATGGATGGACCCTTAAAATATAGCCCACTACCAGTTTTCTATTCACTTTTTGAGCCAGTTGCACGAGATCGGAAGCTTCTTCAACGGATACTGCCAGGGGCTTTTCAACAAAAACATGAGCCCCGGTCAACAAACTTTTCCTGGCAAGTTCGGCATGGGTGTCGGGATAGGTGCATATACAGACCGCATCAGGTTTTGTGGCTGCAAGAGCGGTATCAAAATCATCGAATTGTGGGATTCCACCTAATTCGGTTGAAAGATCTTCTCTTTTTTCCGGTAAGCGATCCACTAATCCGACTATTTTAAATCCTGAAATTTTATGGTACGCAAGTGCATGTGATCTTCCCATATTTCCGATGCCGACAACAACCACTCGTATTTTGTCCTTCATATTCTTTTATGTATTTATTTTACCTTAAAATAATATATAATTTTAGTATCAGCCTAGATTTGTACTTTAATTTTAAATTCTTTAATCCATAAGCCGAATTCATTTGTAATTTATCAAAAAATAGGTATTTTCAGCATTTCAAATTGTTACTTACATAATATCAGATTTTTTAAAATTAGTTAATATGAAAATAATTATCAGAAAAGATTACCAGCAATTAAGTCAGTGGACTGCAGATTACATTGCTGAAAGAATCAACAATTTCAATCCTACGAAGGAAAAACCATTTGTTTTAGGTTTACCCACCGGATCTTCTCCCCTTGGGACATATAAGGCTCTGATAAAACTTAATAAAGAGAGAGCTGTTAGTTTTGAAAATGTGATCACCTTCAATATGGATGAGTATGTTGGTTTGGACAGGGATCACGAACAAAGTTATCATTATTTCATGTGGGAGAATTTTTTCAATCATATAGATATACCTGAAGAGAATGTAAATATTTTAAACGGAATGGCCTCCGACCTGGATAAGGAATGTGCCGATTACGAGGCAAAGATGAAAGATCTGGGAGGTATTGAACTTTTCCTTGGCGGGATTGGGCCTGATGGCCACATTGCATTTAATGAACCCGGATCCTCTCTGGCCTCCAGAACAAGGATCAAAACATTAAACTTCAACACGATCAAGGCTAATGCAAGGTTTTTTGACAATGATATTCATCTTGTTCCCAGAATGGCTTTGACAGTAGGTGTGGGGACGGTTATGGATTCACGTGAAGTGGTTGTAATTATTAATGGATTTCATAAGGCAAGAGCTCTGCGCCAGGTAGTTGAAGAAGGGGTAAACCATATGTGGACAGTCTCCATGTTGCAGATGCACAGACATGCTGTAATTGTCTGTGATGATGAAGCCACCATGGAATTGAAGGCCGAGACTGTAAAATATTTTAAGGAAATTGAGCAGATTATTGATAATGAATTTCCTGATCTTGATTAAAAGATTCTAAATTAGATGGGCTGCTAAACTAGTAGCCCATTGTTTTTTTTACATGTTCCCGGCTCATTTTCAGACTATCACGAATATCCCGAGTGGTGTCGAAATCATTTTCATGGGCAAGTTCTACCACTAGATCGCCTGAAAACTTTATTTTTTTCAATGTCTTTCCTATAGCCCTGAAATTTACATCACCTTCTCCCAGGGATTCTGACCATTTTCCGTTTTTAAATTCATCCCGTATGTGCATAAAGACAATTTGATCCTGATATTTTTTAAGAAAATCAATCGGGTCGACTCCTCCACGCAATAACCAGTTCAGATCCGGACCAAGTTTTATATCCGGAATTCTTTTTAGTGTTCCTTTTAAATCGTGAAGGCCATCCTCAACTTCATAAGTATGGTTATGCAGGTTGATTACAACACCATTCTTGTTGCCAATCTCTATAATTTTTTTTAGAAGATCAGCCTGATCGTCAAGGTGTTTTTCTGTTTTCTTTTCCGGTGCCCTGCCGACTGAAGTTCCAAATGTTCTACCACCTACTTCAGCAAGATTCTCAATAATATTTTCGACATCTTCCAGAATCTCCTGATGTTTGGATCGATCCCACATATCTGCACCATAGGAAGTTCCTATTACAGGTAAGCCATATATATCTTTTAAATCAGAGATGATCAGGGTAGTATTATGATTTCTTAAGGGATGATGCATAAGTTCCACCCCATCATACCCTGCATATTTGATCTCCTGAAATATTTTACCTAATAGAGGGCTTATATCAAAATTGGGCAAGTCGGCCGCATATACCCAGGGATGAGCACCAACAGTAACTTTGCTTTCTTTAGCCATATTGTGTTCAGAGCTAAGCAGATGGTGATTATTAAAAGACAGACCTCCTGCCAATAAGGTGCCTGTCTTCATTAAGAATTTTCGACGGGATGTTTTCATAAAATAGATATAATCGTTTTTATACAGATATGTAAATAATAATAATTTTTTGTTCAAATCAATTCTTATTTCATAAATTGATAAAAAAATAGTTAATCCTTTATTTTTTACATTATGAATTCTAAGAAAAAAACCTCAAGAAGAGATTTTTTAACAAAAGTCTCTATAGGAACAGCTGCGCTTTCGGTTCCAAATATATTGGCAGCACGATCGACAGATATCAGAAAAGAAATTTTAGAACCTGAATATGTCACAAAATCCTATACTGCCAATGATAAAATAAGACTCGCTACTATTGGATTTGGAATTCAGGGAATTGGAGATACTGCCAATGCTGTGGGTGTTGAAGGTGTCGAGTTTGTTGCTGCCTGTGATCTGTATAAAGGCAGATTAACAAGAGCCCATGAATTATATGGCAAGGATATTTTTACTACCAGGGATTATAGAGAGATCCTGGCAAAAGAAGACATTGATGCTGTCATCATCGCGACCCCGGACCATTGGCATGAGCGTATTGCAACAGATGCTATGAAAGCAGGGAAGGCAGTATACCTCGAGAAGCCTATGATAAAGAACATCCAGGAAGGTCATAACCTGATCAAAGTCCAAAAGGATACCGGGGCGGTTTTGCAGGTAGGAAGCCAGGGTATGTCTGGCATTTATGCAGCAAAGGCCAGGGAATTATACAAATCAGGTGCGATAGGTGATCTTGTAATGGTTGAGATACATAATGACCGGTATTCTTCGGAAGGTGCCTGGCAATATCCTATACCTCCTGATGCTGATCCGGATAGTATTGATTTTGATACATTCCTGGGATCCGCGCCAAAGGTGGAATATGATCCTGTTCGATTTTTCAGATGGAGAAACTACCAGGATTATGGAACAGGTGTAGCCGGTGACTTGTTTGTTCATTCCTTCTCTACCATGAACTTTGTTATAGATTCTTTAGGCCCTGTAAGAGCAAAATCAACAGGCGGATTAAGATACTGGAAAGATGGCCGGGATGTGCCTGATATTATGATGTCTCTATATGACTTCCCGGAGGCAGAAAATCATCCTGCCTTTAATGCCGTGCTAAGGATCAATTTTGTTGCTGGCGGAGGCGGTGGAGGAGCTTTTAAATTAATTGGTACGGATGGTGCCATGGTAGTTGGCTGGAGATCCGTGATGGTTACCCATAGCGATATGGGATGGAGGCCTACCGGTTATGCTCTCAAATCCTACCCTGAAAATATTCAGAACGAGATTAACAAAATGTACGATGCTAAGTATGATCAACAGCGAAATAATATGTTAAATCCACAGGATACCGTATTTGAAGCTTCCAGTTCCTACAAAGGTGCCGACCATGATCATTTCCTTACATTTTTTGGTGCGATGCGTGGAAACAGGAAAGTAGTAGAAGATACCACATACGGGCTACGAGCTGCCGGAGCGGCATTGCTGTCGAATTTCAGTTACTTTGAGGATAAGGCCGTTGGCTGGGATCCTGTTAAAATGCAACTTATATAAACCCGAATTAATATTATGAAAAAGCTGATTCAAAATATATTTACTCTTTCATTTATTTTAATTGCACTATTGTCATATGCTCAGGATGATAAAATTAATGTAATTGTATTTGGTGCACATCCCGATGATGCTGATGCAGATGCTGGAGGAACGGCAATAAAATTTGCACAAATGGGGCATAATGTAATGTTTGTTGCTTTAACAAATGGTGATGCAGGGCACTTTTCCATGGGGGGTGGAGCACTGGCAAAAATTCGAAGAGCAGAAGCGGAAGAGGCTGGTAGAAGGGCTGGAGTTAAATATGTTGTGCTGGATAATCATGACGGGGAGCTAATGCCTACCTTACATGTTAGATTACAGGTTATTCGATTGATCAGAAAGTGGAATGCGGACCTTGTAATAGGACCAAGACCTAATGATTATCATCCTGACCACCGGAATTGTGGAATAGTGCTTCAGGATGCTGCTTATATGGTTATTGTGCCTAATGTGGCTCCTGATACACCTCCTTTAAAGAAAAATCCAATATTTTTATATGCCCAGGATTTCTTCCAAAAACCGAATCCATTTATGCCTGATATCGCAGTCGATATTTCAGATACTTACAAACAAAAAATTTATACTATGGCTGCACACGAATCACAGCATTTTGAATGGCTGCCATGGACCTCCGGAAGACTGGATGAGATCCCTGAAGTTGAGGAAGACAGGCTTGAATACCTTGCAAAATACAGGAAAGTAAGGATAACGGAAGAGGTAAGGGAATCACTTGTTAAATGGTATGGCAAGGATAAAGCTGCTGCCGTTACCGATGCAGAAGCTTTCGAGATTTGTGAGTATGGGCGACGTCCGAGTGATGATGAGATCAGGAAATTGTTCCCCATGATCAGGTAAATGATCATCAATTTGTAATTTATTTAAGTATTACCCCTTGCCTGCGGTTCAATTTTAATATTTTAGTGGAAAAATTGAATTCATTTATTAATTAATGATTTAACTATGAAAAGATTCTCTCTATTATTACTTCTATTACTGGCAGCTGTTATCAGCCTGAATGCACAGGAGCGAAAGGTAAATGTTATCATTTTTGGTGCACACCCGGATGACCCGGACAGTGATGCCGGGACAGCAATTCTATGGTCGAAAATGGGACATAATGTAATGATGGTTTCCTTGACCAATGGAGATGCAGGTCATCAGGATATGGGAGGAGGAGCGCTGGCTAGAATTCGAAGAGCTGAAGCTGAAGAAGCCGGAAAACGTTATGGTGTAAAATATATTACCCTGGATAATCATGATGGAGAATTATTACCAACCTTAGAAAACCGACTTGAGGTCATTCGCCTGATCAGAAAATGGAATGCAGATGTTGTTATAGGTCCACGACCTAATGATTATCATCCTGATCATAGATATACCGGTGTTTTACTGCAGGATGCAGCATATATGGTGATTGTGCCGAATGTAGCTCCGGACACACCACCATTAAAGAAAAATCCTGTCTTTCTTTACACCAGGGATCGCTTCCAAAAACCTAACCCATTTACTCCGGATATAGCCGTGGATATTACAGATGTTTTTGATCAGAAAATCTATGGTATGGCTGCTCATGAATCTCAGTTTTTCTCATGGCTTCCATGGACTGTGGGGCAACTGGAGAATGTTCCCGAAGATCCCGACGAACGATTAAAATGGCTTGGTAATATCTGGGGAGGAGGAACTCTTTCGGCAGAAGCGAGGGCTTCCTTGGATAAATGGTACGGGAATGATCGAAGCAAACTGGTAAAGCATGCAGAGACATTTGAAATATGCGAGTATGGAAGAAGACCAAGTGATGATGAGATCCGCGCACTATTTCCAATGCTTGGCCAGTAATTGTTAAAAGATTGTAAATATTTTCTTCTGAATTTCAGCAAATTCCGGAAAACATAGAAATTAACCAAATAAGATAGACGAAATATAATAAGTTTATCATCTTTCAAAACCAGAAAATGGTATTTTAACTTGAAGGATGATAAACTTTTTTTTATCTTATAATTATAAATCCTTGGAACTGGAATTACTTGATGAAAGTTTCAGTATATGTTATAGGATAATATTTGGTCTGTTGACATAAGGCCATTTTGCTTTCAATAATCTAAAAAATTAGGTTTACTGCATTTCTGATAGGAAATGTTATCCTGTATTCATCTCAGAGCAATAAATAAAAAAATAATGGCTTGCGGAAAACTTAAAAAATATCTTGATGACAATAATGTGCCATATGTTACCATAACTCATTCTCAGGCCTTTACTGCGCAACAGGTAGCGGCATCTGCGCACATAAAGGGCAAAGAGATGGCAAAAACTGTTATTATTAAAATCAATGAAAGACTTGCAATGGCTGTGCTGCCGGCTACCTATCATGTTGATTTCCACCTGTTGAAGGAAGTGACTGGCAATGAAGAGGTTGTATTAGCACATGAATCAGAATTTAAAGAAATATTTGAGGATTGTGAACTGGGTGCTATGCCGCCATTTGGAAATTTATACAATATGGAAGTATATGTTGCCCAGAGTTTAACCGAGGATGTTGAAATAGCTTTTAATGCTGGAACACATTCTGAGTTGATCCGAATGAATTATTCGGATTTTGAAAGGCTTGTAAAGCCTAAAATTCTTAAATTTTCAGTATTATAACCTTAAAATATCAGGGGCTGTTTAAAAACAGCCTCTTTTTTTTGTTTATCCACTTGCTATAAATGCAATGAGAATACTCTCCCGGGATGGTCTATAAAATACTCTTATAGCAGCATATCCAGTATACAGGCTGTCAATAATAATATCATTTAAAAATGGATCCTGGTTGAAATACGTCCGATATTTAACACTAATTAGCTAACTTTTTAACGATATATGATATATGACACTCAACTTTCTTCGGATCATATGGTATTGATGTTCAGGGTGGAATTCAGGGTGGAATTCAGGATGTAATTATCAGATTAGCCAGACACAACATGCCTATTATCCATAATATTGTGGATAGTCGCTTGTGTTTACCGCTTATAACCTTGAGGAATATAAAAGAAAGAAAGCCATAGGAAAGTCCCAAGCTGATGCTGCTTGTAAATGGCATAATTATGATGGTGAAAAAAGCTGGAATTCCATCCTCCAGATCTGTGAAATTAATTTTTTGAATATTCCTGAACATGTATACGCCTACAATGACAAGAGCAGGGGCTGTTGCGTATCCGGGAACGATTTGTATCAGGGGCGCAAAAAAAGGGGCTATTAAGAAAAGAAGGCCAACTATTACAGATGAAAGGCCCGTTCTAGCTCCTGCTGATATCCCTGAGGCTGACTCAATATATGTAGTTATTGTACTTGTTCCCAGTAGAGAACCCAGTACGGTTGATATTGCATCAGAACCCAGGATCTTTTCAATACCTGATATATTTCCATCTTTATTTACAAGCTTTGCCTCATAAGCGCAGGCTATAATTGTACCTACGGAGTCAAACAGGTCTACAAAAAGAAATGAGAAAATTACACCTAAAAAACTGATCTTCAGGGCCTGTATTATATTCAACTTAAAAGCAACAGGCTCTATTGATGGGGGAGAGGAAATATAATCTTCAGGAACATGTATATATCCCAGAATCATCCCGGTAATCACTATAAATAAAATCCCCAAGAGAATACTTCCTTTTATTTTTTTAATTTCAAGAACTATAATAAGTATCAAGCCAATAAGACTGATTATTAAAGTTGTTGTCATTTCTCCCATTTGTACAAGAGTAGAGGAATTGCTTACTATCAACCCCATATTTTTTAACCCTATAAAGGTGATTAACAAGCCAATACCTGCCGGAACGGCTAATCGCAATGATAAAGGTATTGCATGAACTATCCTTTCACGGAACCCGGAGAAGGTAAGAATAAGAAATAATATTCCGGAAATAAATACAGCTCCCAGGGCAATCTGCCAGTCTATGCCCATTCCAATTACAACAGAATATGTGAAAAAGCTATTTAATCCAAGGCCTGGGGCTAATGCAAAAGGTACATTCGCCCACATTCCAACAATTACTGTTCCGATGAATGAAGCGAGGCAAGTTATTGTTATTAAAGCACCTTTGTCCATGCCAGTTTCAGCAAGCATATTTGGGTGCAGGAATATGATGTAGGACATCGTAAGAAAAGTGGTTAGCCCTCCGATTATTTCCTGTCTCAGGCTGGTATTCCTTTCTTTAATCCGGAAAAATCGATCGATCATTTATAAAAATGAGGATTATTTACCAAACAAAAATATTTAGATAATTTAACTTTACTATATTACAAAAATTGTGATCAGATCAAATAAAACGGGCAATTGTTTATATTGATTGGGTAAAAAAGATACAAATTTGTATGGAAGCCTGGATTGTTATATACGTTATATGCTAAGAGATAAGTAAAGGTAGAATGATCATTAATAATCAATAAGTCCTTAATATTAAAAAACTGAATAGATAAAAATACAATAGAAAAATGACTCACAGAACAGGTAAGAAACCTCCCAGACCGTACATCATCAATGAAAATAATTGGAAATCGGTAAAAGAAACCAACTATTCAATCGCAATTCTTCCGTGGGGCGCTACGGAGGCCCATAACTATCATTTACCTTATGGAACCGACAATATCCAATGTGATTATATAGCTGCGGAAGCTGCTAAAAAAGCATGGGAACAAAATGTGAAGGTAGCAGTTTTGCCAACTGTACCCTATGGAGTGAATACACAACAGCTTGATATAAAATTAACGATAAATATGAATCCTTCAACCCAGGCATTTGTATTAAGGGATGTTGTAGACTCTCTCGATGGACAGGGAATAAAGAAATTGATTGTTTTGAATGGACACGGTGGAAATGATTTCAGGCAAATGATCAGAGAGATTAAGGCAGATTATCCGGGATTCTTTATAGGAACAATCAACTGGTATCTTGTCGAAGGTGATTGGAAGAAGTATTTTGAAGATACGGGCGATCATGCCGGGGAAATGGAAACAAGTATTATGATGCATATTGCACCAGATTGGGTATTACCGTTGAAAGAGGCTGGCGATGGGGCCAGCAGAAAACTAAAATTTCATGGACGTCATGAAGGATGGTTATGGGCCCCAAGGGAATGGACAAAGGTATCCAAGGATACTGGAATTGGTAATCCTTCCAGGTCTTCTGAAGAAAAAGGAAAGAATTATTTAGGGAAGATCATTCCAAAAATATCAGAATTCCTGATTGAACTGGATAAAACTGATCCTGAAGATATATATGTAGATTGAATTTAACCAAATAATGAGGATCTCATTTAAGGAAATTCAGGGAACTCTGAATAATATATTGCTAAAGCATGGATTTATACAGGAAAAGGCCGGTATCCTATCAAAAGTTTTTACGGAATCTTCCCTGGATGGCGTCTATTCTCATGGATTGAACCGGTTTCCGAGGTTTATCAATAATGTTAAGGATGGAATAGTCAAAATTGATGCGGAACCTGAAAAGATTAAAGACTATGGAAATATAGAGCAATGGAATGGTAACCTTGGACCAGGGATATTAAATGCGCTTTCATGTATGTCCGGAGCCATGAAAATTGCCGGATCAGCTGGTATTGGATGTGTTGCACTTTCAAATACAAACCACTGGATGAGGGGAGGCACTTATGGATGGCAGGCAGCGGATAATGGATTTATCGGCATATGTTGGACTAATACTCAGCCCAATATGCTTGCATGGGGAGGAAAAGATCCTGTGTTGGGTAATAATCCGCTTATAATTGCTATACCCAGAAAAAAAGGAAATATCGTTCTCGATATGGCCATGTCTCAATACTCATATGGAAAGATGCAAACTTATGCTCATGAGGGGAAAGAGTTAGAATTCATTGGCGGTCTGGATCTTAATGGATTACCGACAAAGGATCCACAAGAAATTATAAGTAATGAAAGTGCTTTGCCCATAGGGTTCTGGAAAGGATCAGGACTATCTTTTGTACTGGATATAATGGCCGCTGTTCTTTCTAAGGGAGATACTTCGGTACGGGTAGGATCAAGAAGCGAGGAATATGGCCTTTCACAAGTTTTTATGGCGATTAGTACGGAATGGCTGGATAATAAATTTTCCTCCAGGGTTATTCAGGAGGTTTTAGAGAACCTACATAACTCTCAACCAAAGGGTACCGGTGAGAAAACATATTATCCGGGTGAAAAAACACTTTTAACCAGGATTGAAAATCAAAAACTCGGAATTCCCGTTAATCCTGAAATCTGGGCAATTATCAAAAATCTTTAAGTAAATGCCGAAGTTTTCTTGTGCAAAATCAGGTATGCGCAAATATTAAAACAATAACTTTTAATAAAGCAATATAAATGCCTGACATATAGTAAATTATCTATTACTTAGATATTTAATTGTTTATTCTTGCTTTGGTATTCATGAATACTGCAAACATTATGGAATCAAAATTAATTTTTGTAAATTTCTAATAACACAGGTATAGAGATTGAATTGTGTTTTTAGAATATTAACCTTATCCCAATTTTTTTTGATTGATTTCTAAAATTAGGACCATGGATAGCAGAAGATCTTTTTTAATCAAAACCGGTATTGGAGCTGTTACATTGCCTTATCTGTCATGTTGTAATTTTTTTAATAGATCAGTCACTCACATTGTTTCTATCAGCTTCGATGATGGATTTGAGAAATCCTTCCTGAAAACTGCTGAGATCTATGAAAAATATAAATTGAATGCCTGTTTTAACGTAATTGCTTCAGGACATGAAAATGATTTCAAACCCCCGGACGATTATATTCAGCCTTCAGTAATCGGTGGTTTTGATTTGTGGAATGAGTTAAATGAGAGAGGACATGAAATTATGCCACATGGTTACAAGCATGAAAATCTGGCCACGATAAACTTGAAAGATGCTCAAGAACTCATAATTAAATCACTCGATGTTTTTTCTGAAAAACTTAATGGATTTGATCCGCTCAGGGCAATATTTAATTTCCCATTTAATTCTTCATCAGACGAATTGGAGGAATGGCTCAAAGATAAAGTATTGGCGTTTCGAACAGCTGGTAGTGCAATTAATAGACTTCCTCATAGAAGACAGAAGAAGCTTACTTGCATAAGTGCAGGTCCGGATAATATAGATCAGTATTTTGAAGAACAAATTCAGAAATTTCTGTTGGAACCTAAAGGGTGGTTCATTTTCAATGCGCATGGACTTGATGGTGAGGGTTGGGGACCAATGAGTTCAGCTTACCTGGATGAACTCCTTGATAAATTACTTGGAATGGATCATGTAAGAATAATGCCTGTCGGTAAGGCTCTATTAACTGTATAGATAATGAATCTATGCAGTCATAGTTGACAAGCATCATAGAACAAAATTCATAATGATATTATTATGAAAAATATACGGATCAGACTGCTAATATATTTAATAATTAATGCTATATCTATAGATCTTTTTGGACAGGCATCGGTAACTGTGCATCATGACAGAAGTGTAACTTTCAAGGTATCGGCTTTGTATGCCAATTCTCTATATGTTGAGGGACTTGGTAATGCTCTTGGGGGTAAGCACTTTATGAATTTATCACGGGAGGGGATCTGGGAGGTGACCACCCCTCCGATTGAGGCTGGATTTCATTATTATCAGCTGGTAATAGATAGTGTAGCCGTCAATTTTCCCGGTCAACCAACATATTTTGGATGGGGAAAGGAAACTTCTGGATTAGAAATTCCAGACGATAACCTTGACTTTTATTTGCCTCAAAAAGTACCTCATGGTGATGTTAGTGCCAAGTGGTACCACTCAAAAACTACCAATACAATAAGGATAGCCTTAATTTATACACCCCCAGGCTATCATACTGATTTAAATCTGAGATTCCCCGTTTTATATCTGCAACATGGGGCTGGTGAAAGTGAAATGGCCTGGGTATATCAGGGAAAGGCAAATTTTATAATGGATAATCTTATCAGCGAAGGACAGGCCATTCCAATGATTATTGTAATGGATAATGGATATGCAGCTATTCCGGGATCAGAAAATCCGGAGAGACCTTCACGGGATGATAATGATTTTGAGGGTTTATTACTTAATGATTTGATTCCAGTTATTGATCGAAATTTCAGAACAATCAGGGATAGAGAGTATAGGGCACTGGCAGGTCTATCAATGGGCGGAGCACAAGCTATACGTATTGGATTTTCAAATTTGGAATTGTTTGGATCAATTGGTATTATGAGCTCATATCCTGGAAATTTTGATATGCAATCTGTTTACACAACATATGATTTAAATGAAGAACTTGGATTGCTGTGGCTAGGTTTCGGTAAAGAGGATAAAAGATATAAGAATGGATTAGATTTTCACCATGAATTGAGAAAAGAGGGTATTGAGCATATCTGGTATGAGTGTGAAGGGGGACATGTCTGGCAGGTATGGAGAAAACATCTATACGATCTTGCAAAACACCTATTCAGATAAGATCAGTTAGGAATTATTTGAATGTAATATAATCCTTATTTATTGAGATATATTTCCATGACCTTTTATAGAGAAAACATCTGGGATCTGTATTCGATTTATCTATAAATACCTGTTCCGTTGAATTTAAATTCCCTGTAATATTAAAACAATAGAAAAATAAACAAGACCGCGCATGACAAGGTCCTGTTCAATTTTCCTATGTACTATGTAATTCTGTCCTTATCATATAATACTTGAATATTTCAGCCTTTTATTTGTAAGAGAAAATGATATAAAAATCAATTAACATTTACCACTTTACCCACACCGGTCTTATTGATTGAAACATTGGGTGAACCTTTGTAATAAACACTTCCAATCCCTGATAGATTAACATTCAGTGATTCTGAAGCATTTATTTCAATATCGCCAGTACCGCTCAAATCCACATCTGCAGATCTGCAAACCATTTCAAAGAGATGAATTTCTCCTACGCCACTTAATGAAGCTGTGATGCCGTTTACCATGCCGGTTAATCCAACATCACCCACATCATTTAATTCGATAAACAAGCTATCAAGGTTCAGGTTGTATAAATGAATATCTCCGACATCATTTTGGATGACACTTAATTGACCAGCGTTAAAGCCATCAATGCAAATGATTTTAGCTACATCATTTTGCTCAATCAGGGTATAGGTGGGGGCAAAAATATCAAATTCAAGTGTTTTTATTCGATTGTGGCTCCCGGTTAAGCGAACAGTAAGTTTGTTATCACTTACACTTGTAACGATATCATCGACAATATTTTCATGTGTTTTTATGATAATCTTAAACTCTTCAGCAGCATACAGGTTTATCTTTCCCACGGTCTCAATATTAATGGCATCAAATTCAGCAAGGTCCCTGGATTCGTTTATTACTATGCCGGGATCTTCGTAACATTCACAGGATGACAGAATGATAGCAATTAATACCAGGTATAAATAAGATTTTAAGGTAGACGGTTGTTTCATTGTATTAAAATTTAGGTTAAACTCATTTATGCTTTACTAAGAGACAACCTGGATTCAGATTACCCTTACTGAAACTTATATTTTTTTATATTTCCGGAAAGTTTATATATTGAGGGTGCATTTTTAATCTTATGAAAAGAGTCAACCTTGTTGTTATATTGCTGGGATTCATTTTTTGGATTAGTATTCACACACTTATTGCCCAGGAAAAAGATACCACGAAAACCAAAGTTAAGAAAGGCTGGACCTTTGGCGCATTGCCTGTTGTGGCATTTGATACGGATGTCGGCTTACAATATGGCGCGTTGGTTAATTTATATGATTATGGAGATGGCACCATCTATCCTAACTATCGTCATTCTTTGTACCTGGAGTGGTCGAATACGACAAAAGGAAGCATGATTGCCCGGTTTTATTATGATTCGGAATACCTGATCCCAAATATCCGTTTCATAGCCGATGTCAGCTATCTTACTGAGAGGGCACTGAATTTTTATGGATTCAATGGTTACGAAGCTGTTTATAATCCGGAATGGGAAGATGAGGATGATCCAGCATATCGATCCAGGGTCTTTTACCGTCACGAAAGAAAAATGTTTCGTGTAATGGCCGGATTCCAGGGGAACCTGAAACAGAACAATGACAAATTAAAGTGGATCGCCGGGTTTACTTATTTTAATAATAAAGTTGGTTCAATCGATCTCGACCGTTTAAATAGGGGTAAGGATCCTTCAGAAATGTTA
Source organism: uncultured Cyclobacteriaceae bacterium (assembly GCA_965365275.1). Taxonomy (GTDB): domain Bacteria; phylum Bacteroidota; class Bacteroidia; order Cytophagales; family Cyclobacteriaceae; genus JAGTVG01. The sequence continues at coordinate 171,130 of CBDUBA010000001.1, read as the reverse complement.
CCTGATACAGCAGGCTTATATGATCTGTACAAGGAAAATGGAGTTTTAAAGGCTTCCGAGGCAGATGGGAATCAATTAACATACCTGAAAGGAGGCTTGGTTTATGATGGCAGAGATTTTGATGCTTTCCCAACCAAGGGAATATGGACCGAAGCCGTTTTATCCTATTCACCAAAATTTCTGGGTGACTGGGAGTCCAGTTACCTGAAGTTCACTTTTATTCATCGCCAGTATTTTTCGATATATAAAAAAGACCTTGTCTTTGCATACCGCCTGGCCTATCAGGGCACACTGGCTGGAGATGTGCCATTTCATTTACAACCCCATATTGTGCCCATTGACATGAGGTCGGCTACTTCCCAGGGATTGGGTGGCAAGTTAACCCTTCGGGGTGTTTTGAGGAACAGGGTAGTGGGTGATGGATTTGTCCTGGGTAATTTTGAATTCAGGTGGATATTCCTTAGGGCCGTGGTCTTTAAACAGAATCTTTACCTGGGAACCAACCTGTTTTTTGATACCGGCAGAGTCGTTCAGTTCATAGAACGCGATCTAAGCGGGTGGCCGGAAAATGAACCTTCCGATCAGTTTTTTGATCCTGGTGCGGAAGCTTTTCATTCAACCGCCGGGATTGGTATTAAAGTTGGCCTGAACGAGAATTTCGTAGTTTCTGCAGATTATGGCAGGGCGTTTGATCCGGGCGATGGAACCTCAGGATTTTATATAAAACTATTTTGGCTATTCTAAGCGGATAAACCACTAGGCAGCTTTTACCTCGACCTGTCTCCTTTTATTTGAAGCCTTTGGCATTGTTCCAAATACAAAATCCCATAATCGGGTTGATACACCATATGCACTGTAGGGATTAGAATAATGATGTGCCTTATGGTGCTGCCATAGTTTTTTCCAAGGCTTGTATTTCGGGCTTTTGATCCGGTGCTGATAGTAATGTAATGTTATATAGGCATCGTATCCCAGCATAAATCCCGGGAAAAAAGCAAATGCATAAGTACCCATGATAAGGTAAAAGAATCCAAAAAACAGTGATCCAAGGACCAATCCTGGTACCGGAGGCATTGCAAGTCGCTCAGGATCTTTTGGATAATGGTGGTGGTTGGAATGCAGGCTCTCCTGGAATTGAGTATAACCTTCGGAATTCGTTTCGGTATGATAAACAAATCTATGGATGATGTATTCCATAAAAGTCCAGGAGAAAAATCCGATCACACTGAATATTATGATGTTTGCTATGGATAAATCAACGGAAGTAATTGTGTACCAGTAAAAAATAATGGCAACTATAACCCACATAATGTGCGGGACGCCGAAAGGAGCACGGGATAAAAACTCAACAAATTTGTTTTTATATAACCTCGCCCTTTCTTCTTTTTTTGCCTTTAAATGTTCTGGCATTCTGGTTTTTCCTTTCTTAAATTCCAGATATTCTTCTACATTTTTGCTCATAATCTTATATTCAGGCTTAGGGATTCTTAAATTTAATTGCCAGCAAATTTATTAATTCCTACAAAAAAAACGAATATGTAATTATTCTTTATGTGATAGATAACTTAAACTTCACGGAAACTTAATCCACGCGAAATTCTTCCAGCCCAATAGAGATTGCTAAACTTAAATGAAAACATTTGTTTTCATTTAAGCCAATACTTTTAATAAATATGTATAAAGGCATTATTGATCAATCAATATATTTCCGGCACGAAGGTCTGCTCATTGATCGGAGGGCGTTCGTAATTGTCTGATCTCTTTAATTTTGGGAGCTTAATAGGAGGTTCCTTTTTATAAGTATAAGGGATCTTGGAAAGGAGATGTGCTATACAGTTTAACCTGGCTTTCTTTTTATTATCACTATTCACAGTGTACCAAGGGGCCTGGCGCGTGTCTGTATGCAGAAACATTTTATCTTTCGCTTTTGAATATTTGACCCAGTTTTCACGGGATTTTATATCCATCAAACTGAACTTCCATCGTTTAAGCGGATTTTTGATCCTATCCTTAAAACGTTTTTCCTGCACATCATCACTAACTGAAAACCAGTATTTTATAAGAATAATCCCTGACCGAATCAACATCTGTTCGAATAATGGGCATGACCTCAAAAATTCCCTGTATTCCTCTTCTGTGCAGAAATCCATTACATGTTCAACACCGGCCCTGTTATACCAGCTTCTGTCAAATAATACGATTTCACCCGCAGCCGGCAGATGGGGAGTATATCTCTGAAAGTACCATTGTGTCTTTTCTTTTTCTGTAGGTATACCCAATGCAACTACTTTACATATCCGGGGATTTAACCGTTCTGTAATACGTTTGATCACACCTCCCTTTCCCGCAGCATCACGACCCTCGAATATTACCACAATCTTTGCATTATTCTTCTTAACCCATTCCTGGAGTTTGACCAGTTCAATCTGTAGCTTCAGAAGTTCTTTTTCATAATCCAGATTGTTGGATTTTTTATTGGATATATTTTTTCCATTTCTTCCGTTAGACTTACTCATCTTATTGCGATACAGGTTTTTACATGCATACAATTTAACGAAAATATTATATTTTCATTATGGATTCTGTTGTTGAATTAGTAAACTACTTCTTTAATGGTTCCGTTTTTTAGTATGACTTTTGCCTCTGTTATGTATAAACCCCTTGATTCTCTAACACATTTAGCAGATAAATTGTATGATCCTGAAAATCCGGGTTGTAACCAAATTTCACCTATGCCCTCATTAGACAGCTCAAGTTCGGCGTCTTTGTCAAAATACTTGTTAGCAATCAATTTGCCAATATAATAGTCTACATTTTTACTATTATCAGACAAATAGAAGTAAAGTAGGACTTGTTCGGCATAATCTCTATTGTGAACTATCTTAAACTGAAGTCGGGGAAAATTAGTAATTAATTTCCCGCTGGGTGAGTATTCTTTTAATCCACGAGCAGGATTATTGTGCTTAAATTCCTGTTCTGTCTTCTTTCCACCATCCTTATAATACCTTATCTCTGTACCGTTTAAATTGCCATTTTTAAAAGGCCTTGTTCTATAAATCTGCCCGCTTTTATAGTATTTTTTCTCAATTCCTTCTTTCTTATTATTGATATAATTAATCACTGTTGAGATCTGACCGCTAGGATAATATGTAATAGCCTCACCATGGACCTTGCCATCTTTAAGGATAATTTTCGATTTGAGGATTCCATCGGCATTGTATACATATTCTGTTCGTGAAGTTGTCCCAGGTTCTTTTTCAGGAACATTATCGCAGGAAAATAAAGCAGGTATCAGAAGAAAAAATATTCCAATTTTGAAAAGGGTATCAAATAAATTAGTATTCACATTAAAATACATATGAATACTAATCTATTTAAAAAGAGAAATAATTAAAAGCGGCTAAGCCGATATAAAAAACTGGTTTGGTCAGGAACCATTTCCATTTTCAAGCTCTGCCTTCTCCTGATGATCAATGGAATGGTAGAGACTGGCGAAGGAAGAAGTCACCCACATAGCTGCAGGGAAGACACCAACAATGAGCATAATCAACCCCAGTATGATGATAAAAAAGGATATTATCCCCATCCCAAAGATCTTCCAGCCATGTCCAGCAGTCATTTGCCAGCTCTTTTCGACAGCCTTAACGGCGTCCAGGTTTCTATCCATCACAATAAATGGAACAAAAACAAGCCGGCATGCAAAAATGATTCCGGGGATTATTAAAAACACAAATCCAATTCCAATAATGGCAGTGGCCAGAAGATGAGCTAAAATAATGTTAACGTAATTATTGAATCCGATAAACATTTCTTTTATGTCTATCTCCTGATCACGGATAGCCTTTAAATATATCCAATCCACCCCATACGAAAATATAGGGAATAGCAAAATCCAGTAAAAGAAAGCTAAAACCTGGAGTACTACAATTCCCGGGGTGATATCATCTTTAAAACTGTCAGCAACGCTGATAGGAATGTGTAGAACAGTTATTATTATGGAAACCAGGAATAAGTAAAGGAAATATTTCCACATTTGTCTCCATCCAAAACTAAAGGATGTACTAATGCTTGAGTCAGGCACATACGGTTTTTGAGGATCTTGATTAATCATAATTATATTATTTTGTTTATTCAATTATACGGGGTGGATCTGTAAAATTTAACAAACTAAAGTCGTGTTTTGAAATTCAATACTTTGGTAGGGTGATTGAGATCTGTAAATTCCTTACATTTGATTTCATTATAATATGGCCACAAATCTTTTATATTTCTCTCTTTTGCTCATCACTCTGGGAGCTGCCTCAGGAGCCATTTTGATTGCCAATTATTTAAGAAAATCATATCCTTCCAATTTCGTTGAATCCTTGTTTTATTATGTGATTCTGATGTGTGCATTTGGAGTATATGGAATCTGGGGTTTAATTTTCATTAAGATTATATTGACTGGAATTACACTGTCTGAAAATCTGCAGACTATGATATCTTATGGAATACCTTTTCTGGGATTTCCCTTTCTTATTATGGGCTGGTATATGTATCTGAAGTTCTGCTATGAGTTATCGGGCTCCAAAGTTGGAAGAACAGCATCAATATCGTATTTCTTCTTTCTTCTATTCTTTTTTATTGTGCTGGGATGGTCAATAGCCCAAAAAAGTGGTGAAGTCATATCTCTGCCTGGAATAGGCATCCTATACGTTTATCTTGTTCTGGATGTGTTGCTAACAACCTGGGGATTGACTATTTTAATACATAAATCTTTTAAAATTATTACCCTGACAGATGTGCTTGTCAGGAATTATGTATTACTTACAGCGATATTTTTAATTTTAAAAATAATGTCGGCATATATGTATTATCTCTTCCCGACATCCATACCCATCTTCATATTATTCTTCTTCCTGGCTGTGGTCATCCCTCTGGTTTATTTCTACAGCCAAAGAGACCGGTTTATCGAAATGGAAACAAGCAAATCAGAATCATCATCTATTGACAATCTGATCGCACGATATGGGATCACAAGGAGAGAACGGGAGATCATTAAGGAAGTCTGCTCTGGCAAAAGCAATCAGGAAATAGCTGATGCCTTGTTTATATCTTTACAAACAGTTAAAGATCATACCCATAGAATTTATCTTAAAATGGGGATTAAAAGTAGGGCCCAGTTAATAAGGGTAATACAATTAAAATAAAGGCTGCTTGGGAAGCAGCCCCTTTTAGATTATTTTTTTGTAGCGGTCATCGGGAAGGTATTATAATCTACGCCGATTGTGCCAGTAAACTGTGGTCCGTCAAAAGTGCCATCCATATCCAAAGTCATACCCTGGATATCGAAATTAGCTGAGAGTTTGTTTTCAACAATTGCGAGATCATTCAATTCGATCTCTCCCATATCTGATGTCAGCTTGCCTATGAATGCATCCCCGTCTTTAGATATATTCATTACTCCTCTTACATCTCCATTTGGAGTACCCTCTACAAGGTATTCCCAATCACCCAGATATGCATCTTCTTTACTTGTTTTTGTGCCAGCACATCCCGCCCAGATTAAGCCGGCAAGAATTATCAACAGGTAACCTGTTTTGAAAAATTTTGTCATAATATTCGTGATTTTAGTATTAAAAAATGTTGATGTGAATATAATATAAAAATAAATGAGCCACTCAATTTATATATTCAAAAAACATTTAACTGAATAGATGAACTCCAAAAAATACTTCAAGCACAGTGATCACAAACACTAATCCCAATACAACCGGTGCAATATACTGCAGACAAAATCCGACATACTTGGCTATCCAGGATTTAAGGAACTTTTCATTACCATAGGATAATTCCCTGAATAACTTTCGGCGCTTCCAGACATATACGGCAAATATGGAAATAAAAAATCCTCCTATCGGTAAAAATGTATTAAGCGCCAGATCAGTAATAAATGTCATGAAATCTGTAGGCTTTTCAGCTCCGAAGTAGGTAATAAAATTAGAGAAAAAATCAGAATATCCATTTCCGATCAGGGAAGGGATGCCTATCAGGAATATAACGCCGGCAGAGATCCAAACGGCTATTTCACGTTTAACCTTTTTCTGGTCAACGAGATAAGATACCGGAAGCTCCATTAATGATATCGTGGAAGTCAGGGCAGCAAAAGATAACAAAAGGAAGAATAGCGAACCAATGATTATACCTAGAACGGGCCCCATGTTCTCAAATACACCTGGTAGTGAAACAAATATCAATCCAGTTCCACCATCAGTATCTAATCCTTGTGAGAAAACAATTGGAAATATCATTAAACCAGCCAGAAAGGCAATGCCAACATCAGAAAGGGTAACAATTGCACCTGAACTTATGATATCTTCCTGTTTCTTAAGGTAACTTCCGTAGGTGATCAGGGCGCCCATTCCTAATGATAAAGAGAAAAAGGACTGTCCTAATGCCCGGTATATGACTTCAATGTTCAATTTTGAGATGTCCGGAACCAGGTAAAACTTTACACCTTCCATTGCATTATCGAGGGTCAAGGCGTAAATAGAAAGAAATAACATAATTGTGACCAATACCGGCATTAATATCTTGCTGGCACGCTCTATCCCGTTGGTGATACCTTTTGATACTATGAATGCGGTCACAACCATGAATAGCAATGAATATCCCCCAACTTCGCTGATGTCTGTTATAAAACTTTCGAAATTTTTACCGATGTCAAAGTTTCCCAAAAGTATTTCAACGAAATATCCGAAAACCCAGCCGGCAACAACATTATAAAAGGATAGTATAAGCACACCACACAGGACACTCAAATATCCGATGAAAGTCCAATTGGGGTGCTTCATTGTTTTAAAAGAACCTACGGGATTTTTCCGTGATCTTCGTCCAATAGCAATTTCAGTAATCAATAGGGGATAACACAATACAAAGCAAAAAAACAGGTATATGATTAGAAATGCTGCACCACCGCCTTTGCCTACTTCAAAAGGAAATTTCCATATATTCCCCAGACCAACCGCGCTGCCTGCGGCGGCAGCTATGAATCCGAACCTTGAGGAAAATTTGTTTCTCTTTTGTACCATTAAAAGTGCTCTATTAAGGTATCAACCTGATATCCCTGAAGGATCAAATAAAGTATATTGAAACTTACAATGCAAATAAATTTGAAATCTTTAGGGAAATTGTAATACTTATAGGTTTCCAAAGTAATTTAGTAATTACCAAATTTAGATTCTTTAGGAACTTAAACTGAGCGGATTTTGAGAAATTTAAAGATACAGGCAGGATATCTTTTTGCACTAATTCTGACAATACAAACAATTCCTCAAATACGTGCTGAGATATTCCGCGAAAAGCCTGTTATTGCGAACATTGATTTTGATAACCTGCCAACGGGCTCTTTCAACACCATAGATCTGGATAAAGTGATATTAAAGTCCCATAATGAAAAAGACCGGATCTTGGGGAAAGGAGGCAGGATTCAGTCGCAGTGTCTATATATAACCGGGGGGGAAGATCATATATTAGAATTCAGCCTGTTGGATAGTGCCGTTCCAATTCGTCATATCTCCTTCCGGGGTCAGAAATTAAACTCAGAAATGTCATTAAATTTCATCCTTGAGATATATATGCAAAACGATTGGTATGAAGTTTACAGTGAGGATTCCGTATTTACTTCAGATAGATTCTCTGATGCTGTTTATATTTCTTTTCCATATGCTGATGTACTGAAATTCAGAATCAGGTGTTCAAGTCAGGAGAATGGTGGTTTGTTGCTGGACGATTTTTTTTTACTTGATAATTCCTTGATGGAAGTTAAGGAAGTTAATGCCAGCAGTATTAAACTACCGGTTCTTATCGATAAACCTGTTAATGGATTACAAAAGATCCTAATAAATACGGAGGGTGAAGCTAATCCCAAGTTATTGGAAAACATCACCATCGGGTTTGATCAATCTGACGATTTAGCTATGATAAATACATTGTTGGTTCATTACACAGGTTCGAACCCCGAATTTAATACAAGTAAAAAAGTAGCTGAGATCAATAGTCCTGCAAAGCATCAGGAAATAAACCTAAACCAGGTTTTGCATCATGGGAAGAATTATTTCTGGGTGAGCGTATCCGTATCTGATAAATCAAAAATTCGTTCATATTTCTATTCTTTCATTGAGAATTTAAGAATTTCAGGTATAAATTATGCTGTTGAGGAGGAAAATCATCGATACAAACACCGGCTGGGGCTTGCAATCAGGGATCATAATGATGATGGTGTTCATACGTACAGGATCCCGGGATTGGTTACTACAAATAAGGGGACATTGATCGCTGTTTATGATATTCGAAGAAATAGTTCTATTGACCTGCAAGGTGATATTGATGTTGGCATGAGTCGTAGTGTTAATGGGGGACAATCCTGGGAAAAAATGAAGGTGATAATGGATTTAGGAGAGTGGGGGGGGCTATCCGAAGAGGAAAATGGAATAGGTGATCCTTGCGTGCTTGTGGATAGAGAAACAAATACTGTTTGGGTTGCAGGCATCTGGGCCCACGGACATAAGAACGAAAGAAACTGGATAGCGTCAAAACCGGGCCTTGATCCAGTCAAAACGAGTCAATTGATGTTGGTTAACTCAACTGATGATGGTGAATCCTGGAACGATCCGGTTAATATTACAGCCCAGATAAAAAAAGAGGAATGGCCGCTGCTTTTGCAGGGACCGGGAAAAGGAATCTCACTTTCAGATGGTACTTTAGTGTTCCCAGCGCAATATAAGGATCATTATAATATCCCATATTCTACGATAATATGGAGTAAGGATCATGGACATAGTTGGCATATAGGTACAGGAGCAAAATCCAATACTACCGAATCTCAAGTAATTGAACTGGGAAATGGAGATCTGATGTTAAATATGAGGGATAATCGAAACAGGGAAGATAAATCGGATCTAAATGGGCGTTCCGTCGCAACAACCTCTGACTTGGGGAAAACCTGGGTAGAAAATAATAGCTCAAAAGGCGTTTTGATAGAACCTGTTTGCATGGCGAGTATTATAAAAGAAGATTTTGTGATTAATAACGCTTCCCAAAGTTTAGTGCTTTTCAGTAATCCGGCTTCAAAATATCAAAGAAAGAACATAAGCATAAGGTTAAGCTTTGATGAAGGTCAGACCTGGCCGGAAAAGTATACTACCCTTCTGGATGAAGGAATTGGACGGGGTTATTCCTGTATGACTAAAATTGATGAACACACTATTGGGATATTATATGAAAGCAGCAAGGCTGATCTGGTCTTTCAGGTAATAAATATTGAAGATATCATAAATTCAATGGAATGAATGTTGTCTATTTCAACATTAATCCTCTTTTTTAACCGAAAATACCCTTACTTTTTTAGTTTTTCCCTTAAAGGCAACCCCTCCGATCGTATTGATCAAATAATCTCCGGGCTCTGAGATAAGTTTTACTATATCTTCAGAAACCAATAATTCTGTATTAAATTCATTGCAGGCTTCCTGTATTCTTGATGTTGTGTTTAAAACATCACCGGAATAAATAATATCTCTTTTTAGGATCCCTATTTCGCCAACGGTAACCTTCCCGCAATGGATTCCGGCCTTAAATTCCGGAACCAGATCGTATCGTTTCAAAAATTTCTCTCTTTGTTCAAATACCTTTTTCTGGATTTCAAAAAAGCAATCTACAGATCTGTTTTTATGCATATTGTTATTCAGATTCCATGTAACTACAATCTCGTCACCGACATATTGATATATCTCTCCATAAAAATTGATGATTGGATCAGTTATTACCGAATAGAAATCATTTAACAGGTTATAATACTTAACATGCCCTAGTTTTTCAGCTATGCTTGTTGAAGATCTTAAATCTAAAAACATAAATATCCTCTTTTCCTCTCTTGGATTGTAATACTTTCCTCTTATAAATTTCCATAAATTACCCGGTCCGAATTTGTCACTTATCTGAAGTATGAATTGGGTTGTTGAAATTATTATTAACCAGATCAGAAGATTTTTTACCTGCCAGATAGCAAGCATATTATTCAAAGTAGCTCTGAGAACATCTTTATTGTAGATTGGTAATTCTAAATTATTTGAAAAGACAATTAAGGAAATGCTAAATGATATTACTATATAAACCAACAGAAAACCAATGGCAGTATAGATAATTCCAAAATAAAAAGGCCTGTTCCTAGTCTTCTCACTCACAGAAAAAATTAAAAATGGGCCACCCAGCATTCCAGCCAGTATGCCGGCGTAAATATTAATGAATACATTGAAGCCAATATTGATCTCATTAGCCATTTCAGGCGCATGAAATCTGACTGCATAATATTCATAAATAAAGAAGGCTGTCGAAAGTATTGCCCAACTTATTATTATGCCTATAAGCCTTCTCATTCGAATCCTGAATAACGGAGAAATTCGCATGCTACATGGACATTTGAAAATTATCGAAGGTTTTTAAGTCATCAATAAATTAGTGAAATTATTTAAAATCCCTGAGGTATTAAAGGAATATTCTCTACCCGAGACGAAATCACTGAACGCTGATTTAAGAATTATTTAAAATCATGTCACAGTTAAGTTCAGTATCATCGATCCTGGCACCGATTTTTTTGTAAAACTCTATTGCCTTTGAATTCCAATTCGATACCTGCCACCGGACCCTATCACATTTCTCCTTTCTTGCAATATCAAAAACCTTTTTCATTAGCTTTTTGCCTATTCCCTTTCCTCTGAATGAAGGCTTAACATATAAGTCATCAAGATATATTGATTTGCCCACCCAGGAATAATATATAAAAGAATAGTTTGTATATCCAATTATTTGATTGAAAGCATCTTTAGCCACATATCCGAAAATAAAATCTTTTTGCTCCATCATTTTATCTAGTGTAACCGAAACTCTTTTCCGGGCATTTTGGAAATCTGAGAATTCCCGTATCATTTCATATATTTTTTCAAAATCGCTGGGTTGAATTTTTTCTATTTTTATATCCATAAAGTTTCAAATTTAAAAAAACATAAACAGGTAATCAGCTTAAAGCAAAATATCGTATTTTTAGTAATGGTGTTGTGTAATTCAATTATTTGAATTCATATTTTGAGCTATAACTAGAGCTTTGTCTAATTCAGTATTATACTTTAATAAAAGTAATTATGAATAACCTAGGGACGTCAATAAAATACATTTTATTTATTTCAACAATTATTTTTGGTTGTAATCAGATGGATAAGAAGAATAATCAGGAGGAGGCCAGTGCTGACATCAGTACAGAAACAAATGCATCTTTGCAGCAAAGTGATTCACAAAACATAACAGGTGAACCACAAGCTATATCAACCAAATCCCAAAGCATGACATTAAAAATGAGACTTTACCAACAGGGGATAGATTTTTATGCCAGGGGAAATGAGCCATCATGGGCAGTAGATATTGATATGGATATCGGCATTAAATTTTCGCATTTGGATGGAACGGTCTTTGAAACCAACTCCGTAGAGATTCAGAAGGCAGCTGATGCAATGATTACCAGGTTCTCGGGTGGTGGAGATTCAGGTGAAATTTTTGTAACTGTCACTGAGGAAGAATGTAATGATACTATGGCAGATGAAACATTCCATTATTCAGTGGTTGTGGAGATCAAAAAAGAAGGAATGGAAACTGCTAAATTAAAAGGATGTGGGCAATATGTGCCTGATTATCAATTACATGATATCTGGGTGCTAGAAGAGGCTAACGGGCAAAAGATCCTGAACGAAATGCTTAATGAAAAGGGTAGCCCGGTCATTGAATTCCACGTTGAAGAAAGCAGGTTAAGCGGTTTTGCCGGTTGCAATAATATGAATGGAAGTTTTTATAGGGCTGGAAAGAATGTCCTTCATTTCGAATCTTTTGCCATGACACGCATGATGTGTCCTGAAATGAAATTGGAAGACCTTATTGCCAAATCCGTGTCTGGCAGGAGAATGAAATATGAAATAAAAGATCTTAAACTTACCCTTAAAGGGTATGATGATACGGAGCTGATATTTAAAAAAATCGATTAAATACTGAAGATAAGATTATAGATATGCTTTTTATCTCTGTAAACAAGAATAATTTTTTCAGTGTCAAAATAACTTACCCTGAATTTGTTACTGTCTTCATTTGAGATATTTGCATATACGTATACCAGATTACCGGATTGTTCTGCTCGGTCGAACCTAATAGTCTCACCCGGAAGGATCTTAACTGAAATATCTGTACTATTCACACCAAGTTCGTGTTTTTCAATTAATCTAAAATCAGAATTTTTGTTTAGGAGATTTGAAAAATCACTATAATCGGGTATTTTATTTGAATAGGCCACTCCGCTCACTACACTTGAACTGTTACTTACCTGCGAACGTGATGAAGAATTTTGCTGTGTTACATATACTACATTGCCTCCATTCATGGCCGTTTCAATTTTCAATTTCATCATGGCTCTGTTTTCCATTTTACCTACACTGCCAAATCCTGTCATGGCTTTGGCCTTTGCACTTACATCGTCAAGCAAGTACAATCCACTTAATTGTCCTTCTGTTTGGATTACCGATACGTGTTCCCAATCCAGACCATCTACAACCTGCCGATAGGAAGGCGCCTCCTTAAACGTTTGGACTCTACCCGATTTAAATACAATTCTATTTACTGATTCAATTTTTAATGAATTTACCACATCTTCCCCAGGATAGTTGAACTTAACCGATTCATCGCTTACTTCCTTGATGTGGACTGGAAGGATATCGGTTTTGGTAAATATGGAATCAAGAGTTTCCTGAGCAAATACTCTAATTACGGATAATAATGAAATAAGAATTATTATTGAGCGAATAATCATCTATAACTTAAAATTAATTTTCCAGAATCCAGCGAAAATATTAATTTCTATTATATTTTGGAAAAATAACCAAAATTTAATCGCATTAGATGTATATTTTACCTGTAAGCGCATTGGTTTTATGAAACGATTTCTTAAGATATGAGCCAAAATAAATTTCTTGTTAAGGCATTCTTGTTCATCCTCATTCTATTTTTGGGATTAAGCACTAATTCCTGCCATTCTGGAAAGAAGGTAACAATAAAATATGATACTGAGAGTAATATACTGTCATATGGTGTATCAAAACTCATAACAGCTCTCGAATCGTCCGGTTATAATTTTATTGAAGAAGATATAAAAACAGAGGTTGATCCGAAGATTATCCTTGAATATAGTGGATCGTCTCTTTCAAATGACCATTTGACACTGGAAAATCTGACTAAAGACTTGGTGTTGGATGGATATATACTTTCTAACGCTGATGGCAGGATAGAAGTTATCGCCAGGAATGATCGTGGATGTCTATATGGGGTAATGGACCTTGTGGAACAGTTAAAATTGAAAGCGGATTTAAACCATGTGACGGATAATTATGTAAATCCTGCTCTCTCTTTCCGGGCTATAAAGTTCAATTTACCCTGGGCACCATACCGGCCAGGACCAGCTACTGAAATTCATGAAGAAACCTGCCGGGATTTGAAATTCTGGGAATCATTCCTTGATATGATGGTTGAAAACCGATTTAATGCATTAACGCTATGGAGTACTCATATATTTCCATATATGATCCGGTCAAATAATTATCCTGAGTCAACACCTTTTACCGACAACGAACTCAAAGAATGGAAAGAATTTTGGAAAACGTTGTTTCGAATGGCCAGGGATAGAGGAATTGAAACTTACCTGGTAAATTGGAATATTGTTGTTTCTGAAGCATTTGCCAGCCATTATGACGCCAAAATCCATGATGACAGATCTGAACTGGTCAAAAGGTATACTTCAGAATCGGTTACACAATTAATTAACGAATATGAGGATCTGACAGGGCTGGGCGTTACACTTGCAGATTGGATGGGCAACTGGGGTGAAGATAAAATGACACCCTTGGAAAGGGAAAAATGGATTGAAGATACTTTTGTCGATGGGATGAAAAATGCAGACAGAAAGGTAAAATTCATTCACAGAGCAGTACTTGCCGGTGATCCGAAAGAAATGCGGAAAGTAATTGACAAGGCAGACCTTCCGGATAAGACCATTGTTGAGGTAAAATTTAACTGGTCACACGGGCATTCAACACCCGATTTGTCAATTACCCATGCCAATCATGAAGGTACTATCATGCGGGAATTCTGGGATCCTGATCCTACAAATTATTTTATTGCATGGATGATCAGGAATGAGGATTTCTTCGTACTTCGCTGGGGAAATCCTGATTTTATTAGGAACCATATTAAAAAGAATAAGCATACATATGTAGATGGATATTTTATTGGTTCGGAAGGTTATATCCCCGCTGCAGATTATTCTTCCATTGATATGGAAAATAAATCTTGGACTTATGCATTTGAAAAACAATGGTTATTCTATAGTTTATGGGGCAGGTTGTTGTATGATCCTGATCAAACTGATGAATCGTTAAGCCTACTTTTTAAGATCCGGCACAAAGAAGTTGACGCTACAAAATTATTGAAAGCATATTCTCTAGCTTCAACGGTTCCTCTACATATTGCATCATTTTATAAGGGAACCTGGGACTTTACCTTATATTCGGAGGGATTCCTGGCACCCTGGCAATATGGGCACGACGATGGGAAGTCCCCGTTTATTTCGATTGAGGAACTGATATTCCATGAAACACTTGATAAGGATTATTTATCGATCAGCAGTTACTGCAAAATGATAGTTAACCAAAATGATATTGATCCTGCAAAAATAACTCCTATTGAACTCGCAGATAACATTTATGATAATTGCAGGCATGGTTTAAATATGATCAATGAACTGAGAATGGGAAAAATTGAATCAGGTCTGGAATCAGAATTGGACGACCTTGAAACCTGGTGTTACCTAGGATTTTATTTTGCCGATAAAATTCGTGCAGGTGTTTCATTGCAGTTATTTAATGAGACTGGGGGTGAAGATAAGAGACAAGAATCCATGGATTATCTACAAAAGTGTATAGACCACTGGGAAAAGATTATAAGCCTTACTAAGGATCGTTATAAGCCTATGCCCTATGTTAGCTTCGGTCATCATCAGCCAAAATGGCCGGAATTCACTGCTTTTCACTGGAAATTTTTTATCGACGAAGTAAAGGATGACCTGGAATATGTTAAAAATCTAGCTGATTCGTCGAAATTGTAGTTTTTATAACAACATATCCATTACAATTCCTCATTATTTTTTGTTTTACTAGATTGTTACAACTAATTTGAGAAGTTTTTGCTTTTATAATCCGTATTCTTACAGGCAGTTCAATACGGATCAACGTGTAGAATAAGACCTTGATGAGGAACCAGAAAATTATACTGACCATAATAGTATTTTCTCAGTTTTGCTGTATCTCATTATGGTTTGCCGGCAATGCAGTAATGGATAACCTCTTGACTGAGTATCGACTCAATGAAAATGCTTTGGGGCATTTGACCTCTTCGGTTCAATTGGGATTTATTTCCGGTACATTATTATTTGCAATTCTAACTATTTCAGATCGATTTTCTCCATCCAAGGTTTTTTTCATAAGTGCCATAATGGGGGCATTCTTTAACATACTCATGGTTTTTGAAGGCAATACATATTTGAGTTTGGTTACATTACGCTTTCTGACCGGATTTTTTCTTGCGGGCATATATCCCGTCGGGATGAAGATCGCTGCCGATCACTTTCAGAAAGGTCTTGGTGTTTCACTTGGATTTCTCGTTGGCGCTTTGGTTGTTGGAACAGCTTTCCCCCATATTCTAAAGGGGATCACAAGTGATATCTCCTGGCGATCAGTGATCATAATAACTTCTATATTATCAATTTTTGGAGGATTGATCATATTTGTTTTTGTTAAAAATGGTCCATTTAGAAAGCCCAGTCAAGAATTTGAACCATCTGTTATTTTTCGTGTATTTAAAAATCCCAGGTTCAGATCGGCCGCCTTCGGATATTTCGGACATATGTGGGAATTATATGCTTTCTGGGCCTTCATTCCGCTGCTTTTAGTAACCTATGTGAATATGCATCCGGAAACTTCATTTAATATACCATTGCTGTCCTTCATTATCATTGCGTCCGGGGGTGTTGCATGTGTAATAGGAGGGTATCTGTCATTGAGATTTGGAACGAGGGTAACAGCTTTTTCCGCACTAATGCTATCGTGTTTATGTTGTCTTGTATCACCCTTAATGTTTGTTATCGAAAATAGTGAAATATTTATTGCTTACCTTATTTTCTGGGGAATGGTCGTGATAGCTGATTCTCCATTGTTCTCAACGCTCGTTGCCAACAATGTACATCATGAATCCAAAGGAACAGCATTGACTATCGTAAACGGCATAGGATTCTCAATAACAATTATCAGTATTCAAATGCTAAATATAATATCCCAGATAATGGATCCACAATTGATTTATATTTTCCTGGCTATTGGACCTGTTCTTGGCTTATTTGCATTGAACAGAAAAAGCCCCGGAAGTGTTTCAGGTTAATTTAAATGGACATAATTCAATTTTCCCTCATAAGTTGAAATAGTAGTGAAATACCAATTTCTACCAGTTTCTACCAATTTCCGGCGTAATCAAGTGATTCACCTGATTTCCAATTTAGATAATCAAATTTCAGTTTAATGATTTGACGAATATGGAGATAATCGTGGGCCAACCAATTTGTTAAAAACAAATATGCACTCATTGGTCCCAATTTTGGATGAAGATATGCATTTGACCATTTAGGATCTTTAATTGACCTCAGCCATTCAATAGAATTTTCTCTTTCGCTGAGAAAACCGGACAATACCTGATTATAATTTTGTTCTTTGTATTTTCTTTCCTCCACCCATACTAATGGATCAAATGGGGGAGGTGGTGAAGTTGGGTCTTCCAATACACATTTTACACGGGTTCTGAAATCTTCCCTTTCTTCATCGAATAAATGGCAAACAACCTCTAACATACACCATTTTCCAGGATTCTGACTCCAAAGAATCATTTCGCCAGGAATGTTGTTCAATAATTCCAGGAATACATTCTTATTTCGATGTAATTCTTCAGTAATTTTCTCAGGGGACATAATTAATCGGTTAGAATAAAATTATTTTCAAATGTTAACTTTTATTTGACTGACTCAATTAATAAAATATTCTCGTAAATAGAATGGGTTATGTTTATTTTTTGAATATTTTTCTTTTTCTAATGTCGTATTATCTGATTCCCGAAGAAGGTAAAGAGGTTCCTGGAATTTGTCACCGACCACTGCAATTAATACAATTAAATTTCCCTTCAATAGACTCGATATAATGAGCTTATTACTTATGGTTTTTGAATTTAGAAATTACTTAATAATTAATGAGATTTATTTTTATATGAAAAAAAGGACAATGTATTTTAGTTTATAAAAAAATAATAGATAAGAATATTATTTTAAATAATGAACTTTTTCCCTACATTGAAGGTTGGAGTCAATTAAATTGACAAAAATAATTTGATTTGTTAGTCCTGAGTATCCTGATCTGAATTAAAATTAAATAACCAATTTATAACCATTAAACTATACCAAATGAGTAATGTTGATATCTTAAAAAAAGGCTACCAGTATTTTGCTGAAGGAAATATTGAAGGAGTTCTCTCCCTTTTTGATCCGGAAATTGAATGGAATGAATGTAAAGGATTCCCATTTATTGAAGATGAAGGAACTTACATTGGACATCAGGCAGTAGTAGAAAATATATTTGCCCCAATTCCGGAATACTATGATGGTTTTAATATAAATATCTTAGACATCTTTGGAAGCGGGGACAAGGTTGTTATGGAAGGGTATTACATGGGTACCTGGAAGGCAACCGGGAAGAAATTTAAAGCAAATGCAGCCCATATCTGGACCGTGATAGATGGTAAGGCTACACGGTTTTTTCAGGCTGTAGATACAGCTACCATCATAAGTTAGCACCTGGCCATTTTACGTTTCTTTCCAAGGTTCCCTCTGTCGATTACTTTTTGAATATATTGTGTCGCCAGGGGGATTTTACATGCCGTTCCTCCCATATCTACATCTACCTTCCCAATATTCTTTCCAATTCTAAAGGCTTTATCAGAGAGTGCTTTGATATACGATCCGGTTGCAATCACAAATCCATTCATCGAATATCTGACCCTGTTTTGAGCACCATGAATTTCTTTATCTATACGATCAAGCAGGCCACTAAGCATTTCAATGTTCAACTCATCATCAGGTTTAATGGAAACCAGACTTGATAATGTTGCCCAACCTGCAGAAGCTATGAATTCCTGATCAGATTCAATCCATTCCATTGCCAATTCATTACCGAAATTACTTTCTGCTGCAATCCAGGGTACTGTGTAATCGCTGATCATGTACCAATATGCTCCTTTAACCCAATTTTGCAGGTCCTGCCTGGTCATAGCGTTTTCATCTGCAATTAAACCTGCTAGATACATGGCATCAGAATTACCTGTATTATACAATTCAATAGATAATTTGTAATCCTTTCTGATCTTTTTAACTATTTTTTTCAGATCCTGAACTTTTACACCATACAATGGTTCGCGTGCTCCATGATTAATAAATATTCTCTTTGTGGTTTCATTTCCATAGCTTTTTAATTCATACATAACCTGATCCAGTGTCATAGTATTTAATATTTAATATTATATGATAAAATCTTAAATCCCTTTTTGAAATCGAGGCTTTCGTTTAAATCAAGGAATACGGACTTTGTAGAAGATCCGAATAATCGGGTACCACCACCAAATATTACCGGATTTAGTTTAAGTTTAAGAACATCAATTAGCTCATTCTCAAGCAACCATCCTGCAAACATTCCACCCCCACAGAGATATATATCAGTGCCTTTGCAATCTTTAAGATCATTGATAAATTCCAAATCCGGAGAAACAACCTTTACATTTTCGTCTGGATTATCAAAAACCAGGGTATTGGAGAATATGTAGTGTTGCATATGCGGATAGGCTGCCTGACCAGGTTTTATTCCATATCCATATCCGCTTTCATAAGTCTTCTTCCCCATAATTGTTGTATCAAAGTCTTTTAATTCATTGAGATAGAAGTCTACAATTGATGGCTCATGTATGAATTTATCAGATGATTTATTTGAATCTTCAATAAAACCGTCAATAGAAACCGCTACATAATATATAATTCTGCGCATGATCTTTTATAGAAAATCCTGAATATAATAATTCCTTCTGAAATTCGGATATAATATAAATGGAAGCTTGCAAATTGGAACTATTCATATCGTAATACATCGACAGGGTTTTTGTAAGCTGCTTTAAATGAATAAAAACTAATTGAAATCCAGGCAAATACCAATGCAATAATCCCGGCCATCGGAAAAAGCCACCATGATAATGTTGCCTTGTAGGGATAATTTTCACTCCATTTATATAAAATTAAAAGACTAAAGGGAGTTGCAAGGATCATTGAGATCAATATCCATTGAAAAAATTCCTTTGAAAGCATATAAAGAATATTCAACGAAGTGGCCCCATTCACCTTTCGAATCCCTATTTCCTTCATCCTTAATTGAATTATTATGGCACTTATGCCAAACAACCCTAGACAAGCAATAAAAACAGCTAAAAAGGTTAAGTATTTCGATAATTTTGATTGCAGGATCTCATTCCTGTAGGCATTTCTGTATAGATCATCATCAAAAGAGTAATCAAAGAGATAATCAGGATAAATTTCATCCCAGGTTGCTTTCACCAACTGAAGACTCTCATTTCTATGAATAGAATCCACTTTGATTAGAATTGTACTATACCATATAGACTTTTGAAAGAGCACCAATGGTTTGACCTTTTCAAATAATGGTGAAAGATTAAAGTCTTTCACCACGCCCTTAATAATTCCCCCCTGAAACAAGGAATCAATTGAGAAATTAAGTTTGAATCGCCTTCCAATAGCATCTTCAGGATATGAGAATCCAAGATGACTTAGTGCAGTTTCATTTAAAATATACTCTTCTTTTTGAATATCAGGAGATTGATTAGAGAAATCTTCACCGGCGATAATGGGTAAACCATAAAAATCAATATAATTGTCTTCAACGGGAAAGACAAAAATTGAGACCTCTTCCTCTTCCGGAATTCCATCCATATTCAAAGACATGGCATCCATTACATATCCTGATGGGGGCTCCATACTTGCGGTGATTTGCTTGATATTATGGTAAGCCTCAAGACGGGTTTTAAATTCGGAATATTTTTCTCTCATTTTCCAATTCAGTTCTTTCAGAACAATTACTGATTCTTGTTCAAACCCCATCCTGCTTTGCCAGAGAAATTGTTGCTGCTGATGAATGTAATAAGCAGAGGCAATTAAAATTATTGATGTTGTAAATTGGAGAATCACAAGTACTTTTCTAAATCCCTTGTTGCCCTTTTTTAGTAAATACGAATCGTCAATTATAGATCCTTTGACTGTGATGTTTTCATTCCATTGCCTTTTGACAATGAGCAAAGGAGGAATATTGCTAACGATTATAGCAATGCAGAATATAGAAAATAGCACTAAGAAAGGATATAAGATATTGTCATTATTATAAAAAGTAAGCGATCCAAATGGTTTTATGAAATAAAAGATCATTATAGTGATCAAAGTCGCCAGAATGATTTGTATCGTTATTTCAAGAAATATGCCTTTGGCCAAGTCTAAAACATTTGAGCCAAGTATTTTCTTAATGACTAGAATATAGTTTCGTTTAAGTTGGAGAATGAGATTAAGGTTTAAAAAATTTATTAGAGTTATTGCGAAAACAGCTATCCCTATCGATGAAAACAACCATACAACCTTTATGTCTCCATTTGTTTCAATTTCTCTATCCTTTTTTGAGTGCAGATGAATATCTGAAATATTCTGAAGGTGGATCTCGGAGGTATTTCTGGTCTCCTCCTCCAAGTGTTGCTTAGCATAATCCGGAAACTTTTCAATAATATCTGATGATTTTGATCCATCGGATAATTCCAAATAGGTATAAGCCCAACCTTCAAAGCGCTCTGGATCTGGAAGGGAGATAATTATTTCTGGATGCAAGTGACTTGTTTCTGGAAAATCCTTAAATACTCCAACTACTTTGAAATCTTTGAACTCAGTGTCGAAAGCTCCCGATATCTCTATAATTGAATCCAGCAATACAGTATTTTCAAAATATGTATTATATAACTTTTCTGAAATCAACAACCTATTCGGCTCATCAAATGCAGGATGATTATCGCCCCTGATTGTTTTTATATCAAAGATCTCAAGGGTTTCCATATTACACTGGTATACTTGCTCAACATTGAACTTAATTTCATCCATTTTTACTGCCGTTCTCCTCAAGGGCGCCAGAAGAGCAATCTTTTTAATATCGGGGAAATAGTTGTGCATTCGCCTTGTCCATGGTTGCCAACACCGGGCAAAATGACTATGGTACCCACTTGAATTTGACACTTCTACCGTTAACCTATAAATTTTCCGGTAATCTTTGATGTGCCGGTCATAATTTAGTTGCTTTATAACCCACAAGGAAATAAGAAGAACACAGATAAATCCAATGGCCAAGCCCACAATATTGATCAATGAAAAAAAATGATTGTTCCAGAGAAATCTGAATGAGGATTTTATTTGTTGCATGTCCGGGCTTTACTAATAGATATTTGTAAATATCCATCATTTGAAAGGACGGATGAAAAATTTTTTCTTAATAATTGTTAAGAATGTTAAAGATCTAGGTATAAAATTACAATAAAAAATATTGGCTTATTCATACTTTATCGAATCTACTGGGTTTTTCATTGAGCTTTGAATAACCCGGTATATAATCCCAGTGAATGAAATGAGAAAGATTATAAGAATCGGAAATAAAAATATTTTATACCCCATTGTTGTTTTATAGGCATAATTTTCGAGCCACTTGATAGATAAAGCATAAGCCACAGGGATAGAGATAATAACAGCTGCCAAAATCCATTTTGTGAATATGGAAAGCAGATGATGAACTACATTGAATACACTGGCTCCATGAATTTTTCGGATTCCAAGTTCTTTTGTTTTTTGATCCAAAACAAGAAATGCTAATCCTGAGAAGCCCAGAGAAGAAACTAAAATAATTAATGTGGCTAAAAGACGATTATAGCTTAATAAATTTTTTTCAGATTGATATACGTTTTGATATGTAGTACTAACAGAAACAAAATTAAAAGGATCATCTGGCAGATATTCTTTCCATATGTTTTTCACCTCTTGAATAAGTTCAGGTGAAAAACCAGACTCACTTCTGATCAGGAATTCTCTAAATGCATAGGGTATTATGCTGAAGGCCATTGGATTTATGGTTTCATTCAAGGCCTTAAAATGAAAATCCTTAACTACGCCAATAATGGGTCCGGTCTTTTCATATAACGTGAAATTTCTACCAATGGCATCGTTTGCAGTTAATCCCATGGATTCTAAGGCTGATTCATTAAGTATATACTTTGACTGACCATTCAGGGTAATATCATTTTCATTATAATCACTGAAATCCCTGCCGTACAAAACTGGAACACCAATAGTCTCAAAATAATTAAAAAAGATTGAGTTCCATTGAACATAAACATTCTGATCTGCTTTTTGTCCCTCCCATCTGGCTAATCCCGCAGATGTATTAACCTGAGATGGGGAACTGCACGAAATGCTGACATTACTGATCCCGTTTATCTTGCTTAAGGCATCAGTTATTTGATCATAATTATTAAAGAGTCTTTTTTTTGATTCATCATATATTGTAATAGAAATAAGATTATGCCTGTCAAATCCCGGGTCCTTTAAAATCATATATTTGAGTTGATTGCCTATAACCCCGGAATAAATCAACAAAATTAAGCCAATAGAGAATTGAATAACTATGAGTGATCTGAGTACCTTCAGTTTAGAAACTCTATTTGAGGATTGACTTTTGAAAATTATTGAAGGATTAATATCAGAAAGTAGAATGGCTGGATATATGCCATTTAGAATTCCAATTATTAGCGCAGCAGATAAACAAGTAATAAAAAGATTTCCTGAAAATTCATCCTCAAGAGATATATTAAAATCCATTAAAAGAGAAATAACAGGAGAAAACACTTCAATCAGGATAAAACTGATCGCAAGTGCCAGGAGAGTAAGAAGAATTGATTCAAATATCACTCCCAGTATGACTTGATATCTTGAAGCACCGTGGATAATTTGTATACCCGCTGACTTGATCCTCCTCACGGAGAGGCCTACCGTAAGTATAATATAATTAAGACATGCTATACTAAGCAGAAGTATAGCGATTATAGCATATGTCACCAATGTTGATGATGGAATAGTATGAGCTACATTATACCGTATGCCATGATCAAGATGAATATTTCGGATAGGTTGTATTATGATTTCATCATCTTTATATTCCGAAAACTCGGCCTTCAGATATCGGATCTTTGAATTAAGGGAATGAATATTTGTATTGGGTAATGTTTCTATGTAAGTTTCTACTTCAGCAAACCTGTACCATTCTTCAGGAAACACCTCGGCACCTCGGGAGATGGCAAACGAAATTGGAAGTACAATATTAAAATCAAAGTGAATATTATCAGGCAAGTTTTCTATCACTCCTCTGACCGTGAAATTATCACCACCAGCAGTATTTATAGTATTTCCGACAGTTTCACTCGATCCAAAATATTTCCTGGCAATAGATTCGGTCATTATGATACTGTTTTCAAAATCTTGAGGATCTTGTCCATATAGATATGGGAGATTAAATATTTGATAAAAACTGCTATCAACATAAAGAACCTTTTCTTCAACAAAAGCTTCTTCCTCTGTTTGCATCACAAGATCTGGACCATAATGGACTTTTGTCGCATGTATAATTTCAGGATAATTGTCAGATAAGGTCTCAGCTAAAGGTCCGGGCGTGAGCGAAATTAATTCACTTTCATTGCCGTCATTAATTCTTTGAACAATGCGGTAAATATTCTCAGCATTTTCAATTTTCTGATTAAAATTCAAATGAAAGCGGATCCAGAACCCTATAACAAGTACGACAGCAAAACCTAAAGACAGACCGAATACATTTATGATGGTATAGGCTTTCTGTCTTTGAAAATTTCTAAGGAATATTTTAAAAAGATAACTCAACATCCTCCAAAAAGTCTAAAAGTCCGACCATGGTACCTGGAATTAAATTACTCATACTTTTGTAGAATTTGCTAATAACAGAAACCTGATTTTTTATTCATAACGCAAACTGTTTATTGGATTTTTTCTGGCTGCTACTACAGAATGATAAAGTATTGTTAGTATTGAAATGGATATCATGGTACCCACAATTAAAATCAGGAATAAAGTACTTATACCTGTTTTGACTGTAAAGAAATTCAAGACGCCCTTCATTAGTAAAACTGCTAATGGAAGAGAAATTAAACACGCCCAGAATACTAATCTGATATATTGCTTTGTCAATAGAAATATTATGGTAAAGACACTTGCTCCGAAAGCCTTCCTTATTCCAATTTCTTTGGTTTTTCTCTGGGTTGTATACATGGCTAATCCAAATAATCCCATGCATGAGATCAGTATCCCGAAACCACACAGGTAAAGTAAAATTTGAAGTAGGGGTTCTACTGACTTGAAAAATGGATATTCATATTCCTCAAGAAATGAATATATGAAGGGGTAATCGGGATTATGTTTCTCGAAGATATTTTTTAATCTGACTAATTGGTCAGATTTGAAATCAGGTATGACTTTTATAAACACGAAATCATGGACCCTTTCATAGGGTAATATCAATGCATTACCTCCTATATCAATAGGTATGAAATTATAATCTTTAACAACACCAATTATTCTTTTATCCACATTCCAGAGTCTGAACTTCTGACCAATTGGATTATCTTCATAACCTAATATTCTTATTATTTCTTCATTGACAATTATTCCTTCATCATTTTCAGCAGGTGTTTCTTTTGAATAAAAACGGCCATGCACAAGGTCCAGGTCGAGAACATGATCCATGTCATCTCCTACCCACATGATCCGGGCAATGATGTTGTGTTCTTCATCCGTTTTGCCCCAGTTTATATCTCCCATTTCGACATTGGTAGGAATTGCAGATCCCGTTGATACTTGCAAGACGCTGCTTTCATTTAATAAGTCCTGTTTGATTTCATCATAATTCTTCCATATCATACCCCGTGTGGGAATATAAATAATATTTTCTCTGGATATACCAAAGTCAGCTTTGTGCAGATACATGAATTGCTTATACAAAACCAATGTGCTAACTATAAAGAACAATGTAATTGCAAACTGCATTACCACCAGAATTTTCCTGGATCTGCTGCCCTTATGTCCTGAAAAATGCATGTCTTTCATTATAATCACCGGCTTTATTCTTGACAAAATGAAAGCAGGATATAAACCGGACAAGATCCCGGTGCAGGATAGGATAACTGTAAGTAAAAGCCAGAGAATAGGATCAGAAAAATTTAAACTGATATCTGAATCAAAAGAACGGTTGATTACAGGTAATATCAATTCAATTAGTAATATAGATAAATGAATGGCAACAAGCGCTATCATGAAACTCTCCACCATGAATTGAGTGATAAGTTGGTTTCGGCTGGCTCCCCCTGTTTTTCTAACACCTATTTCTTTGGCTCTTTCGAAAGATTTGGCAGTGGATAAGTTAATATAATTTATGCAGGCTACAATTAAGATCCCGATGCCAATACTGAACAAAATATATAATCCAATATAATTCATAGATTCACCAAATAAAAACGCTTCTTTTATGTGGCTTAAATACCTGTTCAATTCCAATTGCTCGTCATAATCTTGTCGATCAAGCAATTCATTGACTGAAAGGTTTATCTGTTCTTTGCTATCCTGACTATCCAATAAAAAATATGTGAAGAAATTTGTTCCACCAAAACCATCCAGAGAATACCCAAACGAACTCATTATCCTAAAGGGAACAATATAGGTGAACTCTATGCTGGAATTCTTCGGCACATCCTCAATAATACCTGTTACTTCCAGATGAAACTCTTCATTAAGTACAATCCTCTTTCCAATTGGATTTTCTTCTTTAAATATTTTTTTTGATAATGATTCAGATAAAATGATGAAGTGATTTCCTTTATAGGCATATTCCGGATTACCCTGTAACATCGGGAAGGAGAATAACTTTGTAAAAGTGGAATCGACTGCAATTCCCTGGTCTTCAATCAGGGAGATCGGCCGTGTATCACTACTGTCTTTAAAATGAGCCAGAAGTAAATTTCTAGCATACCCAAGTCTAACATACTCTTTGATGTGAGGATAGCTTTCTTTTAAAAAAGGACCAATTGATGCACCACAGCGGTCTGTTTGATAAGTACCACTTTCAAGTACAACATCTTGCTGAAATATAAAAATATTGTCATAGTTCTCATGAAATGTATCAGTCTTGTATACATCATAAACCATTAGAAGCATGACTAAGGAACATGTCATTCCCAGACATAATCCAAGAATATTTATGGTACTGAATCCTTTATGTCTTACTAAATTTCTAAGCGCAATTTTGAGGTTATATAGTAACATAAATTAAAAAATCCTATTCTTGTTATAACCATTCAATTGATATGCCAAATAATAAGTTATTGATTATCAGAAACATACTTCAATAGTATATTAAAGTGTGTTGGAATTTCCAACAAATGTGTACGATACATAACTGAATTAACCAACACAGATAAAAAGATGAAAAAACTCATTCAATCTTTAACTGATCATAAGTCAATTCAATTCAATATTATCTGAAAATAAATCCTTTTTTGAGCGGATCGTTGGGATCGAAACAAAATGTATGCTTCCCAGTGATATGTGCTGTGCCACTTACTTCCGGAACAACAGCGTCATATGGGCCATAGGTTGTCAAATTCAAAATCTTGACATCCATGGTAGTACCCAGAATACTCTCAATTCTAACTGATTCCTGGACCTTAAGATCCTTTTTCAAATATAATTGTGCAGCCCGCGCGCTTACGCCTGAGCCGGTTGATGATCTGTCAACCTCTCCATTTGCAAATATGCATACATTACGGCTATGGATTTCTGGATCATGAATTGGTGGACCCGTAAAGATCGTCCCGTATAAAAAGCTTAAGTCCTCTTCAAATGGGTGTTTTATATGATACTTATCAGCTATTGTTTGTTTTATTATTCGACCTGTTCTAATTAATTGATCATATTCTGAGGATACCAATTTGAGATCAAACTGGCTGGCTTCGCAAAGCGCATAAAACGCTCCTCCGAATGAAATGTCAAATTTAACTTTTCCTATTCCATCTATTTCAACCACTTCATTTTGGTATAATACAAATGAGGGAACATTAGTAAAAGACACTTTTTCAACAATTCCATTTTTTATTTTTGCTTTTGCTTTTATCTGCCCAGGGGGAGCATCAATGATAATTTCAGGATTCTTTCCATCCTTTTCAATTACATGTGTATCCAAAACCAGTTTTACCAGAGCTATTATAGCATGTCCGCACATCGTGCTATATCCTTCGTTATGGATAAAAAAAGTGCCAAAATCAGCGTTATCAGTAACTGGCTCCGTAATAATAGCACCGTACATATCTGCATGTCCCCGTGGCTCGAACATGGTCCCGGTTCTGATGTAATCTAAATTATTTCTAAAATATCTTATTTTCTCAAGAATGGTACTCCCCTTGATTTCCGGTAAACCATGGGTCAGTACTCTTAATGGTTCTCCTCCTGTATGAAGATCCATGGAACTGATAACCTGCCAGCTTCCCGGAATATCCCAGTTAAAATTTTCAAATAAGTATCCGGAAGTCATTTTAAAATATCAATTTCAGATTTTATAATTACGAATTTTAAAAAATGGACATCTATAATAATACTTTTGTCCCTATGTTTTTCATAATAGCTGCATTATAGATTACATTGGACACAGTTAAGTCAAATAGAGCCATACCAACTGACTTAAAAATTCTGGTATTATCCATAATTTTATGTTTCCCGGCTATTACCTGGCTTAGTTGAATAATGTCTTCATTCCTTAGGACTTTTTTCTCAAGTGGCCAGGAAACATCTCCACTTTCGTTTCTGGCATAGTCTACGTCCACATAAATATTATTAACCATTGAGTATATGGTTCTGGGTAATTCCCCTGTGACAGGCTTGAATGAACCCAGACAGATATACAGCTTTCCTTCCAGAAGTTCCGGTTTCTCTGGCAGGACCGGGGTGGGAGAGGTGGTTGCAGTTACAACAACCTGACATTTCTTGAGTAATTCCTCTTTATCATCGATTAGCTTTATTTTCACTCCCGGAATTTTATCTTCTATGTCTTTTTTAAATTTGTCGCTTTGTTCTTTACGATAATTGAACAAATAAAACTGATCAATTTTCTTAATGTTGGATATTAACCACAGAGCATGGAATCCCTGTACCCCGGCTCCCACTAATCCAACAGTCCTGATATTTTTATTCGCTAGATATTTTAGTGCCACAGCTCCAACTGCACCTGTTCTTATTGCCGTCAATGTGCCTCCATTCATTATCGAAAGCAATTGTCCATCATTTTGTCTTACAAGTTGAACCGATCCATTGATGATCGGCAAATTCCTGTAAACGTTTTTTTGATTTACTGTGACCACTTTTGTGCAGAATATTTTCTCTGCAGCTGATGGCATGATCAATTGTATTCCATCCTGGACTTTTAAATGTAGCCGATCGGGCATTAAATACTGCCTATTGCTTTGAAGAACATAAGCTTTCTCAATAGCTTGGATCATATCCGGAGGATGACAGGCCTTGTAGATATCATTTGAATTCAACACCAGCATTTCAAATTTGCTCTTTTTTACTTTAATAAAAATAAGGCTTTTAAAATTAAGTACAGAATGACAGTGCCACTTAGATAATAAATCAGATATTTTCCAGATCCCAAAGAAGTATAAGTATTACTGTTGGATTTTCCAACAATTGTTTACATTTATACTTTTACACTTAAAGCATTTTTAAATAATAGTTTTTCAAATGAGTAAGCAAAAAGCTGGAAAAATTCTCATCATTGATGATAACACTGAATTTTTGGTTGCTTTGAAAATTCTTCTTTCTCCTCACTTTGAAAATGTAACGACAGAAGCCATGCCTGACAGAATTCAGGCACATTTGAATAGTGAAAAATTTGATGTCATTTTGTTGGATATGAATTTCAAGGCAGGAATTCAATCGGGTAATGAAGGCTTCTATTGGATGAATAAAATCAGAGAAATGGATGAGGATGTGAGTGTAATTTTCATAACGGCCTATGGTGATGTGGATCTTGCCATAAGATCACTCAAGGAAGGAGTTACTGATTTCATTCAAAAATCATGGGATGAGAATAAAATTTTATCGACGGTACTATCCGCATATAATCTTAACAGATCAAATAAAGAGATCAGCCGACTAAAAAACCAACAACAACATTTGAAATCTTTCCTTCTGAAAGAAACATATGACCTAGTTAAAGGTCATTCTACCAGTATGAATGAGATTTTTGACCTGGTGGGTAAAGTGGCACGTACGGAAGCAAATATCCTGATTACCGGAGAAAGTGGAACGGGAAAAGAAGTAATTGCCCGTGAAATACATAAGAACTCACTTCGTGAACATGAATTGTTGGTATCCGTTGATTTGGGATCTATCAATGAAAACCTTTTCGAAAGTGAACTTTTCGGACATGCTAAAGGGGCCTTTACAGATGCAGTCTCAAGCAGAGCTGGGCGGATTGAACTTGCAAATGGGGGTACGCTGTTTCTTGATGAGATAGGGAATCTCACGCAAGCCTTACAGGTGAAATTACTATCCGTTATCCAGAATAAAACCGTAACCCGCTTAGGTGAAAGTAAACCGAGGCCGGTAGATTTCAGATTAATTTCAGCGACCAATAGATCCCTCGATGAAATGGTATCTGAGAATACTTTTCGAGAAGATTTACTGTACCGTATAAAAACCGTAGAGATCCATTTGCCTCCACTTAGAGAAAGAAAAGAGGATATACCTGAGTTGGCAATGTATTACCTGGATAAGTATTCAAGCAAATACAATAAAAATATTATTAAAATAATGGATACAAGTTTAGGCAAGCTAATCAGGTATGACTGGCCTGGAAACGTACGAGAATTACAGCATTTAATTGAGAAAGCTGTGATACTTTCTGATGGCAGTCAATTGAAAATTTCTGACGATATGCTAACTCCAACAGTTAAAGTGAAGGTGGAAAAGACCAAATCATTCAATTTGGAAGAAAATGAAAAGGAAGTTATCGAAAATGCCCTGAAAGCTTTTAATGGGAATATGAGTAAAACAGCAAAAGAATTAGGCATAAACCGATCAACACTGTACGAAAAAATAAAAAAATATGAACTCTAGTCGATTTAATATTAATATTATTTTCTTCTCATTCATTATTGCCATTACCTCGTATGCTTTTATGTGGGCCATCGGGCAACCTAATAAAATTGTAACCTCCATTAGTTTAGCCATATTATGGATAATCGAAATTCTATATTTAATAAGATATATCAATACAACAAATAAAAACCTACTGTTATTCCTTCAATCATTTCACTTTAAGGATAGTTCATTAACATTTTATAAAAATAGAAAATTACCCTTTAAACCAATATATAAAGAATTTAACAGGATCATCGATCTATTTAATCAGCTCAAGATAGAAAAGGAGATTGAACACCAATATTTTGATCATGTCATCAAGCATGTCGATACCGGACTACTTGCCTGGGATTCTAATAATCATGTAAAGTTATTTAATATGGCAGCCAAACAGCTATTGAATGTGCCTCATATAGGCAATTTATCTGGGTTGAAGACCATAAGGGAGGATATGCCAGATAAATTGGACAATCTGAAACCTGGTCGACGAGAACTTCTAAAAATTTTGCGTGGTGATGAATTAATAAGTTTATACGTAAGTGTATCAGAATTTACCATCTCAGGCGAAAGAATCAAACTGGCATCCCTTCAAAATATACATTCAGAGCTCGAAGAAAGTGAATCCCAAGCATGGCAAAAGTTGATTAAGGTTTTGACACATGAGATTGTCAATTCCGTAAGTCCTATGAAGCTGGTTTCTTCATCATTGCTTAAGACAATTTCAAAACAGGCAGATAAAAAACAGAAAAAGTTAACCTCTGAAGAATTTGAAAATATGCAATCCGGGTTAAACGCCATATATAGCAGGAGTTTGGGATTATCAAAATTTGTGGATGATTATAAAACCATTACAGATATTCCAAAGCCGGAGTTTGAGGAAGTAAAAGTTTCTGAACTATTTGATGAGCTATTGGATTTATTAAAGAGTAGTTTATTAAATCACAGCATAAAAATAAATGTAAAAATTGACCCCTCCGATCTTAATATCTATATGGATAAAAAAATGATTTCCCAGGTATTGATTAATTTACTGAAAAACTCATCCCACGCTTTATCTGAGACCAAAAAACCTAAAATAAACCTGATTTCCTCCTATATAAACGACAGATCTTTGATAACAATTGAAGATAATGGATGTGGTATTCCTTTTAATATGCTCGATTATGTTTTTATGCCATTTTTTACGACCAGGCAAGATGGATCCGGCATTGGTCTGACATTATCAAGACAGATTATGAAAGCACACGATGGTTTTATTAACTTGGTCAGTCATGAGGGGGAGGGAACCAAAATCACGTTAATTTTCTAAGGAAATGAACAAGATATATTATATATTTTTACTTCAATTCATGTTTTGTTTTTCCTGTGAACAAATCGAAAATCCAGAAGATCTTCCGAATATCGTGTTTATTCTTGCAGATGATCTTGGTTACGGAGATCTGGGTTGTTATGGGAATGAACTCCACAAAACCCCCAATCTCGATGGTTTGGCGGAAGAAGGTCTTTGTTTTACGGATTTTTATGCAGCTGCCAGTGTGTGCACTCCAACCAGAGCAGCTTTTCTAACCGGAAGTTATCCGAGACGTGTTAGCCTTCACCGGGATTCCAAGAATCATTGTGTGCTCATCCCAGGTTCTAATAAAGGTCTTAATCCGGATGAAATTACAATTGCAGAAATACTAAGATCGAAAGGGTATGCAACCGGATGTTTCGGGAAATGGCATTTAGGTGATCAAAATAGTTTTTTGCCACTTAATCATGGTTTTGATACGTATTTCGGCGTTCCCTACAGTAATGATATGGATTGGAAAGAAAGGGGTGATCCTCCTTTACCGTTTGTTCATAACAATACAGTGATAAAAGCTCCGGTCGATCAGAGATATCTCACTCAATGGTGTACTAACAAGGCTATTGAATTTATCAGGAATAATAATAAAACCCCATTCTTTGCTTATATCCCTTATAACATGCCGCATAATCCAATATATGCATCATCAGAATTTGAGGGAAAATCCTTGAATGGGATATATGGTGATGCTATTGAAGAGATAGATTATTCTGTCGGACGAATTATGTATATACTTGATTCTTTAAATATTTCAGATAATACTATTGTAGTCTTTACATCTGATAATGGAGCTGCAAAACCATTTGGAGGTAGTAACATACCTTTGACTGGATGGAAGGGCAGCAATTATGAAGGTGGATTCAGAGTCCCCTGCATTATTAAATGGGAAAAGTTATACAGTAAAGGAACTAAAGACAGCACCTTTACCTCCATCATGGATTTTTTACCTACATTTGCTGAAATTGTTGACTATGATCTTGATACTTCCCGGAAAATCGATGGTGAAAGCATGGTCAGACTATTAAAAGAAGGTAGTGATCTGACCTTCAGGAATAGAGAATTCTACTATTACTACAGAGATCAATTACAGGCAGTTAGAAAAGGTAATTGGAAATTGTTTTTGCCACTCAAAATAAAGCAAACCAGGTGGAATGAGATATTAAGCGAAGGATCGGGACAGATATCAAAATTGGTGAATTTGGGATCAGATCTTCAGGAACAGATTGATTTAAGTTTAAAATATCCTGACAAATTAGAGGAATTAAATGAAATAGCTCAAAGGATAAGGCAGGATTTGGGTGATAATGACAATCAAGGTAATAATCAAAGACCTGCCGGATGGATCGATAATCCACAGTATCTGATTAAGAAATAATAATCTATGAAAGGAAAATTATGCGTTATCACTGGTGCGAATGCTGGAATTGGCTATGAAACTGCACTCGGGCTAGCAAAAATGAAAACAGATCTTGTGATTATTTCGAAAGATGAATCAAGAGTAAAAACTACTATTGATAGGATCAAAACGGAATCCGGACATAAGAATGTGGAGGGAATTGTTGCAGACTTAAGCTCACAAAAAGAAATAAAAAAAGGAGCAAAAGGAATATTGGGTAAGTATGATAAAATTGATGTGTTAATTAATAATGCAGGGACTTGGTATTCAAACCTTACATACACTGATGAAAACATAGAAATGCAATTTGCAGTTAATCACCTTGCCTATTTTTATTTAACGTATTTACTGTTGCCCGCTCTGGCAAATTCAGAAGATCCCAGAATTATCAATGTTGGATCAGACTCACACTTTAGTGGAAAGATTCACTTTAATGATATTAATCTAACTAAAAAGTACCATGGTTTAAGAGCATATTCCCAATCTAAATTGGCTAATATCTTGTTTACTTATGAATTCAACAGACGTAAACCCTTGGAGAAAATATGTATTAATTGTTTGCAGCCAGGTTTGGTAAAAACGAATATTGGATTAAAGCATACTGTTGCTTTGCATGGCCTGGCCTGGAAATTACGTCGTTTAGGAGGGATTACACCTGCAGAAGGAGCTGAAACTTCAATATATCTTGCATCTTCGGATGATGTCAAAGGTATTTCAGGAAAATACTGGGATAAAAGTAAGATAAAGAAATCTTCAAAGAGATCTTATATAAAGGAAGATGCACAAAGATTATGGCTCCTAAGCGAAAAACTTTGCGATATAGATGATTATTTCTCTGCCATTATTGAGGATTAATTGGCTTCATTTTTTACCCCTAACGAAATAATAACATAAAAAATGAAACCTTTTGATTCATAATCCTTTAATATCTAAGATGCCTGGTTGCAATTTTTTTTGTTTATATTTCTATTTATTCTATTAACAAAACGGCAATATTTTGGTTTTCTGTCTAAAAGTTTAAAATGTTAATAAGTCAAGCTCTTGAGAAAGATAATTAAGTTACTAACAATAGTTTTTTTATTAGGTAGCCAGTTCAGTTTTGCTGATGATTCTGACACAGAACTATCAGACAAGATTAGTATTGCAGGATATATAACAGATGCCTCCACCGGCGAAGCACTAATAGGAGCAACTGTGTACATTCCAGAACTTAAAGGGGGCGCGACCACAAATATGTACGGTTTTTATTCAGTAACTCTGGAAGAGGGGACTTATACAATTGAATTCAGGTATATAGGCTTTTTAACAGTTACTAAAGAAATAACTCTGAATAAAAATACGGAGTTAAACATAGAACTAATAGAAGATTCCAAACAATTGGAAGAAGTGGTTGTGATCGGTAAAACTAACACGAATGTCAGGCGCGTCGATATGAGTGTAAATAAATTGGATATAAAGACCATAGAAAAAATTCCTGCTTTGCTGGGCGAAGTTGATATTATACAAAGTCTTCAGCGCCTGCCGGGTGTAAGCACTGTCGGAGAAGGAGCCGCCGGATTTAATGTAAGGGGTGGAAGTGTAGGTCAGAATCTAATATTACAGGATGAGGCACCAATTTATAATTCCTCCCATCTCTTGGGATTCTTTTCTGTCTTCAACCCGGATGCAGTTACTGATGTAAAGCTCTATAAAGGGGGTATTCCGGCACGATACGGGGGGAGAATTTCTTCAGTACTTGATATCCGACTCAGGGATGGGAACAATAAAAGATTTGGTGCACAGGGAGGTATTGGTACTATATTTTCACGTCTTACAGTTGAAGCTCCCATAGTTAAAGACAAAGGTTCTTTTATAATTGCAGGCAGACGATCTTATATTGATGTTTTCGCTAAACTTTTCACGGATGTTCTTAGTGAGGGCGCGCAGTTATATTTCTATGACCTAACACTTAAAGCTAATTACGATTTAGGGAAAAAAGACAAAATTTTCCTTTCAGGTTACTTAGGAAGAGATGTATTCAAATTTGATGCAAATCAAGGATTCAGCTGGGGAAACAATACAGCTACCCTTAGGTGGAATCATATTTTCAATGACAGATTATTTTCTAATATGAATTTCATATTCAGTGATTATGATTATTCACTGGCTTTTGGTGAGGATAACCTCGACAAGTTCGAATGGAATTCGAAAATCAGAACATTATCATTCAAACCTAATCTAACATTTTTTGTAAATTCAAACAATATCTGGGATTTCGGGGCAGAACTAAACTATTATATATTTACTCCGGCAAATGCAATTGGAATAAGCAATGGTGAGGCTACTGATATTAGCTTGCCATTGAAATATGCATTGGAATGGAGTATATACTTCAATAACGAACTAAATTTCGGTGATCAATTTGGATTACAATATGGTTTGAGAGGATCAGGATATTCCTATATCGGTCCCGGTTATATCTATGAATTTGAAACGATCATTCCCGGACAAAGGCAGAATCTAGTATCTGAGACCAGGGTTGAAGGAAAGGAAGTAATCCAGAATTATTTCAACTTAGAACCAAGGATTTCTTTGAAATATCAAATCAATCAAAGGAACTCTATCAAAGCCTCATATAACAGGTTATCACAAAATATTCATCTCATATCTAATACAACTGCATCTAACCCACTTGATGTCTGGGTTCCCGGAACAAATAATATAAAACCAGAACTGGCTAACCAATATGCTATTGGATTCTTTAAGAATTTTGGAATAAACAATGATTATGAGACCTCTGTTGAAGCGTATTATAGAACTACGGATAACCAGATAGAATATATTGACGGAGCAGATCTTTTGATTAACCAATATCTTGAAGGAGATCTTTTATTAGGCATAGGTCGGGCTTATGGCCTGGAATTTTATGTCAAGAAAAACACCGGGAAACTAAACGGTTGGATTAGCTATACATTGGGACGATCGGAGCTCAAAGTAAATAGTATAAATAATAATGAGTGGTATCCAACTCGTTTTGACCAACTCCACAATTTGAAAGTCACGGGTTTTTATGATCTAAATGAAAGATGGACCTTCTCTGCCAGCTTCACTTACATTTCAGGTACACCTACTACATTTCCAACATCCAGATTTCAAAGCCAGGAATATGTAATACCTTATAACTATTTAAGTAGCAGGAATAATACCAGAATCCCCGATTACCACAGGCTGGATATTTCAGTTATCCTAAATGGTAAAAAATACAAAAAGAATGGGAAAGAGAGGAAAAACAGAGATTACTGGGTATTTGGTGTTTATAATGCATATGCAAGGGAAAATCCCTTTTCAATTTACTTCTCACAGGGTACAGACAGACCTGCAGCTGGCGAGCCGGTGCCTACATATGGTACTCAACTGGCTATCATAGGAACGATTATCCCTGCAATATCATATAATTTTAAGTTTTAATGAAGATGATTAGATTTAATTATATAGCCATATTAATTTCGATGATTCTTATTTGGGGCTGTGAGAAAAATATAGAACCGGAATTGCCTGAAGCTCCTCCCTTAACCTTTGTGGATGCTTGGATCACGAATAAAAATGAACCTCAAATCATCAGGCTGAATAAGACCTTACCCTATTTTGATAATAGTGAATTTCCGGGAATCACTGGTGCTGATATCAGAATAACTGATAACGAAAACAATGAATATGTGTTTATAGAATCTGAGACCACTGAGGGAGAATACACATGGACTCCACCATCAGATTCCGAAACCTTTGGTAAGATTGGAAATCAGTATACCCTGACAATAAGTTACGAGAATACAATTCTCGAAGCAGCCAGCACCATGAACCGCGTACCTGAGATTGATAGCATCAGCTTCAGATTCGAAGAAGGAAATAGTTTTTTCCCTGATTCCTATTTTGCACAAGTCTATGCAGTGGATCCATTAGGACCGGGTGATACATACTGGATCAAGGCATATAAAAATGGTGTTTATCTAAACAAACCAAGTGAAATAAATATTGCTTATGATGCAGCGTTCAGTGCTGGAAGTGTAGTAGATGGAATCACTTTTATTCAGCCAATCCGTGATGGTATAAATCCTTTCGAACAGGATGAAAATGATGAATTTCTTTCTCCTTATGCCCCAGGAGATTCAGTTTATGTTGAGATTCATTCCATATCGAACTTTGCATTTTATTATTTGACGCAGGTCAGGGTTCAGATTGACAGGCCTGGAGGATTCGCTGAATTATTCGCAACACCACTATCAAATGTGGTAACCAATGTTGTCGATGTCACCAATAATCAACCATTGATCGGTTTTTTCAATGTAGCGGCTGTTTCAAGTAAAGCCAACTGGTTGGATCCTGATAATTTACCTGTAGAGTAGGCTAAATCAAACCTATTAGGATTTTTTTACTATATTATATAACATAATCAAGAGTTTTTATTATCTTCATCCTGTAGGAAGATGGCTGTTGGATAGAGATTAAAATGCTGGATTTCCTTAATTTATTCTTTTGTCAAGTAATAGCGGTCTATTCAAAGTTGATGATTTACCACATTTCAAGAATATTTTTTTCTTTTTTAGTGATTTCGGTCATTTTCATTTCGCATAAGGTTAAATCCCAGGATGGCAATGAAAAATTTATCATCAGTGGATATATCCGTAATAATACAAATGGGGAAGCTTTATTTGGCGCAACTGTTTTTATCGAGGAATTAAATAATGGTGTAGCCACAAATTCTTTTGGATTTTATTCCTTAAATCTTGAAAGTGGAAATTATACCATTGAATACAGATATCTGGGTTATATCACTAAAACAATGCAAATAAACCTTTTGGGTGATTCTGAAATTAATATAGAATTGGAAGAGGCAAATAGGGAACTCGAAGAAGTTGTTATAATAGGGCAGATCGATCATTCCAATATAGAGCAAAATGAGATCAGCCTAAATAAACTGGACATTCGTACAATTAAAGCCATTCCGGCATTTTTAGGAGAGGTAGACATTGTACAAAGCATACAGTTACTACCCGGAGTAAGTACCGTTGGAGAAGGTGCTTCCGGTTTTAATGTTCGTGGAGGTACGGTAAGCCAGAACCTTGTTTTACTCGATGATGGTCCTATTTTCAATTCCTCCCATTTATTGGGTTTCTTCTCTGTATTCAATCCGGATGCTGTTCGCGATGTAAATTTGTATAAAGGTGGAATACCAGCAAAATTTGGAGGACGTATTTCTTCCATTTTAGATATTAATATGAAAAATGGAAATGATAAACGATTTTCCATGTCCGGTGGATTGGGAACCATTTTTGCCAGACTTTCAATAGAAGCTCCTATTGTCAAAAATAAATCTTCTTTTATATTAACTGGAAGAAGATCGTATATTGATTTTTTAGCCAAACCATTCTTTGACGAGTTGGATAGTGAAACTCAATTCTATTTCTATGATATCTCCTTGAATACACACTATGATATTAATGAAAACAATAAACTATCTTTATCGGGTTACTTTGGAAGGGATGTATTTAAGGCCAATGATGTACAGGGATTCGATTGGGGAAGTAAGATGTTATCACTTCGTTGGAATCATTTATTTAGCCGAAGGCTCTTTTCAAATTTTAGTATTAATTACAGTGAATATGATTATAACCTTGAGTTCTTTGATGATCTGATTGACAGAATTGAATGGAAATCCAGAATTCAGGTTGCTTCTTTCAAACCACAGTTTACATACTATCTGAACACAAATAATACCATTGATTATGGTGGAGAGTTTAACTTTTATTCTATTACACCAGCAAATGGATTAGTGGTTAGCAATTTTGATTCCAGTGAAGTTCTGCTACCCAAAAAATATGCAGCAGAATGGAATCTTTATGTAAGCAACCGGCAAAATATTGGTTCATCTGTAACATTGAAATACGGTTTGCGTGCCGCGGGATATTTATATTTAGGACCAGGTTATAAATACGAATATGAAGATATAATAGCAGGAGAAAGAAAATTACTGGTTTCACAGGAAAGAGTAAGTGACAGAGAAGTTATTCATAGTTATTTGAATTTTGAGCCCAGATTTGCCTTGGATTATATGTTAGATAGATCAAGTTCTTTTAAAATCTCTTATAGTCGACTTTCTCAAAACATACATTTAATATCTAATACAACAGCAACAAACCCTCTTGACATATGGCTCCCAAGTACCAACAACATAGAACCTGAAATAGGAAATCAATTTGGGATAGGCTATCTCAGGAATATAGGAAATCAAAATGTAGTAAATATTTCTGCTGAGGCTTTCTATAAAATAAACCAGAATCAAATTGATTATATTGATGGAGCTCAATTGTATATTAATGAGTATATCGAGGGAGAATTACTATCCGGGGATGGTCGTGCCTATGGTCTGGAATTATATCTCGAGAAAACAACAGGAGCTTTTCAGGGTTGGATTAGCTATACAGTAGGAAGGACAAAACTGAAAGTTACTGGTATCAATAATGACGATTGGTATCCCGCGAGATATGACCAGCTCCATAATTTGAAGATCGCCGGATTTTATCAGTTAAATGAAAGGTGGAGTTTCTCTTCTACTTTTACCTATTTATCTGGTACACCTACTACGTTTCCTACAACCAGGTTAGAAGTTCAAAATTATCTTATACCTTATAATTACTTTTCATCACGTAATAACCAGAGAATTCCAAATTATCATAGATTGGATCTTTCGGTTACATTAAACAGTAAAAAATATAACAAGAAAGGTAAAGAGAAGAAATACAGGGACTATTGGGTTTTTGGAGTATATAATCTTTATGCACACGAAAATCCGTTTTCTATTTATTTCTCTCAAGGAACTGAAAGGCCAATACCCGGGGAGCCAATTCCAACATTTGCAACCCAGCTTTCAATAATTGGGACCATTGTCCCCGGGATATCATATAATTTTAAATTTTAAGTATGTTTCATCGATTTATAAAATATTGGATATTATTAGTAACGTCAATAATAAGTGGTTGTGAGAAGGTAATTGACGTTCCCTTAGAAGATGCCCCTAATATCACTGTTGTAGATGCCTGGATCAATGATAAATGTGAATCACAGGTTATTACAATAAAACAATCACTGCCATATTTTGAAGATTATGATTTACCAGGTGTTAAAGGAGCTGAGGTCAGGGTGATCAAGGAAAATGGAGATCAGTTCGATTTTATCGAATCTGAAATTACAGATGGAGAGTATATCTGGATACCTCCTGGTGATTCCATTAAAATAGGTCAGGTTGGAGATAGATTTGTGCTTGATATAAAAATAAATGGTTTCCAGATAGGTTCTTTTAGTGAAATGAGGCGGGTACCAGATATTGACAGTATAGATTTCAGACTTGCATCAGATAATCCGATTTTGAAAGGTTCTTATTTAGCACAGTTTTATGCAAGCGATTTTATAGGAATAGGTGATACCTATTGGATAAAAGCTTTTAAAAATGGTGAGTTTCTAAGTAAACCAAGTGAGATCAACATTGCCTTTGATGCTGGTTTCAGTAGGGGAGACAATGTTGATGGTGTGTCTTTTAATAAATTTATTAGAACAGGGGTGAATCCTTACGATCAGGATGAAAATGGAGATATCATTTCACCTTATATTCCAGGAGATTCTTTATTTGTAGAGATCCATTCCCTAACTATCCAGGCTTACTCTTATTTATATGAGGTTTCTGTCCAGACCAACAGACCAGGAGGAATTGCTGAATTACTAGCTGTTCCACTTGCCAATGTACCGACCAATATTATCAATGTTACTAATGACGAGCCTGTCACTGGTTTTTTCAGTGTATCTGCCGTAAAATCATTAGGGAAAAAATTTCTTGAAGAAAATTAATGAGTGTTTATCTACTCCATTTCAAGTATTTTCAGACAAACGGGTTTTGGAACCATAATTTCTTTTGCAATTTTTGAAAGTTCCCCAGTTTCAGTGTTTCTCCTAAATACTACTATATTATTCGAATTCTGATTTGCGACAAAAATAAAATCTCCTTTAGGATCCATCAAAAAATTTCTGGGCCATTCACCCGAGGTGGATTGAAATCCTGTGCTCTCCAACTTCCCGTTATTCTGATCGATCTTATAAATTGCCAGGCTGTTATGTCCCCTGTTGGATCCATATAAAAACTTACCTGAAGGATCGATATGTATATCAGCACAATAATTTACATCTTTAAAATCTTCAGGAATGGTTGAAATTGTCTGTATTGGTATAAGCTTACCATTGCCTGTTTCAATTTTAAATGCGGTCACTGTTGATGCCAATTCATTGATAACATAAGCATATTTTTGATTTTTATGAATGACGGAATGCCTGGGGCCGGAGCCTTTTTCAACTATCCCATCTGATTCGGGGATTCCAACGATTGAGTTTTTTTTGTAATCAATAGCGTACGCTTTAACCAAATCAATACCAAGATCACTTACATAAAGAAAATTGTCATCAGGTGATACAATACTCTGGTGAGCATGTGGACTTTTTTGCCTCTGTTGATTAATACTATTGCCAGTATGTTGCTCCACATCAGAAAATTCATCAAGAGAACCATCTTTCAGTACTGGAAATACGGATAAATTCCCGGTTGAATAATTTGATACAAATACTAACCTTCCTTTTGAATCAATGCTGATATGGCATGATTCAGAACCTTGAGATGGTTGATCGTTCAAATGGGAAAGAGTGCCTGTTTCCTGATCGATTTTATAACTGCTGACTGATCCCCATTTTTTATCCGGGCTGACAGAACTTCTGTTGACTGAATAAATGTATTTGCCTGAAGGGTGTATTTCAAGGTATGAGGGACTCCCCATCCCACCAACTTCCTGGACGAGGGACAAGACACCATCCTTCCTGTCAAATTCATATACAAAGATCCCTGGCTTGCCGTCCTCATTGTAGGTACCCACATATATATATTCTTTAGCAATTGATGCTCTATGCATAATTGTAAATCCAGTGGAAATTAGTATTGTAATTAAAATTAAGTATTTCATAATAGTAACATTTGGTATATGATTTTTATTTATTTACTTCCATAGTCTCCGGTTCGGTAATTTCGACATGATCGTGGTCCTTATAATTTCTAAAGATCTTCTCAAGAATCTTCATTTTCAAGGAAATTGGTAAAAAATGCATTATTCTGATTATGATCAAAGGAACGATCCCGGGAATTATCACCCGTTTACTCTTATACATCTGCTTGACCGAAAAAGAAGCCACATCCTCCGGCATTTTTAAAAGCAGCCTGGCTCTCCATCCCATGGATTCGATACGTTTTAATCCATCTTCGTTTGTCAAAACTGCACCAGGGCATACAATACTGACCTTAACTTTATTAGGTTTTAATTCTTCGCTAAGGGCAAGAGAAAAGCTGTAAATGAAGTTTTTCGTTGCAGTATATACAGATTTGTATGGTAAAGGAAGCGTGGCTTCCATACTGCTCATATTTAAAATATATGAAGGAGCTTGCTCAATCAAAGAAGGAAGAAATATATGTGTGAGCTCAACCATTGCCTGGTTATTCAATCGCATAATATGTCCATTCAGTTCATTATTAGAGTTTACAAATAAACCACCGCTTCCGATACCGGCATTATTGATTAGATGGTTAATATTAATACCTTTGGATAATGTGTAATTATAGATAGATTTAGCAGCATTTTCCTGAGTCAGATCTATTCCCATGGCAACAATACTGACTTCATATCTCTCCTTTAATTCCCTTTTGACTGATGTAAGTCTGTGATCAGGAAGGGCAACAATAAAAAGATTATGCCCTCTTTTGGCGAACTCGTGGCAGAAGGCCATACCAATACCATGACTTGCTCCGGTAATAAGGGTATATAAGTTAGGATTCCCCATCAATCTAATGTCTAGTATTTACAATGTATAGCTTCATCGGCGAATGCTCTTATTAAATCCAGATCCGCATCAAAAAAATGATCCGATGGAGACAAAATATATCCTCCATCCTGGCCAGCTTCTTCAAAACAACGGCGGACTTCTTTACGGGTAAGTTCCGGAGGGCAATTATTAAAATAGTTGAACTGGTCGAAACCACCAATCATGCATACTTTATTTCCTATTCTTTTCTTGGCTTCCAATAGATTTACATCACCACCCATGGCAGGAGGAGTAAATGTTTCCATTGCATCCGGTTCCATGGAAGCAATTTGTTCAAGAATCGGCATCATTCCGCCACATGTGTGATAAGATATCTTTTGACCGGACTTATGTGCACAATCAATAAGCTTTGCGTCATATGGTGCCACAAATTCCTCAAAGATATCTGGTGAAATAACAGTAGTGGATGCATCTCCTCCTCCAAGTTCGAGAAGATCATACTCAACCCCTGCAAGACTTTCAATATAGGTAAGTTTACGCGATTGTAAGATCTTTAGTAGATCATGAACCCAGGCTGGATCTTCAAAAGTTGCCATGATCAATTCCTGGATACCATATAAACAGGATGCATCCTGCCAGCAACCCGGCTGTCCAAATCCGTCAAAACAAATAATATGCCCGCGAAGCAAGGCTGAATCCTTAATCTCTCTGGCCTTATTATTTATGGATTCTACATTACATTTCGGCTTCACCATGTATTTCGATATTATTTCAATATCTTTTTTATCCTTGATGAGATGCTCCAGCACCCAGGTAGAATGGACATCGACCTTTAAAACCATGGACAATGTTTTTTCAGGTGTTATGATCTTGAATCTTTTAGTAATAGCATTCCCATTTGTTTTAAGTATTTCTTCATCAAATCTCCAGTTGTCATTACTTATTCGCCTGGCATCCAGGAATCCAATTTCTTTGTGTCCCGGATCAAAATACTCACCTTTGGATAGATCCGGGCTAAAGTCAATGATCCACTCGATGGGATCAATTCCCATATTCATAAAAAATTCCTGATATGTTATATTGTTACAATATTTTTTCAGAAAATATGGCATTATGTGATGGGTGGTAACAGGCAATCTATCCGGAATTTCTCCCCTTAGTGCAATTAAAAATCTTTCTTTTGCATTCATATATTATCTGATAAGATAATCGTACTAAATATAAGTAATAAAAAATATAGTTCAATCACCTGGATGGATCATCTGTATTTGTCTATCATTTTTTGTAATTTATCCTCGTGGTATTCGA
Organism: uncultured Cyclobacteriaceae bacterium; assembly: GCA_965365275.1. Taxonomy (GTDB): domain Bacteria; phylum Bacteroidota; class Bacteroidia; order Cytophagales; family Cyclobacteriaceae; genus JAGTVG01. The sequence continues at coordinate 126,631 of CBDUBA010000001.1, read as the reverse complement.
GCTTCTCAAGTAGCTTAAGCTGATTTTGTGCCCTGTGAAGATTATGTTCTTCATAGTTTGTCTTATAATAAACATCTCCTTTTAGATAATCTGTAAGATTTCGGATGGCCTGAATTAAAACCACAAGTTTTGCACCTAACAGAAGGTTTTTGGATTCTTTTTCCAATATGAAAGGTTTGGTGCTTTCTAAAAATCCCCTTGTCAGCTGCTCGAAAATATCAGACTTTACATCGATTGATGAAACATCAGGATCATCTTCCTGTAGTGTATTTGTAAATGATCGTACCATATCTCCAAAATCGTAGAGTATAGATCCTGGCATGGAAATGTCCAGGTCAATTACCAACTTTCCCTTTCTGGATTCAGCATCAAACAATATGTTGGTTATTTTCGTGTCACTGTGTATAACACGGATCGGAAGTTTCAAATCATAGAACTGAAAAATATATTTTTGCTTATCTGAGATTATTTCCTTTTCCTTTTGACAAAATTTTAATCTATCGGAATTATTATTTTTTATTGATTCATTTAATTGTGAGATACGGTTTACATAGTTATGGAATCCTGGAATTGTTTCAAAGATTTCAGAAATGTTGAGATCATGAATATCATTTAAAAATTTACCATAGGATTTGGCTGCCTCATACGCTACTAATGGGTCATTGGCCTCAAATAATGTTCTTGTATTTTCCAGATATCTTGTAACTCTCCAGTAATCATCGTTCTCATCAATCACAAATAAATCACCATTATTTGATTCTATCAACTTTAGGCTATCCGAGCCTTTTTTCTCAAGATGCTCATTGATCTTAATTAGATTACTCATCACCTTATCAGGCTCATTGAAGACGATCTTGTTTATTTTTTGTAAAACAAATTTCTCTTTGTGGGTGGTATTCCTGGAGGAGATCAGGTAGGTGTCATTAATGAGTCCTTCACCCAGTAGTGAATGATGAAAATCATCATAAGGTAATTTGAACTGTTTGCATAATTCTTCTATTGACATGATTGATCAGGGATAACAAAATATCAAAAAACAAAAGCCAAAATATAAATATATTGGCATTCCGGTCAATTTTAATAGTACAATTACTAATATTTTATGATTTTTTCACTTGTAATAATATTTCCCTCATTTTTTAGAACAAGAATATATATGCCGGGGAATATATGCTTACCTGTCCGATCTAATGTGTTCCAATATATCCTTCCGTTTTCTGATATATGATCCGGTATAAATTCTATAATTTTTTCTCCCAGAATATTATGTATTATGATCTGTGGGTCTGAGAATTTGTCAGGTAACTGTATATATAATTCATCAGAAAAAGGATTAGGTAATATTTTAATGGAAGAAGTATTCAAAGTTTTTTCTGGTAAAGCAGTTACCGTATTGTCGATAGCCTGGTCCAGCCAGTTTAGTCTTGCCACGATCCAGTCCTTCAGGTATTGAATCTCATTGGTATATGACCCGCCGACATATGCATTCGGCCAGACATATTGACTGAGGATTGGAAATCTCTGGAAATTCCTGGTCTGAGATTCTTCTAATACTGAAGCTGTTGAATCTATAAAAGAAAGTATTCTTTCCGTACTATAGGGACCCGATCTCAAATCCTGCCACCTGTTTTTTAACAAGTTCATATATTCAGGATCAGTCTGAAACCTTTGCCACCAAAAGGGAATCAACCAGAAGTCATCATTGGTTGCCGGGTTAAAATTAAAATTCCAGCCCCATCCTTCAGTATCTGAGCCATTATAGTAATCAGCATTACCGAATGCCAGGTTAAAATCCCAGATTGGTCCGATATATAATTTCCCATCCTTGCTGTCTTTGTCCTTATGCAGGAATGTGCTTAAACGATAGCCGTCAACATTTCGGCTGAGTTCATTTATAATGGCAAAATCCACGAAAGATTCTAAATCGATATAGGATTTATATCCATCTACCACATCATTGGATGGTATTTTTTGCAGAGCATCTTCGAATGCAGTTACATAATCTTCAATATATGCTTTCTGCTGCGGGCTAATATTTCTCGATTTTGGATAATCAAACTGAAAATATATTCGCTGATCATGTTTAGTGTACCCCGGAGGTCGATAAGGTGAAGCCCATCCACCACCGGTATTGCTTCCATCAAATTTATCAAGTTTGATTATATATCCCCCGGTCAGGTCATCACCTGTATTCTCCTCTGGGCTAAGATCTGCAATATCTACACGATATCTATCGCGTTTGATCTTCTCCATGAATACATAAACACCTCTATAATCATTATTTAGAACCAATTCAACAAATCTTGTTTTTGAAGCATATCGTCCAAGGTCCCTACCCAATTTAAAGGTCAACACATTCCTCATCAGACTTTTATCGCTGTATGGCCCATGCAACACCCAGTCTTCTTCTTCCGGCATACCCAATATTGATGCTATCGTATCATTCAGGTTTTCATCCCATATTTCAAGGCCATATGATTTTTTTTCAAACATTGTGGAGGAGGAACCTCTTATTTCTATACCTATATTGCCATCATAATCATTATAAGGACCAGTAATCTCATTTCTTTGACTGGCCCCATTGTCAACTATGCGCATAGTGGCAGGAATCTTTGGCTCATTTGGGATCTCCTGTCCATGGGTGTCAATTAAAACAATAGGAAGATTGCTGGAAGTTAAGTTAACCTGGCTGTAAGATACCCTAAGAAAAAAAATACTTAATAAAAAAAAACAAACTGCTTTTCCCATCCTCTTCTGTATACAGAATAAATAATACTAACAAATATATACCAAATTGTTCATACAATGTCTTCAGGGTTAATTGTATTATATCGAACAACCTAATTTCAAAACCGGACACTATATTGCATTTTGTTTATCAAAAGCCGTTGTAAGAGGTTGATAATCAAATGAATATTTTTTTGGCATAATAAATGTTTTACCCGTAGGGAAGGAATTAAAAAATTGAAATCATGAAAATTGACCTGAAGCCAAATGAACAAGTTGTAAAGGCTGGAGATTCTCAATATATGAATGGAAGCAAAGTAGATGGTAAACTAATATTGACCAATCAGAGAATCTATTTTAAATCCAAAAGTGAATCACACTCAAAAAGTAATATGGAAATCATACCGGTTGACATTAAAGAGGTCATTCCTTTTAAAACTGGTTTCTTCTCAAATAATGGAATGAACATTGTTAAAAAAGATGGGGCGGAACTGAACTTTAAGATTAAGGACAGGGATACCTGGTGTAAACTGGTAAATCAGATGTATTAAACAATCCACACAAAGTATATTTCAACAATAACATGATCCCGCCTTGAGCCTGCCTGCTGCAGGAAGGCGGGATTTCTTTTAAATATTTTTTGAACTCTATGCCTGAAAGAATTTAATCTCCTTTTTAAAATAATCACATATTCCAGTATTATTGTGATAAATACTTAAACCTGATTTTTATGAAGACTGTAACAGACCGATTTCTCAGTTATGCAAAAATAGATACACAATCCGATGAATCTTCACAATCTTGTCCAAGTTCAGAAAAGCAATGGGATCTGGCCAGGAAACTTGTTGAGGAACTTAAGGAAATCGGACTTCAAGAAATAACCATTGATGATCATGCCTATATTATGGCGACGTTACCATCGAATATTGAAAAAAAAGTACCTGTAATTGGATTTATTTCTCACATGGATACCAGCCCGGACATGTCGGGAAAGGATGTAAAACCCCAAATAATCAAAAATTATGATGGGGGTGATATTGAACTGAATAAAGAATTGAATATGGTGTTATCCCCTAAGGATTTTCCCGAACTCTTGTTTTATAAGGGTCAGGATATCATTACCACCGATGGGACCACTTTACTAGGAGCTGATGATAAGGCGGGTATTGCTGAAATAATGACCGCAATGGAATATCTGATAAATAATCCCGAAATTAAACACGGCAAGATCCGTGTCGGTTTCACTGTGGATGAAGAGATTGGCCGGGGAGCAGATAAATTCGATGTTAAGAAATTTGGTGCGGATGTGGCCTATACTTTGGATGGCGGGCAAATTGGTGAACTTGAATATGAAAACTTTAATGCTGCCCTTGCTAAAGTAAAGATACAGGGAAGGAACGTTCATCCTGGGACTGCAAAAAACCAAATGATCAATGCGATTCTGCTTGGCATGGAATTCAATGCGATGCTTCCGGTCGACCAGCGTCCCGAATATACCAAGGATTATGAGGGCTTTTTCCATCTCATTGATTACAATGGACAAGTTGAGCATACCACTTTCAGGTATATAATTCGGGATCATGATTTAGATAAATTCAAGTATAAAAAGCAATTGATAAATGATTGTGCTGAATTTATGAACCTCAAATACGGTAGTGGAAGAGTAAGTATCGAACTGGTAGATCAGTACTTCAACATGCGGGAAAAGGTTGAACCAGTTAAATATATTGTCGATATAGCCGAAGAAGCTATGCAGGCTGTTGGGGTTGAACCTATTAAAAAGCCAATTAGAGGAGGAACCGATGGATCAAAACTTTCTTATATGGGATTGCCATGCCCTAATATATTTGCTGGAGGACATAACTTTCACGGGAAATATGAATTTGTTCCTATTCAGTCGATGGAAAAAAGTGTGGAAGTAATAACTAAAATCGCTGAGTTGTTTGCTTTGAAAGAATTATAGTGGTCCAGACTGCTTAAACTTTATTGAAATGCTCTAGTCATCATCATTTGAATCAAAGGAGATACTCCCTACTTCGGTTACCAGCCCAATTGTCACTTCTACATCCCTGATGTATTCCTGAAATTTATCGTCACTGGATTCAAAAGATAGATCATAGATTCCCGCTTCAATGCCGGGAACAAAAAATTTACTGGAATTCTCAGTAGCATAACTGGATGCGACGATTCTGTTGTTTGCGATTACATTCACCAATACATTCTTTTGAGCCGGATTGACCTGCCCTGATATTGATCCGGTTTTTGATTCCGACATTAATTTGATAACTGGTTTTAACATCATTTGTCCGGTGTTACCTAATTTACTTATCGACTGCGCAGCATCGAAATCAATCCGTAAATGTTGCGTGCCTCCACCAGCTATAATCTCATTCACATTAAAAATATAGCCTTCTGTGTAATTGTTTGCAAGCAATAAAGTTGAGATATGACTCCTTGTTGCTAGTGTATTATTTTTCCCTAATTTCAACTTTATTTGTGATATAGTACCATTAGGGAAATCCATATCAGCCAGAGGTAATTCCTGCCCACCCGTGAATTCCAGGATATTATAAACACCAGGATTAAACTTATCAAGGACTATCCATCCATCATTAATTTCAGTCCCATCAGTTTTGAGGCTTATTTCCCGGATGTCAACATTTACTTTGTGATAATCTGCCGGGGAATCAACGAGTGTTACAATTAGGCGGGTCTGATTAATTTCATTTTCAATGTTGCCGGAACATCCCTGCAGAATTAAGATCAATATTAAAACCAGGAAATTAAAAGGGTAGTGCTGGGCGATCCGACTTAATCTCTTCATATAAATCATAGGTTACGCTGAACTAGGAGTAAAATTAAACTATTTTTATAAAAAATAATACTTTTTTAATATTTTTTTAAAAATTATTTTTTAGGTACCGATGTAAGATATATGAAAATGTTAACTATTTTATTGAAATGCGGGAAAAAGCGAAGAGTAGGCTTAACCAGTATTCTATAGGATTTTCTTATAAGGAATTATTATATTCGGATAATATTTCTGATTCGGACTAATCGTATTTTTTTAAATAACTCAATTTTTATGAAAACACATTATTTTTTAATGCTTGTCCTAATTTTTTTGCCACTTAAGATCCTTTCCCAATCATTTATCCTTCAATCCCCTGATCAATCTTCAGAAATAAAGATCACAGCAGGTGAAATAATAGAGTATGGAGTTTGGTATAAGGGGATTCATGTCTTAGGGAATTCTGTGATCGGTCTTCAGTTTTCACAGGCACCCTATTTTGGAAAAAATGTGAGTATAATACATCATGAGAAAAGTTCTGTCAATGAAACCTGGAAACCTGTAGTGGGTAGTTTTGATAAGGTTTTAAACTATTATAACGAATTAATTATTGATATTCAGGAGGATAAATTTCCCGAGCGGATGATAAGAATTGCCATCAGAGCCTATAACGATGGCATTGCGTTCAGGTATCATATACCGGAGAGTTGGAAAAGGTTTCTGCCAAATTACCAGGATGTAGAAAGACTTATCTTATTGGATGAATTGACATCGTTTAAATTTACCAGCAACCACAAGGTTTGGGCCGCAGACTATAGATCATATGCTTCGCATCAGGAGGAAGAATTCAATTCTTTGTTCTTGCAGGAAATTAGGCCTGAACAGGTTATAGGTTTGCCCTTATTAGCGAAAATTGATAATAAATGTTATGCTGCAATAACGGAAGCCGATCTGACAGACTGGGCTGGAATGTACCTGAAAAGAAGAAACATCGGTAATTCTATAATTTTAGAAGCCGACCTTTCCCCTTTGCCGGGAAATCCGCAGGAAAAAGTAAAAATCTTACCGGGCTCATGGTCACCCTGGCGTGTAATTATGCTCGGTGATTCCCCTGGAGCATTAATTGAATCTGAAATTGTAAACAATCTGAATGATCCCTGTGAGATAAAAGATCCAGGCTGGATTGTGCCGGGTATAAGTGCCTGGGACCACTGGTGGAGCGGGGAGGTAAACATGAATACTGAAACCATAAAAGATTATATTCAACTTGCTGCAGATATGGGCTGGGAATATATGCTGATTGATTGGCACTGGTATGGGGCACCTTTTACCACAAATGGGGATTTCAGAGCAGATCCGAATGCAGATATCACTACTGTAAATCCGGCAGTAGATATGCCCGAAGTGCTTGATTTTGCAAATAATAAAGATGTTAAGTTAATATTGTGGCTATTGTGGGATCATGTTGAAAAACAGATGGATGAAGCGTTCGCCCTATATGAGTCCTGGGGTATATCTGGTGTGAAAATTGATTTTATGGCCAGGGATGATCAGGAAATGGTCAACTGGTATCATAAGGTAGTAAAAAAGGCCGCTGAGCATAAATTAGTTGTCGATTTCCATGGGGCCTATAAACCGACAGGTTGGAGCAGAACATATCCCAATTTGATGACAAGGGAAGGCGTGCTTGGAAATGAGTATAGCAAATGGTCGAGTCGAATAACACCTGAACATAATGTAACGCTTCCATATACAAGAATGCTGGCTGGCCATATGGATTATACTCCCGGAGGATTTTTAAATGTGACGGCAAAAGACTTCAGAAACGGGAAACCCGCTCAGGTTATGACCACCAGGGCACATCAACTGGCGATGTTCGTCGTGTATTATAGTCCATATACTGTTGCCTGTGACCATCCTGACAACTATAAAGACCAGAAAGGTATAGAATTCCTTATGGAAGTCCCTGCCAGCTGGGATGATACCAGGTTTTTATGTGGTGAAGTAGGTGAGTATATTTTCATGGCCAGAAAAAAAGGAAAAAGATGGTATATCGGGGGGATGAATAATAGTATTCCTAGAGAAGTTATAGTAGATCTGGATTTTTTACCTGCAGGAAAATATAAATTATACTACTTTGAAGATAGTGAAAAGAGTAATGTTGAGCCTACAGAAATAAATGTTGGATCAAAAAATATTGAAGGAGGTCAACCCTTTAAACTGAGAATGGAACGGGGGGGAGGATATGCTGCTTATCTTGAATTATAATATGATATGATGAATTTTAACAGAAGAAAATTTTTGAAAAATAGTACTATGATCCTGGGTGCCTTAGGATTATCACAATCTGCTGTGTCTGGGCCACTCAAAAATCCTGAGGATCCGGACCCTGCTTTGGAGGATGAAGAATTATACTTGTGGCCGGATGGATCAGAAAACAATGGTCAGAATCCACAATACAGACCTAAAATTAAAATTTACTATCCAACTGTTCGCGACAAGGACACCAATAAGAAATTTGCAGCCGTTTTGATTTGTCCGGGTGGTGGATATCATATTCAGGCATCCCACGAAGGACAACCCTTTGCGAGGCTTTTTGCTTTGAATGGAATAATAGGAATAGTACTTACTTACAGGGTTTTCCCAGACAGATATCCCGGCTCATATTCTGATGCATGTCGCGCTATCCGCTATCTTCGAAAAAATGCGAACGACTATAATATAGATCCGGAACGGATAGGAATAATGGGTTTTAGTGCAGGGGGACATCTTGCATCTACTGTAGCCACACAACCTGACTTATATAAAGATAAGCATGATAACCTGGCCGAATCCGTATCTGCGCGACCCAACCGGCTTATCCTTGGCTATCCTGTAATATCTCTTATAGACGACTATGCACATTCCGGATCGGCAAAAGCATTACTCGGGGACGAACCCGACAAGGATTTGGCCAGGCAGTTATCAAACAATCATCAGGTTACAAAGGATAATCCACCAGCCTTCTTATTTCATACCGCTGAAGATAAAGGGGTGCCTCCTCAGAACAGCCTGAGTTTTGCAAAAGCCTGTATTGAAAATAATGTTCCTGTGGAATTGCACATATATGAAACAGGACGGCATGGAGTAGGTATGGCACTTGAGAATCCAAGCCTTAAAACCTGGTCAGATTTAATGATTAATTGGTTAAGTACATGGAAATTATAATAATATAATTCAAATTTCATGAAAAAAATATTTAAAATATTCTTTATAGTATCATTATTGTCTTCATGTGAATCTTCGAATGATCAGGTTATTGATCAAAGACCCAACATTATATTCCTGATCGCAGATGATGCAGGATATGGAGATTTTGGATGTTATGGGCAGAAAATTTTTAATACCCCAAACATCGATCGGATGGCATCTGAAGGAATGCTGTTTACCCAACATTATTCCGGGAGTACTGTATGTGCTCCATCACGATCATCGCTAATGACAGGTCAGCATACAGGACATACATTTATTAGAGGAAATAAAGGCGTACAGCCTGAGGGGCAGTATCCCATCCCCGATTCACTTCAAATATTGCCAGAACTGTTAAAAAAAGCTGGATATGTAACTGGAGGATTTGGAAAATGGGGTTTGGGTGGTCCTGGGACAGAGGGTGATCCAGTTAACCAGGGCTTTGATGAATGGTTTGGGTATAATTGCCAAAGCCTTGCGCACAATTATTATCCGGAATATTTATGGCATAACAAGGATACCATCTTCCTGCATGGAAACGATAACAGAGGTACGTTGCAATTCAGTCATGATATAATCCACAGGGAAGCACTTGAGTTCATAGAAAAAAACAGGAATAATACTTTTTTTCTTTTCTTACCCTATACAATACCCCATGCAGAATTGCTTGTTCCGGAAGATTCATTATTTAAAAAGTATCTTGGTAAATTTAAAGAAACACCATATGAAGGCTTAGATGATGGCCCACGGTACAGAAAAGGACCATATGGCTCTCAAGAGTATCCACGGGCAGCATTTGCAGCTATGATGGAAAGACTTGATCTTGCTGTAGGTGATATACTGAATAAAATTAATGAACTGGAAATTGGGGATAATACCCTATTCATATTTACAAGTGACAATGGGCCTCATCTCGAAGGTGGTGCCGATCCTGATTTTTTTAACTCAAATGGTATCCTCAGGGGGTATAAAAGGGATTTATACGAAGGAGGAATTCGTGTACCCTTTATTGTACGATGGCCTCAAGAGATTCAGAGTGGTATAAAAACAGCACATATATCTGCATTCTGGGATATAATGCCAACTTTTTGTGATATAGCAGGAATTAATACGCCTGCTAATACGGATGGCATATCTTTCCTTCCAACATTAAAACAGGAAGGAATGCAGAATAAACATCCATATCTTTTCTGGGAATTTTATGAACAGGGAGGTAAACAGGCCGTAAGGTTAAATCAATGGAAAGGAATCAGACTGAATATTAAAAATCAGCCTGATAATCCTATAGAATTATACAATTTAGTCGAAGACCCGGAAGAGATGAATGATATATCAGAAGATTATCCAGAAATAGTTAAAGAAATTGAACGCATTATGAAAGAAGCCCATACTCCTTCCAAAGTGTTTACATACAGATAAAAATATCTCGAAATATCCTATAATTATTCAGAAATTTTAACTTAAACTAATTCCAAAAATATTATTAAAGATTCTTTTTATATATTATCAAAATCCTGTCGTCAGCATTATCTTCTGATAATAAAAATGAAAATGTTCCCCTCACCAGAGAGGAGAACCTGGAATCGAGGCAGGATGCCAGGTTTGGGATTCTCATTCATTGGGGATTGTATTCCTTGCCTGCCTGTGAATGAAAAGGGGAGGAAATACCTGGAATATGTTAATGGATCATGTCTTCCTAAAATGCCTGATTCAGAATTAATATCCATTCAATAAAACCTCATAAAATATGAATAAAATATGCATATTTGTGGAGTTTTTTGGAAAATCTGGAATCAAATCGAGTTTCCTAATGTTATCTTTTATATTACTACTCAACAAATGAATAAAGCATACTTTCTAATTATAGTATTTATGTTCTCTTGCAGCTTAGCATTAAGTTCTGATGGTGATAGCAGCCAGAATGGCCTTAGTGTAAGTGAATATCAGGCAGAAGTAAGAAAAATTAAAATTGACGCCGGTGAAATCTATAGAACGTTCGAGATCTATGATCTTGATATAGTAGAAGAAGAATACCAGAGGCTATCAAATGATATAGCTGAAGTTGAACAAATTTTAAATGACAATAATTCTTTGAGTGACACTAATATTCGCAATGAATTTTTTGATCTTTTTGAAGAAACGAGGGAATCCTACGGTACCCTGGTGAATTTATATGATTTTTATAATCAGCTGGAACGTAAAAAAGACCGGTGGAGTAATGAGTATTTCAATATATGGGAACAGACATATGCATATAAAACGCGAATTGATCAACTGTATGTTAAGGAAGAGAAAGTAAATGTGCATTATGGAGGCATGAATGATACGAAGGTTACCAAGATCAGAAAAAAGAATATTTATGAAGCCTGTGAAAGTATTTATAATAAGAAATTGGATGAACTGAAAAGATTAAATGATTGTGATCATCATGGACGGATTATAATTCTCGAAGATTTAATGCCGGTTTTACGTAAATGTAGTAAATTGGTTTTAATCGACCGTACCAAACCACTTGAAAAAGAATTGAAGAATACTGATGATACTCAGTTAAAGGCTGAGTTGATATTGGACTTTCAGATAGAATAAATTAAACAAAACTTAACAAAAAAAGGCTGTCTCTATTAAAAGGGACAGCCTTTTTTTTTGAATATTTGAATTTTAAACAAAGTCAGCCTTATTCATATAATCAATGCTGATTTCAATACTTTCAAATGGTGTTCTTTGTGTAAAATCCTGCTCTACAAAGAAATAATCCAAACCAGCCGTTTCACGGGCATTGAAGATCCTGGCGAAATCAATTACACCATTACCCACTTCGGCAAAATATCGTTCTTCTCCGTCTTCACTCTGGAAAGGTTGTTCAATCAGGTCTTTCACATGCCATAATGGAAATCTGCCTGGTGCTTTCTCAAAATATTCGACAGGATCATATCCGGCTTTGGTGATCCAAAACAGGTCAAGTTCAAATTTAACTTCTTCAGGATCTGAATTTTCCATGATTAAATCATAGGCATTAACTCCATCAGGTGTAAGGAATTCAAAATCGTGATTGTGATAGGCAAACTGTAATCCATTGTCCTTGCAGATCTTACCAAACTGGTTCCAGGTTTCCAGATGACGTTTATAGTCTTCAATACTCTTTCTGTCTTCTTCCTGTAAATATGCCCACACAAGATATTTAGCTCCGGTAGCTTTAACATCTTCTACTGATTCAGCCATTTGCTTAATTACAGCATCTTTGCCACCATCACTTGATACTTCTGTTACGGCGTGAACACTTGGCATGGTTAATCCCAGGTCATCCATCACTTTTTTAAGTTCGGCAGGAGCAAGACCCAGGATCTTACGATCTTCATACTTGAATCCTTCCATCCAGGTATATCCCAATTTGGCTACCCTTTCAAGAATAGGTTTAATGCCTTCAGCTTCAATTTCATTACGCAAGGTGTAAAGCTGTAGACCAATTTCTTTTTTTTCTGTCTCTTCCAAAACCTCTTCAACATCGGCTGGCTTTTTCTTTGAAGTGCAGCCATAGGGAAGAACGAGGCTCCCTGCTGCCAGGGCTCCGGTTGTTTTTAAAAATTCTCTTCTTTTATTCATTATGCTTTCTTTATAATTTGAAATTTTACCCGTTAAAAACTTAAAATTAATCTGAAAAATTGTTAAATGACAAAAATTGAGGTTTAAATAGATTTTTAAGAATTTCAGAAATACCCTTTGTATATAATAGAATATTCCTGATGAGAAAATTAATCCTTTAGAATCATTGCTTGTTCTTTACTTCAAGAGGTAATTTGCTTTCCTGTAGCATAGGCTCTGCTTCCAGATATATTTCGTTTAATCTGGTTCGATATTTATTGGTGATATTGTCAATTTCATTGGCTAGTTCTCTTCTTTTGAGTCTGTGTTTACGTTTAGGATGAATTTTGATCCTGTGTTTTGGAGAAGAATTATCTAGCTCAATAAAAATACTTAGATCCTTGAATAATCTGATCTTCCCCTGTTCAGTATCAATATATCTTTTTTTCTTAGTTCTGAAAAACAGATCCATAAGGCTTACACGAAAATTCAGATTCACAACAGAATCATATAAGTAGTATTTCCCAAAAATATTCATGTCACTGATGCTGTTGTTGACCAGTATATCCTGTATAATCATGTTAGTACCGTCAATATACATCTGAAACTCAGAATTTTTTATAAGTATACTATCTTTTGATTTGTGGCCTATAAATGAGAAAGTCGTATCCAGTTCCGGGTTGTTAAAAATCTTTCCTTCCTCGATAACGATATCAGCATAAAACAGATTTTGCTCATTCACCAAATTTAACAAGCTATCCATCTGAAACAATCCTTCAGCATTATATGATATATAACCCTCAAAATTACCGTATGCCTCATTGGACAGGTCAGCCTTTGAAAATGAAGATATCAATGGTTCAATAGATAAATTAGTGCCTGTGGAATAAAAATGACCGTCAATAGTCTTGTTTATATTTTGATAACATAAACCTGAGAATTCAACATATCCCTCAGATGTATTGAAATTTATATCACTAATGCTCAGGGTCCCATCAGTCAAACTGCTGGAGAGATTTAAATTTTCAACAACCAGACTTTGAAACTGTAAATACCGTGCGGTCAGATTTACATCCAGATCAATATTATATGGGATTGTATGTGCAATTTGTTCTTCTTTATGCTTTTCATTGGTACTGAAACCACTGATCGTCTCATAAATTGTCTGAACATTTGTGGAATCAATAGCAATATCGATATTGCCATTTACTCTGGGTTCTTGTTTTAGGTAATCAATTACCTGAAGATCGATCTGTCCCAGTCCTTTATTTAATTTTATCGAAAAATCTTCTAAATCAATTTCATCTCGTGATACTTTTAATCCTGTATGTATGTCATTGAACATATTAGTGCCATATAAAAGACTGTCGATTTCAATATCGATGTTAATATCCACTAATTCAGGGATCGTGGTGATCTTTTTTGGTTTATCGGAGGATAATTCTTTATTATGAAAGTCATTTAGAAGCTCCCTGACAGATAGGTAAGGGAATATAGCATTCCCCTCGGCTTGTATAAGCCATATTCCATCAGCGTTGTATTTTATTTCCGAGTTAATAGATAAATTTCCATTTAAGAATCCAGTAGTAAATTTCTCTACCTCAATATCACCCTTTGAAAAATTAACGGTCATGTCAAGATCACTGAACTCACTTTCAAAAACAATTCCGTTTTTAATTGAAAGCTCCATCTTCATGTTTATATTTTGAGGAAGATTGGTGGTTTTTGTGCTGCCATTATTTTTACGGGGAATATCTAATAAGTCATCTATATCGAGCTGATTGAATTGAGCATTAATTCTTCCCCCGGTAATTTGAGGCCCGTCATCAGCATTGATTAGTATTGATAGATTACTTTCAATATTCCCCTCCATAAAATCGAAGATCATATTATAAATGTTAAATGTATCATGATCTAAATTACCACTAATGATTAAATGATCAATAGAGCCAAAATCCGTATCAATTTTATTCGCCCTAATGTTTAAATCTACATTGAGATTGGGCATACGAAAATATTTTTCATCTTTCTTTAAGGTATCATTTGTTAGATTCAATGAGGATAAGTCAAAGTAATCCGATGAAATATCAATATTACCGGTAAGAGGAGTATTATGTCCTAAAATGAACTGATCAAGGTTATTCAGTTCAGCCTGGATTTCAATGTTGGAATCCATGATTTGTCCTTTAAGGTCTTCAATCCTGATAAAATGATTGTCCAGACTTAATTTCGCAGTAGGTATGCTAATCCGTTGCTGCGATTTATTTAATATGAGATCAACCGAATCAATCTGTATCTTCCCATATGCATGTTGTTTATTATTCAAATGAAGTTCCTTAAATTCACTTATCTTACCATCAAAGAACAAATCAACATTGATTTTTCCTGAGGCAGTGATGATATCCTCATGGAGGAAGTGATATAGGTCAATTTCAGATTTAAAATGACCCTTTACAATCGGATCCTTAAAATTATTGATCGTTAATTGGGCATCGACATAGCTTTCTTCAACCTTGAAATTCAGTATATCTACAATCAGGTTATTGGTTGCAGGTCCATGCAATTCCCCATTATTGTAATTAGCGATAACATGCAGGTCTCTAACTGGGTAAGGCAAAATCGGGCTATCAAAATCAGCATTTTTAATTTCAAATATTAATTGATTAAAGGGACGTGTAGTAGGATTCACCAATCCATCCTGATTATAGGATATTTTAATTTCGGCATCCTCATTTATTTGATTTAGGCGAATGTTATCCGGCAGGTTTAAGATACTCAAATGATCATCGAGATTGCCCTGACTTTCTATTTTTAGTTTTACTTTGTTGCCATTTTCCTTTTTTCTAAAGGAAATGGTTGGATGCAGGGTTAGTGTATTAGATTTCAGGTATCCGCTTTCAAGATAGGTATGTTGTTCTTCAGTATTTATCTTCAGGACAATATCTTTTCCAATTACTTTTTTGTTTGAAAACAAGGTTATACCTCCTGACTTTAAAGAATCAAGTTCCCCTTCAAAATTGCCTGATAACTTAATTAAATCCTTATTAATATCGAGGTTGAATAGACTCTGTTGAATGGTTGCATAAGTTTCATTCTTTTTATAATCGTTGGTAAGGTAGAGTTTTACATTATTCAATTCCAGGTCAGGTGAATATATGTCGACAGGAATGCTGGTCCTCTTTTTTCCTGGCTCATGATGTGCTATCTTGAATACCGGCTTATTCCCGTTACTATCAATTTTATTGATAACCATAGCATCACTGACAATGATTCTATTGATCTTAATACTATCCTGAAGAAACTGCCGGAGGTTGAAAAGTATCTGAATACTACCTATATTAATAAGTTCAGTGGTATCATCAAATAGCACAACGTTGGATAATTTCAACCTGGCATTCGGGAAATTGTTCAGGTAAGTTAAATGGAAGCCCTCAATGTGTACAGAATTGTTAAAACTCGAATTAATATAATCGACTATTCCATTCTCTACAGAATCCTGGTGTTTGATTGAGTATATTATTAGTATTGAAACAACAACCAGACAAAGAGAGAAGATGCTTAAAAGAGATACAATTATTATCTTCCTCATTTACATGAATTCACTTCAATATTTTCTTAACATTCCTAAAGTCAGGTATGGATTGTTAAATTGTAACATTATAATGTGCTTTATATTTTGATTCAAACAATTGTAAATATATCATAAATCAAACCATTGTTTTTTAGGCCGAAGTATAATTGCAGAAAATCAGTAGATTTTAATACCATGGACCTCTGTTTTCCTTTTTCATTTACAAATGTTGAATTAATGAAATTATTTGATTTGCATAATTAGTTCAATTGAAGGTTCTTGCAAAGTTTTTTCTCAAATAATTGTTCTAACTTAGTTGAGCTAAATTTATTTGAATTTAAATGCTATAATCATCAATATTCAACAATGAAAACCAGGAAAATTGAATTGAAGGATGCCAGGGATTATTTCCCAGCATTGCAACGAAAAATTAAAGGGAATACACTTACTTTTTTCGATGGGCCTGGTGGTACTCAAGTACCAAAACGGGTGATCCGCGCAATATCAAATTATTACAGGTTTTATAATACTAATACGCACGGACAGTTTCAAACATCTATTGAAACCGACCGGATCATAGAAGATTCCAGGAGAAATATGGCTATATTCCTTGGCGCAGAAGATCCCTCAGCGATCTCAATAGGTCAGAATATGACAACATTGAACTTTGCTCTGAGCCGTGCTTTTTCAAAACTACTTATTCCTGGGGATGAGGTACTTATTACACAATTGGATCATGAAGCAAACAGAGGACCATGGTTATCCCTCAGGTCCAAGGGGATAAAGGTCAGAGAAGTGGGTATTTTAGAGAATGGGACATTAGATTATGAAGATCTTAACAATAAAATTACTGAGAATACACGTTTGGTTGCAATGGGTTGGGCTTCAAATGCATTCGGAACTGTAAATGATATTAAGAAAGTACGGGCCCTTACCTATAAGGCTGGAGCATTTCTTCTTATTGATGCAGTGCACTATGCTCCCCATTTCCCAATATCAGTACAAGAAATTGGAATGGATTTCCTGCTCTGTTCCAGCTATAAGTTTTACGGCCCGCATCTCGGATTTCTCTATTCAAGACCCGGACAATTGGATAAATTGCCTGTTGAGAGGCTCACTACCCAGGAACAAATGGCACCCTATTCCATAGAAACCGGCACATTAAACCATGCAGCATTAGCAGGTGTTAATGCGGCAATTGCCTTTATATCCTCATTAGGTGAAGGCAAATCTCTTCGTGATAGATTAACAACCGCTTTTCAGAAGATTAGTAAACATGAAAAGCAACTTGCTGAGTTATTATACAATGAAATTAGATCCATACCTAAATTGAGGATCATTGGACCGGATTTTAACCAAGATCTACGGGCACCAACTCTATCCTTTGTTCATGATGCACTCAATCCGATCGAAATATGTGGAAAACTAGCAGAAAATTATATTACAGCGTGGGATGGTCACTTTTATGCTCAAAAAGCAATAGAAGTATTGGGATTATCCGAAAGAGGCGGAGTAACCCGTTTAGGAATATCTTTGTATAATAATGAAAATGATATTGACAAAGTAGTTGAAGTGTTAAAATCGATCTGAATTGAATAGAGAGGGTATTGAAAATATAAGTTTGTCAATACTCATTTTTTTCCATTATTTTTTCCATTTCGATCTATTGGATTCATTTCCATCCAAAGTCTTTGGAATTCCTTTTTATAAGCCCTGACAATTTTGTTATTGGTTGTAACAAGCATATTCTCATTATTTACATCCGCTCCAGTTCTTGTCCAGTTATAACTTCCGGTTAATAATTTAATATTATCGATAATAACAAATTTATGATGCATTAGACTCTTATTGGAGTCAATTCTCACATTGATCCCTTTTTTATTAAGAGGCAGGATATCTGATCCTTTATCGAATATTTTTCCATCATCTGTAATAATTCTTACATTTACTCCCCGGGTGTAGCACGCATCCAAGGTCTCGGCAATAGGATCATCACTTATGGTAAACATACAGATTTTCAGATCCGATCTGGCAGATTTCAAATTTCTAATTGCAATTTCCCGAATATCATCATGATGGCTGAAATAGGCGGCATTTTCGGGTTCGGATTCTCCTAGATTCAATATTTTATCCAGTAGTATAGTTAACCATTCGTTGTAGGCATAGTACTCGTCAGGACCTATATTCCGCCTTGATTTATCAAGAACATCTTTGATCAAAGCCAGTTTTACTTTATTAGAGACTGATTTTGTAAAAGCTTTTTCGAGATCGAAGATTAATTCATCTTCCTGTAAAAATTCCCGTAATAATGGTTCTATTGATATTTCAGTATTATTCATCTATAATCTTAAAAATTGCTAAAAAATCAGGATCTTAAATTAGCCAGTTACATTTTAACATGAAAATTCTTTTGATTCGAAAATTCGTAAAATCTTACCCATATATACTTTTGATTAATTTTAGGTAATTAGGATAAGTAATTTCTCAGTTTCTCTGATAAATCCAGGCAATCACCTCCCATGTGCATCCTTTGATTATCGTTTTAACTACCTGATATATAACGTTAATTAATCGGGATTATTTATTTTAAAGTACTTTATTGGAAGTATCATTCAGATACTGCTTGCGTTGTAGTATTCTTACCCTTTATTTCTTTAATCCTAAATTCTTTCATAAATTACATTTCAATTTGAAATTTATGAAGGCACTTTTGCTATATCCTGAATTTCCGGTTACTTTCTGGAGTTTTAAGTACGCCTTAAAATTTATATCGAAAAAATCCAGTCATCCTCCCTTAGGATTAATTACCGTTGCGGCCATGTTGCCTGAGGAATGGGAAATCAAGCTGATAGACCTGAATGTCGATTCACTCAAGGATAAGGATATCCTCTGGGCTGATCTGGTGTTCATCAGTGCCATGTCCATTCAGCTGGATTCTGTTAAAGCTCTCATAAAGAGATGTAAATCAAAGGATAGAAGGATAGTTGCCGGTGGTCCGCTATTTACTGAAGAAGCAGATCATTTTCCCCAGGTAGACCACCTGGTCCTCAATGAAGCTGAGCTTACCTTGCCTGGATTTTTAAACGACCTTCAGCAAGGCAAACCTAAAAGGAGATATGGAACGAAGGAATTTCCTGATATCCGTCAAAGCGTGTTGCCTGCATATCAACTATTGAACAGGAAGAAGTATGCTGTGATGAGCTTACAATTATCCAGAGGATGCCCATTCAATTGCGATTTTTGTGAAGTCACTGCTCTTTTTGGAAATAAAATGAGATTGAAGTCCTCTGATCATATTATTGGGGAATTGAATTCCATCTATGAGAGCGGATGGAGAGGAGAGGTGTTCTTTGTAGATGACAACTTTATCGGGAACCGTAAATTTCTCAAATCCGATCTGCTACCCAGACTTTCGAATTGGATGAAGGAAAGAAAATATCCCTTCAAGTTCATAACTGAGGCTTCAATCAATTTATCGGATGATGATGTGCTACTGGATAATATGGTCAAAAGTGGATTCTCGAGTGTTTTTGTAGGTATTGAGACTCCTGATGAGGATAGTTTGAAGGAATGTTCCAAGTTCCAGAATAACAACAGGGATCTGATTGAAAGTGTTCACAAAATACAAAATAAGGGAATTGTTGTTATGGGCGGATTTATAGTGGGCTTTGATAATGATAAACCATCCATATTTCAACGGCAGATTGACTTTATACAACATAGCGGAATAATTTCAGCGATGGTTGGATTACTTAATGCACCACCTAAAACGAAGTTATATAAGCGACTGTTAAAAGAGAACAGAATTATAAGCAATTTCTCAGGTAATAATACGGATCTTGCCATCAATTTCATACCAAAGATGAGTTTTGAAGATCTGAAACATGGGTATCAAAACCTGATCAAGGGAATATATTCCAGAAAACCCTATTATCATCGTGTAAAAAGTTTTCTGTCGAGATACCAGAAAAGCGAATATTTTAAAAAGCGATTTGGTATGTCGGATATAAAAGCACTTCTCAAATCAATTTTGATCCTGGGCATCTTCAAAAAAGGCCGGAGATATTACTGGAAGTTATTGTTATGGACACTATTCAATCGACCAGAAGTATTCAGTATGGCCGTTACGTATTCCATATACGGTTATCATTTCAGGAAAGTCTTTAAAATAAAATAATTTGACAATACCTCGTCTAAATTGGAATAGAAGTCACTTGATAAATATATGATTCATGGTATTTATATTACTGAAATATGAGATTAAGCCCATTCTTCTAATCATTAAACAATATTTTATTTACAATTGAATTATTTGAAAATTGGCAATGATTGATAGGATAACAAATCTATTTATTTAATTCTCGATCTAAGGAGGATAATTCTAAAACCAAACCAATTCACTTTTTCGTATTCCATCACGCTATAGGGTAAATGGCCAGTATAATAATCAATCATGAACCCTGCATGCATTGATTCAGCATTTCCAAATTCGAATCCAAGGCCGGATCTTACATTTGGGGAATAATCATTTTCCTGAAATATCTTTATATCGGTTCCGGCAATGAACTTGAAATTTCCTTTGGAATTCAAGTCTTTTCTATAATGAAACCCGGTTTGTATCGAAAATCGTTCCCTGACTGCATTCGGTGTAACAACTAATCCAAATCCTGCATAAACTCTGAATTTATTTAACTGATAGGAACCGGTGAGATCAAGTTGTTCATAGTTCAATGTGCCAGGATTTGGCTCGGTAATATTATTTCTGAGAATATAGTCATCAGCGAGGTGAGATGAAGTATGGAAAGCCCTCAATCTTAGCGACAATCTCCGGATTCTGTAATTTAAAAGTATACTGATCTTATAATCTGCATTCTCCATTTCACCCAGATAGGTGTTACCCTCCATTTTACGAATGGTGAATTGTGTAAAGATTGCGCCTGCAAAACCCAGTTCCAGGCCTGATGATGCATGAAAGTCGTATCGTACAATGGATTGTTGAATGCCGAGGTTGACCGGGATGTATATGCCGTTATCCTGTGTCCCGGATCGCCATATTTTTAATAATCCGGCAGAAGTCTGACATTCCGTTGGATCCAGTATGATCTGTTCAAAATAACTGCCCCGTTTTAAAAAGGAAAAACCGGATGAATCCTGCCTTGCATTGCCTTCCGGAGGCAATAAAAGAAATAAGGGGATAAAGAGGATAATACGTCTAATTTTCATCCCTCCAAAATCATCTGCTTGATCTTTTATTTATAGATTTAGGTAAAACCAATACCCGGGTTTTTTAACCGGGATAGACTGACTTTCCGGCACTCAATCAGCATACCTCAGAAATAATATCAAATAACTATAGATAAAAAATTTGCAATATCTTAACTTCTATTCTTCCGGTTCTCTGAAATCGGTCAAACGGCCAGCGAACCCACCAAAAGGTTTCATTTCCACCTTCAGGATCGTAGTATTGTCAAAAGGCTTCTTATAATACATGAAGGTGCGGTCCTTTTCACCATCCGTGATGATTTCAGCAAGATAGCTGCCTTCTTTGATGAAGGGCAGTTTCAATTCAATGGTTCTGGATTCATCTGTGCCGTTTATGCCTCCAAAATACCAGGTACCTTCGCTCTCTCTGGCCATTACTACATAATCTCCCGGGTATCCGGCAAGCAGCTTTGTTTCATCCCAGGATACAGGCATCTCTTTCAGGAAAACGCTGGCAAATTCAGGAAGTTCCCTGAATACACTGACCTTGTCAGCAAAATGCAGTAAGCTCGATTGAAATATCACTGGTAGGGCTATTTCATGACCATAGGTTGTTATATGGGGATAGGTCTGGTCACTGAATGAAACGGGTGTATAGTCCATAGGTCCGACAAGATTCCGTGTAAAGGGAAGAATGGTATTATACCATGGGGCAGCATCAGGGAATCTGCTGTCGAAGCTGTAGCACTCTGCACCCCTTACAGCTTCCATGCTCATCAAATGCGGGTATTTTCTTTCCCATCCTCTCGGAACAGTACATCCATGGAAATTAATGAGAATTTTATATTCCATGGCATCTTTCAGAATATCATGGTATTGTTTAATAATGTCGGACTTATCACTCTGGAAAAAGTCAACTTTTATACCTTTCACACCTAATTCATTTAGTTTGGCAAACTCTTCACGCCTTCTTTCTTTAATATGCATGGCATCCCGTAGTTGTTCACCAACTTCATTATGCGGACCGCCACTATTATACCAGACAAGAGGATCTACCCCTTTGCTCAGGGAATATTGAACCAATTGTTCAATATTGCCCCGCTTCATTCTATTCCAGTTTGCATCGATCAGGGTGTATTCCCATCCCATCTCAGCTGCCAGGTCTACAAATGCTACCAATTTTTCATAATCCTGGGGACTATCATGATCGGACCACCAGCTCCAGCTGACCCTTCCGGGTTTTATCCACGACAGGTCCTCAACAATATTTGGATCTGCAAGATCCTGGACGAGGGTGGATTCCACCATTGATTCTAAATTATCAGATACCATGATAACACGCCAGGGCATGACCCAGGGTAGTGTTGATCCGGGTTCCCGCCTACACGTTCCCATGGCTTCTTCTTTCTCAGGCAACCGGATAACATAAGTTCCGTCAACCACAATGGGTTGTAAATGTCCCCCGTAGAAATTGTCGCCAAGGTTGGATTCTGTAATTAATACCCATGCATTTTGAGTTTCGAACAGGGCAGGGAAGGCCCATCCCTGACCACCAGGAGAATTTTCCCCAATTTCAGATCCATTTGTATAATAGGTTTCATAGGCCGGTGTATACTTTGTAACTGTATCGTATGGAGGAAGCCATGCTTTTCCAGGCATGGGAAGCTTGAAGGAAGTTTTCTCTCCTGTCACAGTATAAACAGACTCGTCGTTTTCCGGGAAACGGTAGCGGAAAGCAACTCCGTCGTTCAAAGCTTTGAGATCCACTGCCAGTAACTGGTTGGAATCATTTTTAAACGTAATGGTCAATTCATTGCCGATGTATTCAATATGACGCTTTTTGCTTGAAATCAATTCATAACTATCTGAAAATTCGTTTAACTCAGTTTCTGATTCGAATCGAAGTCGATTCGTAAAATTCCCATCAAGTCGTGTGATACCCAATAACGAAGGCTTGATCATCTCGACCGGGCCTTCTTCGGTTTCCATAAAAACCTGATAAGTAAGTTCTGTTTTGTTATCCTGATCCAGTTTTGTATGTGTTAAAACGAAGGTGAGCCTTTCATCCGGTGAACTTAGCTCCCAGGTTCTGACCTTAGGTTCGCAGGCAATTAAAATAAGGGTGATAAATCCAAAGAATATGGTATTTCGTAAAAAATGCACTTTCATGATTATGAATTATAGATATCTCAAAAAAACTAACTAAATATACATCATTTTTTTAATGGCAAAGAGGATTTATTTAAAAGCTATTTGCTTTTTCATTTAATTTGAACCAGATAATTAACTATTAAATTTAATAATTGCATCGTACATGGCAAACACATTTTCTACTGGTGTATCTGGCTGTATATTATGTGCCGGAGCAGCTATATATCCCCCTCCCTTTCCTAAAATTTGACACTTTCTTGTAATGTCAGATCGAATTTCATCAGGAGATTTAAAAGGCAATAACTCCTGAACATCAATTCCACCAAAGAAAATTAGATCTTTACCATATTCTCTTTTAAGAAATTCAGGCGTCATATCTTTTGCCCTGGGTTGGATGGGATTTAAAATATCCAACCCCAGTTCAATAAAATCCGGTATAATGGGGACTATGGATCCACAACTATGCCAGGCGATCTTGATTTCCGGATTTACCTTTCGAAATGATTCGAACATTTCCCTGATCCTGGGTTTGAACCAATATCTCCACGTTTCAGGATCCATGATCATACCATGTTGCATGCCAAAATCGTCACCGCACCAGATAATCTCTGCACCAATCCTGATTAGTTCCTCCCCGATCTTCGTATTGATCTGCATGATCCGGTCCAGCAATGGAGGTAAATATTCTTCAGAAAGCATAAGGTCCATCAGGAATTTCTCCAGGCCGACAAGATACCATGCTGTTTCAAATATAGAAGTCTCCAGGTCACCGATGATCACATAATTCTTTTTGAACTTGTCCACAGTCTGCCTGGCCATATCGAATCTTCCTGCAGCAAAGGGGTCGGGAAAAGGATATTCAAAAACTTCTGCTTTAGTTTTAATACCCCCCATGGGGTATTCAATAAATTCACTGTATAGTCCAGTATCCTTGAAGACCATTCCCCATTCATTAACAAGATGCCCATCTGACCTTTTTATCGTTTCGCCTCCTTCCGGATATGTAGCCGCAATGGCTACAAAATCATTACCCAGTTTTGTCAGCAGGTCCACATGTGAAATACGGGTTGACAACAAAGAATCAATTGGCGGTTCATAAGGTACATTTATTGATCTGGAGAGATTTTCAGCCGCCTGAGGAGTAAGGGTTGCAAATACAGGTGGCCTGTCCGGCTCTTTGCGTCCAAGTGTGGTTAATACTCTCTCTCTGGAATTCATTGCCATTATTCATTTATGTTTTCCTGAAATTCGAGATAATTGAATCCATGGTAATAAGAACAGTGTATAAAATATACGAATGGAATTATTAAAACCAGAAACCGGTTAAATATGGTTTTTATAAGAGCTATGTTTCTTCTGTATATCAATTATTTCCTGTAATTTTTTTTAATGCGTTGAAAAACGCCTTTTTACGATCGGAATTTATACCCCAATCGACCGGTACACTTTGATAACCCTCCTCAAAGCTTTCTCCCTCCCTTCTGAAATCAAAGAATCCCCAGGAAGCATGGCTTGAGAATGCTGCTACCATATTATTCATGTCCTTATCAAAATCATAATGATCGTCTTCATTGAAAACTATGGGCATGGGTCTGTAGGATGGAAGTGCACGTGTCTGATTAACCATTTCTGTAATCCGCGCTGGTTCATTAACACCGTTCCCATGTATTAAAATAAAGTCAGATACTTTAACTACTTCATCACTAGGTATTTGGTTCCCATTAAAACTTGTACCAATCAGCAACCTTCTGCCGTTTTTATCTATAGACTTTGCAAGATTGATCAATTCAGGTATTCTTTGCTTTTGAATTATTTCCTGTTGATATGCAGCGTTGTCGCATTCGTTAGCAATCTCTATAATTACATTTTCATACCCTTTTTCTAGGACCCAACTGATGGCATTTCTAACTGCATTCTTTACAGCTTCTTCATTCGCAAGGTTTTCATCCTGGCCGAAATAAAACAGACCCAGGATAGTTACCATACCAAGCTCATCCGATTTTTTTAGTATCTTATCGAGTCTTGCCATAAAACGCGGTCTTAATTCACCTCTTTCAGTATAGCTGCTGTTGATCCAGGGTTGATGTCTGGAATAACCCTCGGGGCTACCTCCCTGAAGATTTATTGTGAAGGCCAGCAACCCATGGTTGTGCCATTCATCCATAGCAGCAACAAATTCGTTTGCATTTCTCTCAGGTTCCCACAGATCTGTATCAGGGTATGCCCACCTGTCGACTGTTTCAGGATTCAAGTCATCAAAAATACCCTGAACCATTCTTGAATTTGGGATCAGTCCTTCCATGTTTATTCCGCTCCATGATACACCTTCAAGCGTTGGTTTCCCATTGATATAAAAATCCTCCTCCTTAATGGAAACATTGGTCTTCATGGAATTTTTATATGAACATCCTGCAATCACTATTGCCAAAGACAAGTAGAAAAAAAGATTGATTTTAATAGTTTTCATGCTGATTATCATGATTTCAATTTAATTCACTTAATAATCCTGCTAAAAATTCAGGATCTGTTTTAATTCGTGTTGATTGAATTTGTGATCTTATGAGAAAAAATAATCATCAATTTAAAAATCGATCACCTGGTATAAAGATATAAAAATCGTTTGAATTTCTGTTAATTCGCTTGTCTAATCAATAACTTTGTCCCGAAGAATTAGCATTATTCTCAGATAGTAAACTGCCGTTATGTCCTTCAAAATTGACATTCATCCATCAAATACACTCAGGATTACTTATTCCGGAAAAATCACCAGGGAGGAGATTGATTCAGTGAGGGTGAATGTAAGAACCATGGTTAAGGTAAATAAACTTGAATATATACTGGTTGACCTCAGGAAGGCTATGCTGGATGTCAGTGAAATGGATCTATTTAATATAGCAGCTTCCCAGAAGAAAGTCTATGGAAGCATAAACAAAACAGCCATTATTTATACTGCAGGCAGACACAACCATCAGGACCTCCTGATGTATGCAGCTACCGCAAACAGCAAGGGGTTTAAGGTTAGGTTATTTAAGAGTGGCTCTGAAGCATCAAAGTGGCTGAAATTTTAAAACAATCCCCATACCCGAGCAATAAGGAAGGTAATTATGAATCCCATTAGCAGGGGAAGAAGTCCGGAAATTGTTGTCCATTTAAGTGATCTCGTTTCTTTATAGATCGTGTATAAAGTTGTACTGCACGGATTGTGGATTAAACTGAAGATCATCAGGTTTACTGCCGTCAGAAGAGTCCATCCGCCGGCTTCAAACAATTGCATAAGATCGGTCTGGTTATCAAGTTCAAAAATGACACCTGACCCCTCGCCAATACCAGTAATCCCGGATAGTTGCACGGTAAGCATCAGTATGGTGGGGATTACTATTTCATTGGCTGGAATAGCAACTATATAGGCAAGCAGAATGACCCCGTTTAATCCAAGTAAAATTGCAAAAGGATCCATCCAGTTGACAAGATATTCAGCCAGGCTGATTCCACTCAAATCAATATTCGATACCAGCCATATGAGGGCACCAGCTGGCAGGGCGAATATAATGGCCCTCCACAGGACAAAAATGGTCCTGTCAATCAATGAAGTATAGATTGTAAACCAGAATCGGGGAGGACGATAGGGTGGAAGCTCCAGGCTGAAAGCTGACGATTCACCCCTCAGAACGGTTCTTGATAATAACCAGGATACCACGAAGGTCAGAAATATCCCCAGGACTGCGACAAATATTACTGCTGCAGAAGAAATTAATCCGGCTAAATAAGTTGGCACCATACTGCCTATAAATAATGATGCTATTAAAATCTGTGTTGGCCATCTCCCATTACATAACGCAAAGTTATTGGTAATTATAGCTATTAATCTTTCTCTCGGACTGTCAATGATCCTGGTTGCTACTACACCGGCTGCATTACATCCAAATCCCATACTCATGGTTAGTGCTTGTTTGCCATGGGCACCGGCCTTTCTGAATATTTTATCAAGATTATAGGCAACCCTTGGCAGAAATCCAAAATCTTCAAGAAGCGTAAACAATGGGAAAAAAATAGCCATAGGAGGGAGCATTACACTTATAACCCAGGCTGTGGCCAAATACATGCCATCTATAAGCACACCGTCAAGCCAGAATGGAAGATGAATCTGTGCAGATAGATCTTTAAGCATAGGATGAACATTGTCGAGTAATAAGTATGCAAGAAACTTGGAGGGATAATTAGCACCGGTTATTGTAATCCATAGAACGACAGCTAAAAGCAGAAACATTATTGGGAATCCCCAGGTTTTACTGGTTACAATTTTATCCAATACCTGGTCAAAATGAAGTCTTTTCTTAGCATCCGGGTATGTAATACAATGACTGGCAATTTTTGCAGCTTCAGTAAAGTGATTTTCAACCAATTCATCATGAAAATTGACTGCCAGATCCATTCTCAGCTTGGTCGCCTCCTTTTGGATCACTTCAACTTCGTTTTGATAATTAAGGGCCAGGTTAGTACCGTCTTTCGTAAGTTTTTCAGCATCAAACTGGCTGTATTCCACATCACCAAGTGCATGGTCCAGTAATTCGCCACTTTTTAGTGAAGCAATGATATCTTCATCCTCATCAAGAAGTCTTTCTGAAAGCCAATTTGTGTTCTCAATCTCCGGAAATTCATTTTTTAATCTGGAACTTATCGATTTTATTGCTCGGCTGAAATTTCCGTTTCCATAGGAACGAACTTTTGGCTTGTTCACTAAACTTCCGGTGGCAACTTCATTCAGTGTATTTAAAAGTTCCTGCAGTCCCTTACGATACCTTGCGACGGTAGAGATTACTGGTACGCCAAGGTCACGTGACAATGACCTGATGTCAATTTTCAATCCCATCCGTTCTGCTTCATCCATCAGATTAAGACAGATAACGACTTTGTCCGTTATTTCCAAGATCTGCAATACCAGGTTAAGATTACGTTCTAAACGGGTTGCATCTACAACAATTAAGGTCACGTCAGGTTTGCCGAACAGAATAAAGTTCCTGGCAATTTCTTCATCAGCACTTTTTGATATCAGTGAATAGGCACCGGGAAGATCAACCATTTTATAATTTCCGCCGGCATATTGAAATCCCCCTTCCGCCCTAGTAACGGTTTTCCCGGGCCAGTTCCCAGTGTGCTGGTTTAAACCAGTCAATGCATTAAAAACAGTACTTTTTCCAACATTCGGATTGCCAGCAAGAGCAACAACAAAATCCACCTTTTCAAGATTGATCCCCAAACGTTTTAAATGTCCATCTCTTGCCTGTGGACAGTTATCACATCCTGAACTTTTCGCTTTAGGCAATATGGTAGTACTGTTATTCATCTAAGATCTCAACAAATATTTTATTGGATTGTTCTTTTCTTAAAGCTATTACTGCACCTCGTATCCAGTAACCCAAAGGATCATTGAGAGGATTATCCAATGCGAGTCTTATCTCTGTCCCCGGAACAACACCAAGGTCCAGCAATCTAAACCTTTCAAAGCCCTGACAACTTTCATTTAGTTTCACAACCTTGGCCACCTGATTAAATTTTAAATCCGATAATAACTTCTGCATATAGTATTAAACGTATTTTCAGCAATAAGTTTTGGCTATTGTAAAAAAATATTTAGATATGGCTAAAAATTATAATATTGTAAAGCTAATTTACTTTATCAAAATATGCAATGATTTTAATCATTTATTAGTGATGGGCTAATATGCCTGAGGTATTTAGGATATATTTCCAGAGATATATTTTCTGGAGCGAATGAAGACTATGGAAGAATAGATTATTTTCAAGAACAATAATATTGAGATAGCTAAACTGAAAATATTTATTTCCTGGATGCTACAGGTATTACAATGAATTGTATATCTGTATAAGTAAAAAAGAACAATGAGGAAATTAATTGCAATAAAAATATAAAGCAACAAATAACCTTCCTTCATGATTGGCCTGGTTAGATATTTTGAATTTCTAGCGGTGAGGTAAAGTAGCCATGGAAGTAATAAATGAACAAATACAAGACCAGGTATTTCTGGTTTAATTATGAGGAAATAGCATAAAAACAAAAGTGTAAATATTCCTTCAATAATTGGATTATAAAAACGATGAAGTACTTTATATTTCATATCTATTATTACTTCAGAGCTAGTTTCCATGGCTAGTTTCTTATATTCTTTCTTACTTTTTTTAATATCCATAATAGGAAATGGAATCACAAGTGCGATAAATATCAGGAATATATAAATCAATTGATTATAATCTGAGGGATGACCTGATATTAACCAGAATATACCATATGCAGTGAGTAGTAATACAGGAAGTACAAGTGCGATACCAGTACATCTTTTCTTATAATCTTTCTTAAAGAATACAATGTAGGATTCATTATGTCCACTTCGCTTTAATCGGGATTCATTTGTATACAGATAATAAAAAACAAACAAAAAAATCCAGGTTGTAAGGCAGGCTGTGCAAAACAGTATTATCAGATAAGAGGTGTCCATGATTTATTAGTTAAATATTTCAAACATATTTTTGTTAAATAAATTTCTAATTTCGGATTCATCCACTCCTTTTTTTAATAATCCTAAAATGGGGGCCTTAAAAATTTTATCCATATTATCATGCAAATCAGTACTTTTTGTTTCACTGATATAAGTTCCCTTTCTACCATTACTAATAACGATTCCTTTCCTTTCCAATTCCATATAGGCTCTTGCCACTGTATTGATTGAGATCTCAAGTTGCGCTGCCAAAGACCTGATGGAGGGCATTTCATCTCCAGGTTTCAACTCTTTGATCGACACCATCCTTTCAATCTCAATAATTAATTGTTCATATATGGGAGTAGGTGAATTATATTTTATGCTCAGCATTTCCTTATTATTTCCTTATGAAATTACGAATTAATATGTATTAATACAAAATAATACATATAAAAATTGTACAAATTCATAAAAATCACGTAAGATAGGGGAGGAATTCGATACTGATTAACTTATTCAAATTCATTCGAATACATGGGCCAGTTGGGGTCCGGCACATGTGCTTCATTGATGATCTTATTGATTTCCAGTACTATTTCAGGGTAATTGTCTGCGATATTGTTTTGTTCGCCGATATCAGCACTCAAGTCATACAACTCGATAGGAGCATCCGGATCCTCATAAACATTGAGCCGAACGGCCTTCCAGTTCCCCTTCCTTACCGCCTGTTTTTTGCCTTGTTCCTGGAACTCCCAATACAAATAATCATGTTCAGGTTGGGAACCACCCAACAATTCAGGTAAATAGGATATGCCATCCGTTTCAATTCCGGGATTTACATCAGCGATCTCACATGCTGTTGGAAGAAAATCCCAGAAAGCTGAAACATGGTCCGAGACTGCTCCTGCTTTGATCTTACCAGGCCACCGAACGATCAGCGGAACCCTTATCCCACCTTCGTAAACATCTCTTTTCATGCCCCTTAATTCTCCACTACCTTTAAAAAAATCCGGATTATCACAGCCATTGTCACTGGTGAATATCAGGATTGTATTCTGACTTAAATTTGTCTTATCCAGCTCTTTCATAATTAAGCCGATATAATCATCCATTCTGGATATTACAGCAGCCCTTGATTTTTTTTCGAACGACCAGTTCTCCTCTTCGTAAGGTTTAAGGGTTGGTGATTCATACCTTTCTCCTTCAGGTGCTTCGCCGTTATCATGTGGCATCGTCACCGGGAGATAAAGGAAGAATGGACCATCCGGGCTGTTTGCTATGAAATCAACAGCCATTTCGAAGAAATCATCATTAGAGTAATCGACCTTTTTTGTGGCGTATCCTCCCAATCCCCTTGTCCAGTGATCTTCCGGCAGGTAATTAACTTCATTGTTGAGCATTATTTTTTCACCATTATGGTATAGATACTCCGGAAAGGAGTTATGGGCATGAACCTGACAGTAGTATCCATAGAAATCATCGAAACCCTGAAGGTTAGGATCTCCTGAAGAGTTTTCAACACCTAAACCCCATTTTCCATACATAGCGGTTTTATATCCTGCTTTTTTAAGCAGTTCTGCAACAGTAACTGTTTCATCGGGCAAGGGAAATTGACCATAAGGATCAACTTCCATGTTCCCCCTCGATGGTGTATGACCGGTATGCAGGCCGGTCATTAGAACACTTCTGGCTGGAGCGCAGACTGGTGAACCGGAATAATGCTGAGTAAATTTCATGCCTTCACTTGCTAATTGGTCTATATTCGGAGTTTTAATTTCCTTCTGCCCATAACATCCTACTTCACCATAACCAAGGTCATCTGCCATAATATAAATAATATTAGGCTTGGCAAGATCTTCTTTTTTTGTTGAACAACTGGTGATGATGAATGATAAAGAAAGAAAAATTGCTAGGTATTTCATACAAATTATATTTAAAAATAAGGTGCAAAAAAAATGATCAATTAATCTCTTCAAAAGCTGAAAATTGATTGCAATCTACTCATAATTTTCTTATTATTATATATTCAACTTAAACAACTAGCTATGTTAAAATTACAAAAATCCACATGGGTAAGCTATGCCTTATCCATCCTGATTCTCGCCTGTATGAATGCATGTGAGAATCCTCTTGAAAGATTAAATCCTGATAAAAACCAGGGTTTTCTAAACATTGAAATTGGACTGGAAATGAAGATTTTCAAGTCCAACGCCAGATTGCAAGCAGTCAATACGGATGACTTTCTTGTAGTAATCAAAAAGGCAAATGATGAAATTTATTTGTCCTATAATCGTGCGGTAGATGTTCCATCCAACATCCCAGTCAATCCCGGAGATTATTATATAGAAGTGGAATCTCCAAATGATGTTAATCCGGCTTTTGATAATCCAAAATATTACGGAAGATCCGAGGTTTTCAATATAGCCCCAAACGAACTGAAATCAGTACCTGTCTCAGCCTCCCTGGCCAATTGTATGGTATCTGTGATCTACTCACAAAACGTAATGGACCAGTTCACTGATTTTTATACTGTGGTTTCTAATAGTCATGGTTCTATTACCTTTGCCAGCGATGAAACCAGAATGGGATATTTTGATCTTCTCCCGATTACTATTGAATCTCACCTGAGTTTTCTTTTGGGTGATGGATCGATTGACACTAAAATAATTTCGGGGGAGATCCCTTTACCGGAAGCAGGCACCCATTATGAAGTGCACATTGACAGTTCGCTCGACCAGGGATCTTTATCCATAAACCTGCTTGTTGATGAATCATTTCTGGTTGAGATCATTGATGTTAATGATCAGGGAGTTACAATTAATGATGGGGCTATTGGATATGGGGATTTGCTGATTACTGAGATCATGTATAATCCTTCTGCTTTGTCTGACACTGAAGGGGAGTGGTTTGAAATCTATAATGCTTCCAGTCAATCAATTGATATATTTCAACTGGTAATCAAGCAAGGATCAGTTGTACAGCATATAGTCAATGAGCATATACTTTTGGAACCTCAACAATACATGGCCTTAGGTCGCTCTATTAATGCCAGCACTGGTATTTCTTATGTGTATGGGAGTGATCTTACTTTAACAAATACTGAGGATGAAATTGAGTTAGCCAATTATGGAACAGATGGTACAGATGGAGAGAGCATTTCCATTGTTCATTATGGTGTAACTGGATTCCCAGTTGGCAATGGGGCTTCATTAAATCTTAATTTATATGCTTTTGACGTGGATCTCGCAAAGTCAGGAGAAAATTGGTGCACAAGTACCACCATATTTGATACTGGAGATCTTGGCTCACCGGGCAGTATAAATGAAATATGCAGCCAGTAGACTAATATTATTTAAATATTTCTATTTTTATGAGGCTGCCTTAAGTGCAGCCTCTTCTGCTTGTATAACAGGTTGAACGACACCATGATCGAATCTTTCCTTTGCATAATGATCAGCAATCAAACTCCTGCTTTGAACTAAGAATAGACCGCAAGCAACGCTCAAATACTATAAATCACCTGTAAGGAAATTCTGTTATGAACAAAAAATGGTCAACAGCTTATTTGTTCTCTTTTCTTTCTATAGAGACAGTCCTTAACATGGCAAAAATCACATGTATAACCCTTTTTCTCAGCATTTTTCCCAATACCAATAATTCCACTAACGGATTTAATAGGGTTCATCAAGGAGGTTTCTGATAATTGGATATTACAATAATTTTCAGGAAATAAGGAAAAGAGCTTCTGTTGTTCGCTTACATGCCAGTCACAATATCCGGGACTATAACGGTCGGTAATCCCCAATCCAATCTGTTTCATTTCATCTTGAAGAATATCCTGAATTTTATCCATGGCCTTCTCCACAATTTCGGAACCAATTACATCCACAACATATCCCTTCATCAGATCACCTTCCGACATGAGTTCCTTTGACCACCTTCCAACACCCTCACCTGCTGTACATACAAATAATGCTGCCTTTTCAGCTTTCCGGATTAGATTTGAGATAATTGGTTTAACACTAAATGTGACATCATTAAGGGTAACCAGGTGTCGTCTTTTATCCCTGGAGAAAGAATCGAATATCCGATATCCTCCCTGTATGTCACAATAGGGTTCGACATTGACCAAGACATCCTCTATCATAGCAGGAATAGGATCTGGTGCTGGCCCTTCGTAGCCCATAAACTTCTCAATTGTTGATACGTCCAGTCCCAATGATTGATATTCAAAAGTATACGTTTTTAGATCCATGTTATTTGGTCAATTGTCTGAAATCCCTGCTAAATTCTGTTAAATTAAAATCTTCTCCCATTAAAATCAAAGCTGTATTGCTTGTTTTATCAGCTACCTCTATGATATCAATCTGATCAAAAACTGTCTGAACCGACACAACCTTGTGATCATCAAGAAGGACAAAACCTTTTATTCGGATAGTCTGATCAATGTATTGATGGATCAATTTCTTTAAATCGACCAAACTTATTGTTCTGCCTGTTTTAAAAACGCTGGTATTCAGGGTAGGAGGGCCGCCACCTTTTAATCCTGATGATTTCTTATCTATCAGTCTTTTATCAGGCTCATATGTACAGATAATATGATCAATATCAACTTTACAATATTGAGATTCTATGATTTCTGCTATTGGGTTTATTTCCTGAATACTATCTTTTACAGCTTTTATTGTAGTTGATCCAACCAGGTCGGTCTTATTGATAATTATAATATCAGCTATTGTGATCTGGTGTTTTATTCTGGTAAGAATGGGCAGCATCCTGTGATAGTTCAGGGTATCAATAATGCAACAGCATGTTGAAAGATAAACCAGTTTCTTCAATATTTCAGACTGGAGTATTTCGGATACTGCTATTGGATCTGCGAGACCGGAAGATTCAAGTATCACCAGGTCAGGATTTTCCTGTTCCACAAAACTTTTAAGAGACACCACAAAATCCCCCAGCAAACAAACACAAAAAACTGATCCATTATTTATTTCGAGTATTTTAAAGGGTTTTTGAAGGTTCCTCAATTCAACACCATCAATACTGGCGGGAGCAAATTCATTTTGAATTATACCAATCTTATATCGACCTTTGTTTTGCTCAATAATATATTTTAGAAAGGTTGTTTTGCCCGATCCGAGAAAACCGGTCACCAGATAAAATGGTATAACATCCATTTATTTCATTTTTAAGTTTTTATCATATCCTTCAATTTTGAGATATGGGCGGGTGTAGTTCCACAACATCCACCTATAATATTGGCACCTGCATCTATGATGTTGTGAACATAAGAGGCCATTTGTTCCGGTGATTCCGGGAATACGGTTTGTCCGTCCTTATATACTGGAATACCGGCATTGGCATGTACCAGAATAGGAATATCGGGATTCGCTCTACGGATTTCACTGACAATGCCGATCATATCCTCAAAACCATTCCCACAATTGGCTCCGATTATGTCAATTTTTTCTGATAATAGTTCCTGGACCATGTCTGATGGTGAAAATCCCATCATTGTTCTGTATTCACCTGTTTTCGTTTTTTCAAATGTCATGGTACATATTACTTCCAGATCTGTAGATGATCTGGCTGCTTTGATCGCAATCCTGGCTTCTTCAATGTCAGACATTGTTTCAATAATAATAGCATCTGCCTTTCCATCCTCCAGTCCTCTTGCTTGCTCTGAGAAAGATTCAAAAAGTGATTCTTCTGATATTTCTCCCATCATAAGTATTTTTCCGGTAGGTCCGATAGAACCCAGCACATAATGATCAGATCCGGCAGCTTTTCTTGATATTGATGCTGCTGCCTTGTTCAGCTCATAAGCTTTATCCTCCAGGCCATAATGTTCCAGTTTAATACTACTGCCACCAAAGCTATTGGTTTCCACCATATTGGATCCTGCATCGATATAGCTTTTGGCAATATTGAAAATCTCTTCAGGATGTTCCAGGTTCCATAGTTCCGGACATTCTCCTGCTTTAAGTCCTTTGGCCTGTAAAAATGTTCCCCAGGCGCCATCAGATACCAGTATTTTCCCTTTTTGTAAAGCTTCTGTTATTTTACCCATTTAAATATCTTTAATCCATTCCTTAATAATTTTAACATCCGGGACCTCACCCTGTGTTTTTAATTTATACTCGGCGACGATGATCGCCGGTGTATTGATAATACCATATGATGCCAGTATTTTTTCATCAGTGCTTGTGGTGATCTCAAGATCTACTCCAGTT
This sequence comes from uncultured Cyclobacteriaceae bacterium, assembly GCA_965365275.1. Taxonomy (GTDB): domain Bacteria; phylum Bacteroidota; class Bacteroidia; order Cytophagales; family Cyclobacteriaceae; genus JAGTVG01. The sequence goes on along the minus strand of CBDUBA010000001.1, from coordinate 90,649 downwards.
TCATTGATTGCTGTCATTACATTTTTCTCAGCAGGTAAGCATTCTTTTTTGGATGTTCCCAGGATCAGTATCTCACCCTTTTTTGATTTAATTTTCAATTTTAATTTCTCGTTGATCCTTTTTTGTATTGCAGCTATCAAATCATTCTTTGGAGGGATCTTAGATACAAAGGAAATTTTTCCGTCAATGCATATGGTGGGGATATTCTTGACCATTAGTGATGACATAAAAGAAATACTCTCCATCTTTTTAATGGGATGTTCCCGCCATTCGACAATTCCTTCAAAATGAGGTGCAATTTTTTTTACGGCCTCAACCATATACTGACATGGAGCGCACGACTCAGAATCCAGGGTAATGATGTCTACAATAACCTTGTCTGTCTGACCATAATCCTTCATATTTAGAAGATCCAGACTTGTACCATCTATATCCATCGTCCGGACAACATCCCTGGCATAATTGTCATATACCACCTCTACAATAGCTTCCAGGTTTTCGACTGGGGTATCCATCGGAAGGTCACATCCGGGAGACAAAATAAATCCTTCCTTTCCACCAATATCAAGGCATTCAACAGCTTCTTTCTGAGCATCCTCCTTAGAACCTAGCAATAATACCAGTGTTAATTTTAAATTACCACCAAAGCTTAAATTATACTTTAATGACATTTCTCTCACATAATCAAGGGGTATGTTTTCATCAATAGATATATTATCAGGCTTGCATTTGCACATTTCCTCAATATTTTGCTGTGCATGACCGCAAACAAAAAAGGAGCTATAAGCTTTCCTGGACTTGATAAATTGAAAAGTCTTACTTACATACGGTGTTACATAGGTTTCAAAGGAAAGAGGATCGATCTGGCTGGTCATAGGATCAACAACGGCAATAACATCGCAGCCAGCCTCTATATAATATTCGGCCAAAGTTTCGCTTACCTTAGATGTAAATTGCATTAATTCATGAACCATTCCAGGATCTTCCATCATCCTTACAAAGATTTCTGTGCCCAGTAGGTGTAATCCCAGGGTAAAAGGACCAGTGATTAATCCATATAAGGCCACATCAGGATATTTTTCCTTTAGAATTTTAGTGGTTTTAATTACCTCCGGGATCCTGCCATCCTCTTTTTTAGGAATGGATAATTGTTGAAGAGATATTCCATTTATCATAGGATGAGATATAACTGCCGGAGGGGCATTTTTACTCCATTTCAATTCACACCCAAGGGCTTCAGCCTCTATCTGAAGATCAAATACAACCGGAATGCCATCTGGCTTATACTTTTCTATTGCAGTGCTGAGTCCATTAACCATGTAAGTCGAAGATTTCAGGTAATCCTCGGCATTTACACCAATTAATTTTCCTCCGTGACATCCTACAAAAGGTACCCATGGAGTTCTTTCTGTTTCTTCCCGTTTAAAAGCTTTAAAAATATGTTCCTTACCCATTGTCGAGTATTTTTCTATTTTGAAGATCCGACATAACTATTAAAAAAGCCAGTCCAAACATCAAATTGATCAATAATTTTATAGATCCATCGATTGATTCCTGGCAATATTAATCACCTCGCTGATATTTTCAGATGGAATATCACTTGTCAATGCATGTGATGGGGAGAAGATGTAACCCCCCTGTGGGCCAAGATCCTTAAGTAATTTGTGACTTTCATCGTTTACCTCTTTGAGCGAGCCAAATGGCAGTGTTTTTTGGATGCTCAAGCCACCCATGAAAGTTATCTTACCATGATAACTTTTGAAAATATCATAAATATCCATTACCTCAGGTTGAAATGGATCAAATACATTGATCCCAACGTCTATCATATCCGGTATTAGGGATTCAACCTTTCCGCAACAATGTTGTCCAATATAAAGATTTTCCGCTTTCGCAGCATCGCACATTCGTTTCAATCTGGGTTTTATAAATTCTCTCCAAAGATCTTCTCCAATCAATAAACCATTTTGTCCAGCCCAATCATCTCCGAATCGTACGCCATCAAGCCCTCCGATCTTTACAGATTCCTGAATAAGTTTTATGTTGTATTCGGTAATATTATCCAGTAGATCATGTACAAATCCCGGTTCCAGTAGCATCCATAGCATAAGGTTTTCCATTCCCACAATAGACCATGCCCGCTCAAACAAAGTAAATCCTATAGATAAAAAATGAAAGTGGTCAGGAAAATTGGATTTATTTCGTTCTATATATTTAAATACAGGCAGATCATCCAATAAAGGGAAATTAAATCCTTTTAGACTAGGTTTTTCAACCGGATACCTGTCTACGATTCCAAGTGTTCTATCCTTTGTTTTGTTCCAGATTATCCCAAAATAATCTTTGAAATAACCTGGTCTGATTTCTATCCAGCCACTATTGGTTTGAGAGAAAACCGCATACGAACCAGTGTCTAATATCTCGTCGAAAGCCCCTCCTAAAAAACTTCGGTACTGTTCTTCAGCCTCAATTGTAAAGCGAATTACATAGGGTACCGGAAAGCATTTCCTGAAAGAGATTGCATTGATAAAAGACTCTTTTTTCGTCATATCATGCTACCAGTGAATTAAGGTATTCAACAGCACCTTGTGGATCCGGTGAATAAAAATCCGCACCAATCTTGTTTTTAAAATCCTCACTGACAGGAGCGCCTCCAATTAAAACCTGTGTTTCCGGGGATGCAGCTTTTACTTCCTTCAGGATTTGCTCCATATTAACCATGGTAGTTGTCAGCAAGGCAGATAAACCAACATGACTTCCCGGATTTTCTTTAATAGCATTAACAAATTTTTCTGCACTTACATCAGTACCAAGGTCGACCACTTCCCAACCATTTCCTTCTACCATCATGGATACCAGGTTTTTTCCGATATCATGCAGATCCCCTGCAACGGTACCAATTATAAATATGCCACTTCGTTTAACATCCCCTGATTGGAAAAACGGTTTAAGATGCTCAATGGCTGTGCTCATAGCTTTTGCTGACATTAATACCTGAGGAACAAAGACCTTGTTTTCCCGGAACTTTATACCAATTCGTTCCATACCGATAACCAAACCCTTCTTAAGAATATCTTCAGCAGCCAGTCCGGTGTCGAGTGCTTCTTTTGTCAGTTCATCTGCACCCAGTTGTCCTTTCATATCAGGCGGATAGGGTGATTGCTGATTTATTTTTCCAAACTCTACACAATAAGCGATTTTCTCTAAAATTTCACTCATAATCTATGATTTATAATTAATGTTTATTTGATGATTTTCTAATTGCCATCAGGTTTTCTATTGGAGTATTAACCGTGATCTCGCAACCTCCAGAGATAATATGTTTTCTTCCCTTTTCCTTTTTAATAATTTCATTTGTCATGATTTCCACTTGTTCTGATGAACTATTCTGGATCAATACCGGGTCAATATTTCCACAACGTATCACATCAGGCCCAATGATCTCGTGGGCAATATCCATATCTACCTGCCAATCAAGATCCAGTATATCCATGCCCAGATCTTTTATTGAGGGAAGTAAATGACTTATATCCCCACAAATATGTAATTTAACTTTTCCTCCATTTTCATGAATATAATTAATAATATCTTCCTGCCTTCTCTTCACAAAAGTATCATAAGTATCTATATCAATTTGAGAGCATATTGCATCACCTATGCCTATGATATCACATCCTTCCAGTAACTGCAACCGTGCAAATTCCTTGGCTGTTTGAACACATTTATCCATTAATATATTGGCAAAGTCAGGATCTATCATCATTTGCATCAGCATTTCACCTACACCTGCCAGATCACAAGCTTCCGCCAACGGACCTTCAATCCAGCCAATAACTGGGACATTACCATTTAACCTTTTTGTGAAATACTTAGCTCCATCGATTCTATCCCGTGTACGTTCTTCTTTATAAAGATCCGGAATTTTCAGGGCTTTAACATCTTCAAGACTCTTTACAATGATTTCCTCGCATTTCGGAACTGCTTCCTTCGGGAATGATACTTTGGCACCGAAAGCTGAGGTTTCACGATAAGGATCTGAAATAAGGCCAACGAGATCGGTATCAAAATATTCCATCGCCCTGATGTTGCAATCGACGAGCACACGGTGATCAGAAGCAAATTCACGATAGGTTTTCTGGCTGAATCTGGCAGCAAAATGCATTAAGATCGGCCGGAATAGTTTCTCTGTATCGAGATCCAAACCATTCAGAAGTCTGTCAAACTTTTCTTTTTTAGTCATGATCAGTTTCTTTCCACCTCTGTTATTTTAAGCCTCCGTCCAATTACCTTGTATACTTGTATTTCAAAAAACACTTAAATTAAAATGATCCAGGTCAGACAGCCTGTTATTTTAACATTAAAAAAACTCAAAAGCCATGCACCTTTTTGATGGTTTCGATCATGGCAATAATGTTACTTACAGGTACATTCGCCTGGATATTGTGTACGGTGTTAAAAACATACCCGCCATTTTTACCAAATATCCTTAAATTCTCTTCAACCTGATTGATTACCTGCTTTTCTGTTCCAAAAGAGAGCACTTTTTGAGTATCAACCCCACCTCCCCAGAATGTGATCCTATCACCATAAGTGTCCTTGAGGTGCTGTGGATCCATACCCGCGGCATTGATCTGGACCGGATTTAAAATATCAAAACCAGCTTCAATAAAACTATCAATAAACGGTTCTACAGCACCACAGGAATGTTTAAATGTTTTCCAATTCGTCTTTTCATGTATCCAGTTGTTGATCTTTTTATAATAGGGTAGATACATTTCTTCAAGTGTATCAATTCCACAGAATTGGGAATCCTGAGTTCCAAAATCCGTCCCGCATAAAAATGCAATATCAACCTTATCTTTGACCACATCATAGATTTTTTCCAGATTGAGCAGGGCTATATCACTTTGTTTACTGAAAATTTCATGTACATAGTCGGGACGCATGATTACGGACATATACCATTCTGCAATATCCCTTATACCTTTTGGATTTTTGAGATTCAAACCTGGTACTAATGCGATATCTCCAAAGGCAGTTCCTCCAAAATTAGCGATTACAGCCTTATCCGTATCTTCAACTTTTTTAATTTCCTCCCGCCAATACTCCAGGTCTTCATCGGTGATTAGATTAAATTCTTCCAGATTATCAGCAGGATCCAGTTTAGAATCATCAATAGGTTCCTGACGAATTACGGCATCAAAAAAATAGCTTGCTTTTGGCATCTTCCCGCTGGGAGAAACTGCAAGGTCTCCTTCAGGATGAATGAGGAGGTTCCCATCATCGTCAAGGGAAGTATTAAAATCCTTAGGAACCAGTACAGTCTGTCCCCAAAATGTACGGAATTCTTTCAATTCACCACCATTGTTGATGCCGAACATATTATTTTTTGGACTTAGACCGATAACATCAATTTGAAGTGCATCCATCAGTTCAGAATCAATTTCACCTAGCATCTGGTAAGGTTCAATAACTCTAACAGGCCTTTTTTCAAATCCATAGTGCTCTCTTAATCTTTCAATGGCTAAAACATGAATTCCAGTAACAGGTGTTGCTCCGAAGTCGACTGGTGTTCTGTCCGGGGTTTTATGTGCAAGTGCTTTAAGAGTTCTTTCCTTTGAAGTCATTCTGAAAAAGTAAATGTATATTAAAAAATGTTGATCAAATATAACTATTTTTCTTCTATTAGATGTGGGCCATTAATTATAATAATCAAGGATAATCTGTTGAATTTCCTGATGAATTAATGGAGAAGTTTCGGGTCCGAGTGAATTGATTTCGCCATATGGAGGTTCTTTTTCACCGTATGTATAGGGAGGATTCTCATCCCACTCGCTTTTGGGAATTATGTATCCCAATTCATCGTTTCCAAGACCTATAATGAATTTGTATTTCCCTTTCATTAAATCTCGAGAGACAGGTAATTCCACGGGATCGATCTTGAAATCCTGACCTACGGGGGACTCGATACCTCCGTTGATAAGCTCAGGGTATACTTCGCCGGGATAAGTTAAAAAACTTGCTGGTCCTATTGTGAGATAGGCAATTTCTGTTCGCATGTGGTTCCATGTACTATAACCTCTATTCAGAATCCCGAGTGCTGCGCCCAATTTAAAAAGTGGGTTCTCAAGGGGAAGATCAAAGGTCTTTGCTGATAGCCCAATCCCTCCACTGATTATTGTATCACTCGAATTATCCAACGCTTTTAAAGCATGAAAAGCAATTTGATTTCCCTGTGATTGAGCTTTATCAAAATCAGGCTTTAAATACACCCGGTCTGACCAGGGATCCCTTATCGGAAAACCAGGTAAAGTAGTCATAAGTCCACCGATAGCTCCATTTATATAGATTGCTGTACCTCCAAGTCCTTCGATGATCAGGCTATCATTTACGTGTACTCCATTCTCGACAGCTTCCCGCACATAATGAGGAAAATCAGAGGTGATCATTAGGTTTTCACTCCATAAGGTCTCAGGATGGTTTGCCCATCCGATTATTGTTCCTAAGGTTTCATTGGATTCTAATTTCAATACTTGCATTACGGTGAGTGGAAGATCAAATACCTGGGGACTTCGGGTATCAGTTACCAGATTTTCTAAAATTTCATAATCTATGGCGAATTTTATCCGGGCTTCTTTTAATTCACTACATGCTATTTCGATTGACCTGACAATCTGGCTTTTTATAAATTCCAGGTAAGCCTTATCGACACCACTTTTGAGAAATCCTGGTCCCCACAGACCCATAATATCAGGTGCCTCATGTGTATGGGTGGAAGAAATGATATTATAACTAATCCCGGTACTTGGATCTAACCTGTTCCGGACATCCACTAATTCATTATGAAATAGCCCAATTGCGTCAATTACAGTTATTGAGATCCGTGTATTATTATCTTCTAAAACCATAGTCCGGGCCCATAGGTCATCATGAACACCATTGGCAGCCCTTCTATTGTCAAATCCCGCCATCCAAACTGCATCGAATATACCATTCCCATTCCCATCGGTGTAGATGTCTCCATCATCTGGATCATATTTTGCATCCTTGTTACTGTCTTCCCAGCGATCTGGAACATCAGGGGTGATTTTCACTGCAGAGAAGCCAGCCCTGATCTTGCTTTCGGATTCTGGTTTTATTTTCATATTTACTTTGTAATCAGGGTTTCTATCCTTAAGGTTAAAAAAAACAAAAACAGCAACTGCCAGTAACAGGAAGATGATAAGTACACCAAACCATTTTAAAATTCTAATCATACTGCTTTTTTGGATAAAAATAATTTAAAATGTTTTAAGAAGTTTAATCACCGGAATCTAACCACTTTAGTCTGGCAATCCGAATACCCTGTAAATCCTCTTTTAAGGCTGCGATATACCACTGATCACCCAGTTTAACAACTTCCGGGGCAGCAACTGCAAGATTTTTAACCAGATAGGCATCATTTTCTATCCCGAAATCCTTTGGATTATCTGATCTGTAAACATTTGTTTTTGGTGGGCTGATCAATTCACCGGATTTATAATTACCATAGGAAAAAGTCCTGAAAAGAAAATATGAGCCTTTAGCAGGCTGGATCACATGTGGACATTCTGCAAACCATAATTCCCCCTTGCCTGGGCTTCCACCGTAACAAACCATTTCAGAATTACCCCAGGAATAAAAATCAGGTGATGTTCGGACATATATTGCGCCATCATTACCCGGATGCGCTGTATAATAGCAATACCATATATTATCGATTTTAATTATCATCGGATCTCTTGTGTTTGTTTCTTCCAAATCTCCGAAAAGCCTTGGAGTCCCGTTTCTGAGTACCCGTTCGAAAGATTTTCCATCATCACTAATCGCCAGGCAGATGTTATTCCAATCACCGTAGAACATATAATACTTCCCCTTGTCTTTTATAACATAGGGTGCCTGGAGACCGCCAGTTGTTTCACCCAAACTCGTATCCGCCCTCATGGCGATTCCCATGGGGGTCCAGTCCTTGTCATTGATAGATTTCCCTTCCCATCTGTGAAAAAGTCGCGTGGCTCCAGATTCTCTAGTTTTGCGGATACAAGACCAGAGTTGCCAGGTTCCATCTGCAGCCTGCCAAATTCCAAAATCAACAGGTTGTTGATTTGGTGATGAAAGTTCACCGAGATCAGGATTTCCGGCTACTTGCCACCATGCTCCATCAATCTCCGGGACCAATAATGATGATGTATTTCCATTTTTTGAACATGAAGTAAGAATAAGAAACAAAAAAAGTAACAGGAGGGGAGTAAGTACATTAAGTTTTCCAATCTTTTTCATGATATATATCTTAATTAATTGTTCCGATAGAATTTACTTCACCACGAATAAAATTCCAATCGATATCTTCTTACTTTGACTGCTGCTTGCATCGTTCCTGTTCCTGTTGATCTCCCTTAAAGACGATCTGAAAACCGATGAGAACAAATCCCGAATGCGATAATTTAATAATTCTCAATTCCTGTCTATTTCAGTTGATGCAGACAGGAATCTATTTTATGGGAATTCCGGTCCCTGTAATACGACACTGATGAACACTAATATCCCAATTATTAACAAAATGAGTAACGCCGATCAGGGAGTCCAGAATGGATCTCCTGCCGGAACATAATGTATCGGAATATCCTCAGTGATATCTCTTAGCCAGGTAGCCAGGTATTCCATACCAGCCTCTTCAGAATTCACATGTCCAAGAAGAATCATAGCCTTTTTCATGTTCAGCCCATCGGCATCCCTTACGTATGTGATGCTTTCCCATTCCGGAACCTCCCCAGCAACCAGTACTTCAACATCATTACGCTCAAGCATTCTCACATGGTTCATATATCCAGGTGCCCCCGGTGAAAGTCCCACTTTCGTAAATTTCATTTCAGTATTCCCGATAACTCTTACAGGAGAATTATTAAATTTTTCTTTAAGGCTCGTTGCAAATTCTGCAACTGTAGATTCAGGAAAACTAAAAACCAGAATATCGGGATTAACCTGATATTCCTGCCATTCCAGTTTGTTGATCATGCCTTTGAATATCCCATCCGGTTGAGTTCTATGCCAGTGGTCATGAAAACGGAATACAATAAGGCCATTCTCTTCAATAAACTTTAATTTCTCTTGGTAAACAGGATCACTCTTCAGATGATCAACTTCGTCGAGATGATTGTAAAATGTTGGTTCATGCGTAATAATGAGGTTGCATTTTAAGTCCAACGCTCTTTGTAATACGTCCATGGTTACAATAAAGGTGGTGGCAATACCTGTAACTTCTGTATCCGGATCTCCGGCTATAAAAGTATCTACAGTATTTTTTGACCATTGACAGGTTAAATTTGACTTTATAATTTCAATTACTTCTGTGGCCGTTGGATTATTCGACGCCTTAGATGAGCAACCTATAAGCATCAGGCTAAGAGAAAAAGCTATAATTGTATTATTTTTCATATTTTTAATTTGTAGTTATTCATACCTCAGCGAGTGTATGGGATCCTGTGCTGCAGCTTTTCTTGCGGGAGCGTATCCAAAAATAATTCCAATACTAACAGCGACACCAAACGATAATAATATGCTGAAAGCGCTGATTATGGTTGGAATATCAGCAAGGTTTGCGATAACATAGGCTATTAAAATTCCCACGATCACACCAACGATACCACCTGAAAAACTGATCAGGATAGCTTCCATAATAAACTGAAAGGCAATATCATTTTTCTTTGCTCCAACAGCTTTTCTGATGCCGATTTCTTTAATCCGCTCAAGGACTGAAGCCAGCATTATGTTCATTATACCTATACCTCCAACCAAAAGTGATATGGCAGCTATTGCACCCAGAACAAAATTAAAAACACTTTTGGTTCTTTGTTGCTGTTTTAATAGCATCTCGGGAATAGAGATCTCATAATCGACGATCTCATTATGTTTCCTTCTCAGTATCTTTGAAAGTACCTGCGCGATACCATTCAATTTTTCAGTCTCATCCACCTGAATGGTCAAACGGTCGAGCTGGTGATAATTAGGGAACTCTTCCCTTTCCTCCGGTGCAGTCCTGTTAAACAATTTTATTTTAGCGTCTGTTATCAGGTTTCTGTTCTCATATCGGATCAACACCGTATTAATGGTGGTATATACATCCATATTATAATCCCTGATGCCTAAATTTGATATGAACTTTTTAGATATATACCGCTCTGAGAGAACCCCTATAACTTTCAGCCAGTGATCTCCCACTTTTATTTTTTTCCCAATTGGGTCCTCCTCACTGAAGAACCTGGATTTAATACTATTCCCAATGATGCAAACGGCCCGCCCGTATTTAAGATGTTCTTCATTGAAATATTTGCCCTGTGACAGGTCAAAACCTGAAACTTCAAAATAGTTATTATCCACTCCAACCAATTTTGCTGATCTTCTGAAGGCATTCCTGGTTACGTAAGTATCAATTATTATTTCCGGGGATATTCGTGAAATCCCTGGAAGAATATTTTCTATGCTTTCCGCATCGTAAATGGTCAATCCGGTGGATAGATTTTTCTTACCTGTCTCTGTCGAAGCATTTTCATCAATCTGACCTTCTTTCTGTTCTACAATGGGTTTGATAACAATATTGTTTACACCAACCAGCTTGATTTGATCCATTATTTCTTGCTGAGCGCCAGAACCTATGGCTACCATAGCAATTACCGCTGCTACTCCGAATATTATGCCAAGTGCAGTTAGAAAAGATCGTAGTTTATTGGCCAGAACAGCCTCGAGAGACATCGTAAAATTAGTGGCAATTCTTTTGATCATGGGTAAAACTTAGTTAGAGGATAATAACTCTATGTTTTTCCCCTCTCCGCCCGGCGGATCAGAGAGATAAAGAATATCACCCTCTGATAATCCTTCCAATACAATGGTTTCATCGGAATTTGAAATCCCGGTTTTGATCTGTTGCTTGGTAAATCCCAATCCGGATTTACGATATACATAGGTGATCGAATCGCCCTGACTGTGAATGCATTCCACAGGGATAAATAATACATCGTTTATCTCCTCAGCAAGAATGCTGTTAGAAGTTGTCATGCCAGGACGGAGGGTAGTGTCAGATTCATGGATTTCAATCAGGATCTGAAATACTTTAGCATCAGTATTTGGCCTTTGCTCGCCTATATTTGCCACTTCAACGACAGTGCCTGTAAGTTTTTTATCCGGGAAAGCATCAAGCCCTATTTCAACCTCCTGATCCTCACTGACATAGTTAATGTCAACTTCATTGATGTAGGTCCGTGAGATCATCTTGGACAAGTCAGGTAAAGTTGCCACTACCGGATCCCAGGCGCGTACCGTAGCACCTACGCCCTGTTTTTCACCCCGCCAGTTTCTTTTATAGATCACCATCCCATCTTCCGGGGCTATTATATTGAATTTATCCTGCAAGCTTTGAAGGAACTCAAACCATCTTTTATCCTCCAGCATTTCAGATTCTGCCTCGGTTACCTGGGCAACCGCTTTTTCGACCTTCAATTGATAATTTTCAACAGCCTGTTGATAAGCCCGCACGGCTTTCTCCAATTCATATTCTGCCTGCTTGATAGTAGCCGGAGGTTCAAATTTTGATTGCTCAAGTGCTATTCGTTTTTGTTCAATATCATACTTTAAATTGATCATGTTATCCCTCTCCTGTCTTAACTCAAGAGCAGTATCCAGTTTTGCCTGAGTATACTGAGAGGTGCTTTGGACAAGATCATTCTCTTCATTCTGAATTCTGTCAGAAAGTTCTGCTGCATCCAACCTGGCTACATAATCACCTTTTTTTACAACCGTTCCTTCATCGACCATATCCTCAATTTTTACCTCCCAGATTCGTGCTCTCCGGAGGCCAAAAGGCCCTTCTATATTGACAGAATTCTTTGCATCCAGCTCTCCGGCCGAGGTGATCTCAACCTTAAAGGTCCCAATTTTTGCCTCAGTCAGTATTTCAAGGTCTTCAGTAGTATCGCTGCTGAAACTTATGGCCAGAAAAATGATTGCAATTAATGTAATAGCCAAGACGATAAAAAAAATGTTCCTTTTCATTTCAAAATGCAGAATTTGGATATTATATAACTAAGTTAATTAATGTTTCTGTCATTAATAAAGAATTAATCCAAAGCTTGTAGCTTCAATCTTTAAAAGATCTGGAAATGAATAATACCCTCCTCATTTTTTATCCTAATGAAATGGCAAAAAACACTAAAACAATTTGACATGGCCTTATCTGAAAGCAAAATTTTTCTGTAAGAAAATAAAGCGGAAGATTAAACTACCGGATCTTTAAATAAGAATGGATTACCTTATCCATAAAACTGTTTGTTTCTTCAATGATCTTCATTCTGGAGGGTTTTTCTTCAAACCAGGAAACAGTTTTCTTTATACCCTGTTTGAATGGTATGACAGCCTGGAAATCAGGTACAAAAGTTTTGATTTTAGAATTGTCAAAAATTACACTGTGAGCTTTATCGCCCAATAGATTCCCGATGTGAAAATCATCGAATCGGGCAATAAATTCAGAAGGGATATGGACCATGACAGGCTCTTCTCCAGCAGCCAATCCAATGGCTTCATATATTTGATTCCAGGTTAATATTTCATCACTCGTAATATGGAAACTATGTCCAATAGCCTGCTGATGTCCCATCAGACCAATAAATCCTTTTGCAAAGTCTTCCGAATGGGTAATTGTCCATAAGCTTGTCCCGTCTCCATGAACTATGATTTTTCCCTTTTTCCTGATTCTGTCAATAATGGTAAAGTCATCCCATGATCCGATGGCGACGGGAATTACAGTTTCGTAGGTAAGAGAAGGCCGGATGATGGTAATCGGGAATCCTGTATCCCTGTATAATTCGTTCAGAGCATTTTCACATGATATTTTATCCCTTGAATATTGCCAGAAAGGATTCATAAGTGGAGTAGATTCAGTTATTACCGGATGGGAAGGTGGTTTCTGGTAGGCAGAAGCAGAACTGATAAATACATATTGACCAATTCTGTCATGAAAAATCTCAAAATCCCTTCTAATATCATCCGAAACATAAGCGATAAAATTAGCAACAACATCAAAGTTATGGTCCTGAATAGCATTTGCTATGCTTTGCCGGTCATTAACATCAGCATGAATCGATATAACCGCATCGCCAAAAGGATTTTCTGTTTTTCCCCGATTCAAATGATATACCTCGAATCCTTTTTCTAGTGCAAGCCTTGTGCACGCGATAGAAAGATTCCCGGTTCCTCCAATAAACAATACTTTCATATAATCCCTAAAATCTTAATCCACTTTAATTAAATCCGCTCCACTCGATGTATTTACTTCTATAAGTTCCGGATCACCACGGTAGTGGATATCACTTCCGCTGGATGCTTTAACCTTCATCGTCCGGGACACATTGGCTCTTACATCGGATCCACTTGAACATTCCAAAACAGCATTTTCTACTTCAAAATCATAGGCGGATATATCACTGCCACTGCTTGCCCTGGCTTCAAAATTTCTGGCTCCACCTTTCAGATTCGCATCAGAACCGCTGGATGTTCTCAGCTTTACATCATATGCTTCCAGGTTTAGTTTCAGATCACTTCCGGCTGAGGCCTCTATTTCAAGATCTTCGAAAGTCAGTAGTCCTTCTGATTCCACATCAGAGCCTGCACTCACATCTATGGAGTTAAGTTCTGTGAAAGTAATTTCAGCATTTACATTACCGCCACCCCTGAACCAATTCCGGTCAACTGTTAATTTTAAGGTTCCATTGATAACTTCCGACTCCACATCGTCTATGATATCTTCGTTGGCTTTTATTATAACACGGTGCCTGCTGCCTTGTGAAAGTTTGACATCAATACCCGAAGAAACTTTTAATCTATTAAAATCCGGAACATTTCTTTCCTCTTCAGCCATCGGACCCAGATTTCCTGCGAAGTAACAGGAGGTGATCAGCATAAGGGTAGATATAGCCAAAAGATTTAAAACGAGTAATCTGTTTATATTTTTCATAACCTTATTTGAATAATTATATTTTGAGTTACCTACTTATTGATTAGATAGTATGGAAATACTTAAGGTTACAAATTCCAAATTATTCCTTAAAAAGAAAATTGAAAATGTAAAAATGGCAGATTAAGCATTTGAACGGTCAGAACAGTATAATTAAATTGTGATCTCCTTTAGCTTTGCAAAAATAGAATCAAATGGAACAGCTGTTTTGAAATTTAATTCTTCCTTTGGAGAACATCTTTCCTTTTGATGATTTTCCCTTTCTTCTTAACTTTTGTTCTTCTTCCGGCAATTTGATGATTTCCTGACAGGCTTCTGAGCAGCATTGGTCATAGAAGGTAGCACATTCCTCACATTGTATAAACAAGAGGTTACAGGCTACATTCTTACAATTAGTATGGGTGTCTGCAGGTTTGCCACATTGATGGCAGGAGGCAATAACATCATCAGAAATTCTTTCTCCCAGGCGTTCATCAAAGACGAAGTTTTTGCCCAGGTATTTATTTTCAAGTCCTTTATCCCTTACATCTCTTGCGTACTTTATGATACCGCCTTCCAGCTGGTAAACATTCGGGAATCCCCGATGCTTGAAATATGCACTGGCTTTTTCACATCGAATGCCACCTGTACAGTACATAATGATGTGGTGGTCAGCCTTATCTTTAAGCGCTTCCTCAACAATCTTCAAAGCATCCTGGAAAGTATCAGCATCCGGAAGAAATGCATTTTTAAAATGACCCACCTCGCTTTCGTAGTGATTTCTCATATCTACAATAAAAGTTTCGGCTTCCTGCGTCAAATTATTAAACGATTCTGCGTTTAAATGTTTTCCAATTTTTGTAACATCGAAAGAACTATCATTCAATCCATCAGCCAGGATCTTCTTTCTTATTTTAATTTTCAATTTGAAGAAAGATTTTCCATTATCTTCAATGGCCGTATTCAGCCTGATATTTTTTAAGAATGAGATTTCATTGATTGTTGATCTGAACTGGTTTAAATTTTTGTCAGGGACGCTTATTTGCGCATTGATTCCTTCTGATGCCAGGTAGATCCTGCCAAATACACCAAGAGCATCTAGTTTAACATAAAGGTGGTCTCTGAATAAGGCCACATTTTTAAGGTGAACATATTTGTAAAAAGAAATGGTAGTACGTTTTTCCTGGCTTTTATAAAGCTTTTCCTTGAGGATCCGGGAATTTATGTTATTATACAATTTCATTTGCAGTGATTAATTGAATATACCCCTGAATCGGATATTATTTATTAAACAAACAGCAAATTTAATTATTTGGTTTCAATTCTCCTCTAAGATACAACTTGTATTGATCGCAGGTTATAAATCCTCCCCCTGCACAATATGGACAGGTCTGGTATAAAACATCATTCATTTTTCCCGGTTTTAGCAGAACACCTTCACCGAGGCAAATAGGACACTTAAAATGAGTATGGCCCTTACAGTCAAATTCATTTGATTTCGTTAGTTCAGAAATTACCATCTCTGAATCTTTTTCAGATTCCAGTTTGTAGGCCATTTCTGCTCTGTTTAAATACTCAACACATTCTTCAAAATATCTTCCCTTTGTGCCCTTTAGTTCTATATATTTATTCAGCCAGTTAATACTTTGCTTATATTGATCAAGGAAATATGAATTCTTGCCAAAATAGAAACTTATCTCAGCGGGCAATACTTCCAGATTCCTAAGTGCTTTTTTGAATTTTCGGTCTGCTTCTATGTAATTGCCTTCATCCATCAACCTGACACCCTCTTCAATTTCGATCATTAGAGATTGATCAGTAACAGTTTGTGAGAAAACAGAAAAATTGAAACCTGCCATAATGAATATCAGGATGGGTATAAATTTGCTTATATGTAAATTATCCTTAAACATCCATCATTTATTATTAATCCCCATTAAGATCGTAAGATATTCGTTTTACAATACTTCTGCCAAGTGTTATTTCATCGGCGAATTCCAATTCTCCTCCAATGGGAATTCCCCGCGCAATGGTTGAGATCTTAACATTCAGAGGTTTCAGTTTCTTGGCCAGGTAAAATGCTGTTGTATCTCCCTCCATATTCGTACTGAGTGCAAGAATAATTTCTTTTACGTTATATTCGGCATTTTGGATACGGTCAATCAATGATTGTATGTTCAGGTCTTCAGGACCTATCCCGTCAATAGGAGAAATAAGGCCACCAATCACATGAAACAGGCCATTATACTGGGCTGTATGTTGTATAGCCATAATATCAGGTGTGTCTTCCACGACACAAATTACCGATGTATCCTTTTTTGGTGTGATACATGTACAATCCTCTGTATCATTGATCATATGACAGATCCTGCAATATTTTGTTTCATTCCTTAATTTTTGCAAAGCTTCCGCAAGAGAGTCTGTGAATTCAGGCTTCTCTTTCAAAAGCTTCAATACGACACGTAATGCAGATTTCTTGCCAATTCCTGGCAATTTGCTAATTTCATTAACAGCATTCTCTATAAGTACTGTCGGATATTCCATCTATTTCACCTATTTTAATTCATGTAAAAATAATATAATATTTTTTTGATTCAGTCAGTATTAGAATCCTTATGTTTTCTTTTAGGATTTAATGGAACAGGATCATATCCATGTGTTCCCCAGGGATGACATCTTGATAATCGTTTCGCACCCATCCAAATACCTTTTAGAGGCCCCCATTCGTTTATTGCGTCAATCGTATATTGAGAGCACGTAGGAGTATGTCTGCAATGATTACCCAGATAAGGCGAAATAGCTACCTGGTAAACTCTTACAAAACCAGTCAATATTTTAGAAAGTATGGCCAATCTGAGAACAAAGATACTTTAATTCATTGACCTAGGGATTGAGTTTACTTTTTTCTAAATCCATTGATGATCACAAGGATGTAAAATACAGCTGCCCACCATGCAGCAAGGGTTAGATAAATGACAATGATGGTTTCCTCAATCCTCCAACGTCCAAGGTAAGAATTCTGATTTATGATGTCCAGATAGATGTTGGGATTAATTACTCCAGGAACAATAAAAGCGAATAAAATGCCCAGTACCCATAGTAATCTCTTCCAACCTGCATTCAATCTTTTGTAAAGTTTTATCATAGATATTTTTCCTGAGGAAACAAAAAGTTATCGAAGGTAAACAATTTACTAAAAAAAGAAAAAATACAATTAGTCCAATATTTTTATAATAAGCCAGTAACCGGAATTATTTTGTTTTTCATTCTTTAACCAGGCTCAAAAAAAAAGCAAAAAGATTGCCCTGAATACTGTAATAGTGTGCTTTTTATCTAATAAGTCTTGTCCTAGAAGGAATCATTGCTTAATCCTTCTCGGTATAAGAACAGGATATATAAATTTTACAGTACTTCTTTTATTGATATTTTTTAAAGGAAGCTTCACAATCCTGGAAAATAACAAATGGAAGAAATAATCAATCTCAATGAATACCCATCATTAGATTTATGATTCCAGCGGACAATAAGTTATAGCATAGTATTTTGCAGAACACGTATCTTTCACAGACAAACAAATGCTTACCTGTGTAAAATAAATTCCAGATCAACTTTATCCCGGAAGATTATTCCCCCGTCAGTAATCACAATTAAACAGATTCTACCAGGTCCTGTTTTTAAGATATTCGTCCAGCTCTTCTCTGCTCATGGGAAGATAATCCGGATTTTCATCTATCCAATTCATGAAATCCTCTTTGATCTCATCTGACCACCTACCATCAATTTGTCCGGGTGTATAGGTGCCCTCCTTCAATCGCTGGTGACCAAATTTATCCCTCAAACCTATAAATTCAGAATTGATAACTACCTTTTCAAGTAAATGGGGAGGGATAAATATTACACCTTCTTTTTTGGCAAGGACGACATCTCCAGGAAAAACAGTTGCCCTTCCTATCCTGACGGGAACATTGATCCCTGTCATCATTGTTTCCCTGAGGAAGGATGGGTCCCAGCCCCTGACGAATGCATTAAAACCCTCAATGGCTTCCAATCCTTCGAGATCCCTTGAACCACCGTCAAAAACTACACCTGTCTTTGACTTGGCATATATTGAATTTCCAAGATTGTCACCAATCAAAGTGCCATCTATAACCTTGCCGAAACAGTCAGCGACATACACATCACCTTCCTGAAGCATATCAATCGGCCATGAGTTGGAGGCCCCGATCCTGCCTTCGGCGTGACCCTTTTCAAGTATCCTTTCGTTTATATCAGGCCTTAGAGGCATATATTGTGCAGTTAATGCCCTTCCTACAAACGGTTCATTCTCGTGCAACATAATCCAACCAGCTTCAAACTGGTTGTGATAGCCTTCGCCCCTCATTACACCCCATGCCTCTTCAATTGAGATATTCTTAAGACGGTTAAGCAATTCATCGGAGACCTTTGGCCGTCCGTCTGATGAACGTTCGCCAGTCCAGTCAGCAGTATAAAAGTCTAATAACTCCCTGGAAGTTTCAATTTGTGAAAACAGTGGAAAAGATACCAATATGCATAAAAATCCGGTTAATAATCGTTTATTTTTCATTTTGAATAGTGTTTATGTTATATTTTACATGCCTTTTTAAGGCATCATTTTTTCTTTTTCTCTTCGTTTTTAGGCTGCTTACCTCGCCAATAAGTGGCCAGGGAAGATCCGGTTATATTCATTAAAGGTCCAAATATCGCTGGGGCAAGGCCCACAGTGGCAATTTTACCCATCTGTAATGCGAGGCCTGAGGCGAGTCCCCCATTTTGCATGCCCACCTCAAAAGCTACCGTTCGGCAATCTTTTTCAGACATTTTAAATAGTTTGGCAAAGAAGTAACCCAGTGAATATCCTGCAAGATTGTGTATTAAGGTTGCAAATATCAGTAATAATCCAACATCCAGGAGGCTATCTCTGCCTGCAGCAGTAATGATGGTAATAATAACTGCAATTCCGGCCATGGAAACAAATGATAATACCTTGTCCATCCAGTTCTCAAAATCCTTGAACATGGCCTTTAAGGCAGAGGCAACTACAATAGGCAAGACAAAAAACCAGATCATATCCTTCAAAAAAGATATTGCTGCAACCTGAAGACTAACTTCGGCAGATTTCAGGTATATGAAATTCTTGAGTAGAATAATAGCCAGATAAGAAAGAAGCTGAATTATTTTGGCTCGATTCGATATTACGCCTGTAGAAAAAAGATTAAAAATAAAACCCGCTATAATCGGGAGTATCATCATATTGATTATATCCAGCATCATTGACCAGAACTTGATTTCTATATACTGACCCGCAAGTGTTTTCATTAAAAGAGGGGTCATAAGTGGGGATAATAAAGTAGCAATTGCTGCTAAGGTAACAGCAAGAGCAAGATTGGCACGGGCAATATATGACATCACATTGGAGGCCAGGCCGCTTGGCGCACATCCTATCAGAAGCACACCCGCAGCAATTTCGGTAGGAAAATTAAACATGTATGCTATAGTAAATCCTACCAATGGCATAATGCTGTACTGTGAGACAATTCCAATTATTACACCTTTAGGCATTTTAATCACTCCGGCAAAATCATTGACGCTCATTTGAGATCCCATGCCAAACATAATAATCTGTAAAAGGGGAACAATAAGTTTCTTCAATTCAAAGCTGCCGATGTTGGTAAAATATTCAGGGTAATACATTGAAGCCGTTACCGCGGCAAAAATCCAGATCGTATATGAAAAACTTTTTAGTTTGGGAAATCCCTGGAAACTTATGGCTAGTGTGACGAAAAATCCAGTGAGAAACGGACCTGTGAGTGATTCTTTTCCTGTAAAGTATAGGATCAGAAAAATTGCTAAACAGGTGAATGAAAAGACCATTAAGAATCTGGAAATGATATTATTTTTTGCCATCTATATTTATAAATTCTTCTAAAACAATGAAAATTATGGATTCCCTTTTAAAAGTGTTTAAATTTTAAAAAATTAGGGTGATCATTTTTAATACCTGAAAAAACTAAAAATTCTTAAACTTTTCCAATTATGAAGGATAAATTCTTAAAATCAATTTTAAATACCACACCAAACCGGGGTGAAACAAACAAAGGTAATCGACGGGATTTTCTCCAAAAGGCGGGTATGGGTGGCCTGGCACTGGGACTAATGTTCAATGGGGAGACTAACAAGGAGGTGGAGTTTACTACCCAGAAAGTGAAGCGAAGTTCATCACCTTCTGATCTGAAAATCACTGATCTCAGAGTTGCCTATACATCAGAAGCACCGATCATTAAAATAGATACCAACCAGGGGATATATGGTCTTGGCGAGGTAAGAGACAATGGAAGCCCGAAATATGCATTATTTCTAAAAAGCAGACTTCTGGGTAAGAATCCATGCAATGTGGAGCAGTTATTTAAATTAATAAAGCAATTCGGAGGACACGGACGTCTGGGGGGTGGTGTTTCGGGTGTTGAAATGGCATTATGGGATTTGGCAGGAAAAGCTTACGATGTTCCTGTATACCAGTTGTTGGGTGGAAAATACAGAGATAAGATAAGAATTTATGCGGATACCCCGGGTTCTAAGGATCCATCCGTATATGCCAAAAGAATGAATAGCAGGATAGAGCAAGGATTTACTTTCCTGAAAATGGATTTTGGCATAAGACTTATAAGTGATATTAAAGGAGCTTTAATAGGTGGTGATGCCTGGGATTTCAGCAAACAGTGGAGTGAGGAATTGGGTAGCCTGGGTACTACAAAACACCCATTCACCAGGATCCAGATTACTGATCTGGGATTGGAGAAATTAGTTGAGTACGTATCTATTGTAAGGGATATCGTCGGATATGAAATTCCTCTTGCAGCTGATCATTTCGGACATTTTGATACAAATACTGCAATCCGTTTGGGCAATGCCCTTGAAAAATATCAATTGGCCTGGCTGGAGGATATGGTTCCCTGGTTCTATGTCGACAAATGGCGGCAAATTACAGAAGCAATAAATACCCCTACCTTAACAGGAGAAGATACTTACCTTCTAAAAGGATTTAAAGAACTGATAGACAAAAAGGCAGTGGATATGGTTCATCCGGATCTGGCTTCTGCAGGGGGAATTCTGGAAACAAAGAAAATCGGGGATTATGCGGAAGAAAATGGAATAGCGATGGCGCTTCATTTTGCGGGGACGCCTATTTCCTTTATGGCGAATGTTCATAGCGCTGCTGCAACACAAAATTTTGTGGCCCTGGAGCATCATGATGTCGATACCCCCTGGTGGGAAGATCTCGTAACAGGTGATAAGCCCCTTGTTCAGGAAGGATATGTTAAAGTTCCTGAAAAACCTGGCCTGGGGGTTGACCTAAACGAGGAAGTCATCAAAGAACATCTCAGGGAGGGGGAGAAATATTTCGCACCCACACCTGAATGGGATAAGGATCAATCCTGGGACAGGACCTGGAGTTAGGGATTTAAATAACTGAAATTCTTAAAGGATCTAATTTCGGTCTTACAACTTATTTATTATTAAAGAAATCCAATCTGGTCCAATTATAGCATTCTGGGTTCGGTTATAGAACCCAGCTTTGAGTTCGAAAAAAGAACTCAGGTATTCGATTTTAATATGGAATTCTGAATATATGAATTTGGGCAGTCTTATTCTTTAATACCGTATATTTTTCCATCAAGATCAGCGAAAAATACCCAGTTATTCCATACTACAGGCGAAGCCACAAAACCATATGCAAAGACGTCTGGATTATCGGGTATACTTACCTTCCATTCAACTTCACCATTCAGCCGATCAATGGCATAGAATCTTCCATGCATGTTCTCTGCATAACTCAATGTTCCACTGCTACCAATATAGAGATATTTGTTGCTCAAGGCAGGGGTGGGCCATGCCCATCCCTCAATTCTGGCTTCCCATGCCACTTCTCCGTTCTCAGGATCAATTGCATGTACTTTTCTGTAATCAGAGCTTCCAACATAGATCATTCCATCAAAATAAACAGGTGAGGATTCAACCCATGACGACCAATACAATGTCCTCCATATTTGCTCACCTGTGTTTTTATCAAGTGCTATAATCTGAGCCGAACGGCTTCCAAAAATTATCTTATCATCCGCAATTACTGGTGATGATTGAATTCTCCAGAAAGAATCGTATTTCCAATTAAGTGATCCATCCTTTTTATTTATGGCATACATAAAATTATCCCAGCTACCGAAATAGACATTTTCAGAGTCAATAGCGGGAGTTGAGCGAACTATATTATCTGACTTATATTTCCATTTTATGTCACCACTTTTATCATCGATAGCATAAAGACATGAATCTTTGCTTCCAATGTATAATATCCCGTCATCAATAACAGGTGATGAACATAGAAAATCATAGCTGCTACCTTCCACAGCAGGAACCGAACGAGGGCTGACATCATTCCCGATATGAGTTTTCCAGCTTAGTTCTCCATTTTCAAAATCAATAGAATAGAGGAAGCCATCATCACTGGAAAAATAGACCTTATTGTTCTGCACCAATGCTTTTGATCTGATTCTTGAATCAGTTTTAAAGATCCAGGAGGTTGAGTTTTCTTCAATATTTATCGAATACAGACTACCGCCATCATTCCCCAGGATCAATTGCCCCTCAAAAATGGTTAAGGGGGACCATATCGGGGCATCCGTCTGAAAGGTCCAGTCAATTTCTTTCTCCGGATAATTGAAGGTATAATTTGGCCATGATTCAAATAGTTCAAATTCTATTATATCCTCAGATCCAAGGGCTGTAAAAATACCCGATATTACCTGCTTGTCGGCATCATATGATGCTTTAAACCCAGGGAGTGTAAAATTCCCATCTTCCATAATGAATTTACCGTAGGGGAGGTTTTTTAATCCACACTCGGGCAAATTGATAAGGCATTCAAGGCTGTCGGTCTCCGTTGACTTAATTTCTAATACTAAAATCGATGTAGCACCTTTATCATTTAATGTAGTTTGCCACATACCCAAAATGGGATTTCCAATATTATCAAATTCATTAGCGGTAGCTGTATCAGCAAAATGGATAAGCAAGAAATAAAAGAAAAGGTAAGCTGCCGTTTTTCTAAAAAATGTAGTCATATCTAGTCTGTTAAAAAATTATGTATTGCAGTATATGACAATTAATGTGCCAACTGGTAAATTGACCTGGAACGCATTAAATAAAACAATTTGAATGTGAATCCCTTGATTTCTTTTCGGTAATGGTCATTGAACGTCCGAAAACGGACAATCTCGGTGCCCAAACGAAGGCTATTTATGTTAAGGCAACCCAAGGTGAATATTAAAAGTCTGTGGACAGGTCCTCAATGCCTTCTTCCTTTTTATCTTTAATATACTGGTTTAGTTTTCGGGATGCGTATTTGATCTCAAGCTTGTTCTTGCCAACAGATGTCAGCGACAATAAAACGCCTTCGGTTTGCCATTCCCATGCATTTGATCTGACAGAGAATGACGGCTCTCCATATAGTTTTTTAAGCGCCTTCATGATGTCCGTTTCCTTTGGTGTGATCATTTTGATCTCGATGATCTTCTGAAGGTAAACTTTTACTTCCAGATCCTTGATCGAAACCTCACCTATATTCGGATATGATCCTTTTTTTCTGACATATATATGAATTGGGTATTCTGATTTTTTCAGATCAATCTTCTTCTTATATTCCAGGAGTGGATTTTCCTTTATGTCTGTATCGAGTATGATATCCTGAAATCCATGTTTTTCTTCCAGCGCATCAAGGCTCTGAGCATTAACCACATTATAGGGGATGAACAGACAAATGAATACTATCAAATAATTTCCGAACATATATATAATTTACCTGTTTTGTTTTATTGATTACTTCGGATTGCACCGACTCGGCGCCTGTCACCAGCGGCCTCCATATATCCGTGTCTGTCTTTAAAGACTGCGTGTACGCCTCCAAAATACATATTTTGGGTAGACCAGTAGATCTTTTCGGCATTCCCGGGCAATTCGAGATGATCGATAATATTTAGATCAAAGCCAGGCTCCACATCGAGGTGATTGTTTTCCCAATGTATCCTGGGTGCATTGACACTTTCATCCCCTGACATGCCAAAATCAATATAGTTTGAAACAGCCTGGACTATGGCTGATCGAATCCTGTTTGATCCGCCTGATCCCATTGCAGCGATGGGTTTATTTCCTTTGAAGAAAAGTGTTGGAGACATCATTGAACTGATTCTCCTGTTTTCAGGCCAGTTAAAGAAGCCTTCCGGGCAAAGATCCTCTTCCCCTAACATATTATTCAACATAATATCGGTATTGGGGATATAATATCCACACCCTTCCCCGTGAGAAGTCGTAATGGAAACAAAATTATCATATTCATCCACTACACTAACATGCGTGGTATTCCCAGATTTATATATGCCTTTTTGAATTTCAGAATTTATGTTTTTCAAGTATTCCGTATCCAACAATAATTCCATAACATGAGGGTGGTACCTGTTCTTAACAAAAATGTCCTTCCTCGCATGTGTTGTAAACTCGATTGATTCGGCAAGTAGATTCAAATGATATCCCGATCCCCACTGGTTCTTCTTTAAGGGAAATTGATTCAACAATGAAAAAGTGAACGCTATCAAGGGTCCACCTGCATTGGGCGGGGCATTGGTTACAATAGAGTAATCTCTGTACGGAAAGGTCAACGGGTCCCTTTCGATTACCTGATATTCCTTGAAGTCACTATAGGTTAAGTTCCCCCCCCTTTCGCGGCTGTCAGCTGTTATCTTCTGAGCTATTTCTCCTTTGTAGAACTCATCAGGACCGGTTCTGGAAACGTAATCAAGAAAATCGGCAAATTGTGGCAAGAAGTATTTTTCTCCCAATGCCCTGATCTCTCCATCCTTGGTATAGATTTTCCTTCCATTTTCTGAAATTGCCAGTATTGGCTTTAATATATCAGCCTGATATTTGGTTTGTTTATGAAGGCGAACCCCTTTTTTGGCAGCCTCGCAGGCTGGTCGAACCAGTTCCGAAAACGGAATCGATCCAAATCTTTTGTGTATCTCAAATAAACCGGCTATGTTTCCCGGAGTAGCAGCCGTGGCCATGCCAACATGAAATTCTTGTGTTTTATCACCAAAATCCACAATGACCGGATAGAATTCAGATTCATCTTTTGATATTTTATAAAAAGGGGTGTGTGTAAAAAAATCAAGTAACACTGGTTTCCCCCCATTTTTACTCGCCATCATAAAACCGCCACCACCCATGGAGGTGATTGTTGAACTCGCTACAAAGGTCATCAACGTTGCGCTGATAGCTGCATCAAAAGCATTGCCCCCGGACATAAGAATTTCATGACCAGCCTCAACTGTTAATTCATCTCCGCCTGAAATGGCTCCCTTTGTTGCCTGAAACATGCCGTAAAAGTAATAGCTACAGATTAAATATAATTATAAGAACTTATCCAATTGCTTTAAAATTCTAAAAAAAAGTTGAAATGCGTAATTTGTTTGTTAATTTTCCAACCTAATCTAATTACCATGAGAAGGGGATTTTATTTATGGATCAGCCTTATATTCTGTCTTATTATAGCAAGTATTGCTTCAGGATTTCGGAAAGAAAGTAAAACCAGACTCCCCAATATTTTACTGGCTATCAGCGACGATCAATCCTTTCCCCATGCTACCGCATATGGATCCAGGGCAGTTAATACACCCGGCTTTGACCGGATTGCCAGGGAGGGAATACTCTTCAATAATGCCTTTTCTGCAGCCCCCGGGTGCAGCCCATCAAGAGCTTCCCTGCTTACAGGGAAGTTTATTTGGGAACTGGAGGATGCCGGATCACATGCCAGTTATTTTCCCTCTAAATTTCAGTCATATACATCAATTCTGGATTCAATTGGATATATGGTCGGATATACCGGGAAGGGGTGGGGGCCGGGAAACTGGCAGGATTCCGGCTGGCTGATAAATCCCGCTGGGAAAGCTTATAATCAGCTCACAGATCCCAACGTTCCTGAATATATCCGAAATACAGATTACTTTGAAAATTTCAAACTATTCCTGAAGGACAGAAAAAGGGATCAACCTTTCTGTTTCTGGTATGGAGCATCCGAACCTCATCGCCGATATAAAAAGGGAATTGGAGAAGATAATGGAATGAATATTGAATTTGTGGATGTTCCCGGATTTTTACCAGATGTAAAATCTGTACGAGGAGATATCCTGGATTATATGTATGAAATTCAACATTTCGATACGCACCTGAATAAAATGCTTGAATATCTTGAGGATATTGGTGAATTGGATAATACGATTATTATTGTTACCTCAGATAACGGTATGCCTTTCCCCAGGGCAAAGGCAAATTTATATGAATATGGTTTTCATATGCCATTGTCCATCAGATGGGGGAATGTTATTTCCCCGGGCCGTACAGTAGACGACCTGATCAGTCTTACCGACATAGCGCCAACCTTGATCGAGGTATTGGAAACAAGGGGAGATATAGAAATCAACATTTCCGATAAGATGTCGGGCAAGAGTTTTTTGGATATACTTATGAGTGACAGATCAGGTTTGCTGGAGCCTGACCGGAATGAAGTTTATAGTGGGCGCGAAAGACATTCCTGCTCCAGGTGGCAAAATTTATCTTACCCCATTAGAGCTTTGAGAACTCATGAATTTCTGTATATCAAGAATTTTAAACCTGAAAGATGGCCTGCAGGCGCTCCCGTTAAATATAATGATCAAATGGAATTAATACCTGGATATCACGATATAGATGATTTCCAGGAAAGTTATATATATGAACACCGTGCTGTTGATTCCATAAAATACTTTTTTGATCTTGCTGTTGCAAAACGCCCAATGGAAGAATTATTTGATATACAGCAAGATCCATTTTGTCTGAATAATCTTTCTTCTTTACCTGAATATCAGTCTATTTTAAGTACATTGAGGGAACGATTACAGATAACACTTAAAGAAACACAAGATCCTCGGGCAATTGGGAAGGGAGATATCTGGGAAACCTATAAGAGATTTAATGTGATGAGAACCTTCCCGGTACCGGATTGGATTTCAGAAGATTCGAAATTTAATATAAACAAATAGTTATAACTGATGACCTGGAAAAATACTAAGTTGTTATCAAATATTCAGGATGATTTCAAATACCCTATATTTTTAACTGCACTGGCCGCATTTCTTTTTCTCCCTTCCCTTTTGGGTAAATCCCATTCAGATTTTTTATCTGATATTCTTTTTGTATTGTTTATTTTCAGCAGCTTATTCCTGATCAGTGCTGATTCAAAAATTGTTAAGCTCTTCACACTTGCAATCGGGATAATTGGTATTGTAGCTGAAATTGTCCATAATGTGATCCGACCGCTTAGCGAAAATTTTCAGGTGTTCTTTATGCTGATCATATTCATATATTTTATCACATTATTCTCTGAATTGATTGGTCAGATATTCAGATCAAAGTTGATAACCTTGAATGTTGTGCTGGGTGCTTTTACCGGATACATTATGATAGGGATAATCGGTTATTTTGTATTTCGCATTATTTTTCTACTTGAACCGGCTTCATTTGCCCTTCCGGAAAACTCAATGAGGGAGCTGATCTATTTTAGCTTTATTACCCTGACCACCATTGGTTATGGTGATATATCACCAATAACCGAGGCTTCAAGAAATTTTGCAGTTATATTGGGTCTTGTTGGTCAATTCTACAATACGGTTATAATTGCCATCATCATTGGTAAGTTTCTTCAGAAATAGATTAACAATACTAGTAGGAAATTCTTCTCAATAGCTTTTCTGTTATAAAAATTGTAAATTGGGTAAAGGGCAAACCCAATTCCTATTATGTCTGAAGGGAAATATTATCAGAAATTATCGAAAGGATCCTTGAGATGTAATCTATGCCCTCATTATTGTAATTTATCATATGGTGAACGTGGAAAGTGTGGGGTCCGTAAAAATATTAATGGAAAACTCCAGGCTGAAAACTATGGCCTGATTTCCTCAGTCCACCTGGACCCAATTGAAAAAAAACCCCTGTATCATTACTATCCTTCATCCTCAATTTTATCTGTTGGTAGCGTGGGCTGTAACTTAAGTTGCAGTTTTTGCCAGAACTGTGATATTTCTCAAACCACCGTTGATGATTACCCTTGGCTCAGGCAACATAGTGTAGAACAGGTGTTGGCCTATAATGATCAATATTCTGCTAATATAGGGATTGCCTACACGTATAATGAACCCACCGTATACTTTGAATTTATGATGGATCTTGCCTTGGAATCCAAAAAACAGGGAATGAAAAATGTGATGGTTTCAAATGGTTATATTGCAGCAGAACCACTCAGAGAAATTCTTGAGCTAATTGATGCTTTTAATATTGATTTGAAGGCATTCAACAATGATTTTTATCAGGAGTTTGCTGATGCCAGAATCAATCCTGTTAAAGAAAACCTCAAAACAATCAGAAAAGCAGGCAAACATCTCGAAATAACCAATCTGATCATTCCTGGTCTTAATGATGATGAGAAGGAATTTGAAGAAATGATTAAATGGATCTACAATGAATTAGGTGAATATACCATATTGCACCTTTCAAGATATTTTCCTGCTTATAGATTGCAATATCCACCAACACCTGTAGAAACTATATCCAGATTATTTGAAATCTCAAAATTACATTTGCCGTATACTTATACAGGAAACTTGAATTTTTCCCCTGGTCAACATACTTTATGTCATCAATGTGGAACATTGCTAATTGAAAGGAAAAACGGATATTTGACAAAAATTAAAGCGATGGATGACAAGGGGAGGTGCTTAACATGTAAAACCAGGATCTTAAACTACGTAAAACCATGAAAACCAGAGAACCTGCCGTTGCCGGTACTTTTTATCCAGCCTCAACCACTGAATTAACTGAAATGCTGGATAAATTATTGCAAATTGAAAAAGGAAAAATTAAAAGTGAACTATCAAAAAAAAGGATTCTTGGTGGAATAATTCCACATGCAGGGTATAAATACTCCGGATATGAATCAATTCAATTTTTCGAGATCCTTCACCAGGATTTCAAGGTGTTCTTTGATACAGTTTTTATTTTAAATCCAAATCATCATGGATTGGGGCCGGAATTTGCAGTTGATGATAATGATTACTGGAGAACACCACTCGGGGAAGTGCAGGTTGATTCTGAAATGAGAGATGCCCTTGCTTTTCCTCTTTCGGCGGATGCCCATAAATTTGAACATTCCGGGGAGGTCATTGTCCCATTCCTTCAAAAGTTTCTAGACTATAATTTCAAGATTTTGCCAATAAGTTATTTGCGCCAGGATCCTGAACAATCGATTGAGATCGCTGACCGGATAATTGAAGTTAATAAGGTTCTAAACAAGAAAATTTTATTGCTTGCTTCCTCCGATTTCTCCCATTATATTGATCCGGTAATTGGAGAAAAAAAGGACAAAAAGATCATAGAAAAAATCCTGGATCTTAATGTGGAAGGAGTATATACAGAAATTAAAGAAACCAACGCGACCGTTTGCGGATGCGGGCCTATAATGACATTGATGCATTATACATTGAGGGTGGCCAGTAATCCACAAGTCAAATTGCTGTCATTCGGAAATTCAGCTAAAACCTATAAATCTTCTGAAGTGGTTGATTATGCTTCACTCTTGTTCCATGATGGATAGAATTTGTCAATATTCAATCTACTTAATACCAGTGTATGAAGTGAGAATTTAAATTCAGGAGTGAAAACGAATAGCTACAAATTCTAAGTATTCCTGTACATATTTAACTCCCGGAAACCGGTCTTGTTTGGCTGGGGCACATTTTAAGTCCCGTATTCTCACTAATTTATATGAAATTTATCCATATTTGGAGTTTGAATTTTAGAAGCAATCATGTCTGAAAAAAAAATTATCCAGTATTTATTTCTTTCATTCTGCCTGTTACTTGTATTTGAACTAAATGCCCAGGCACCTGAACGGTATAACAGTTCTGAGATATTTAAAATGATCCAGAAAATGAATGTTCTGGGCAATGCTTTATATGTGGCAGCCCATCCTGATGACGAGAATACCAGGATGATTACCTATTTATCTAAAGCAGAATTGGTGAATACAGCATATTTATCACTAACCCGTGGTGACGGTGGCCAGAATTCAATCGGACCTGAACAATCTGAGCTTTTGGGAGTAATAAGAACGCAGGAGTTGCTTAGTGCCAGAAGAGTGGATGGCGGGACACAGTTTTTTACACGGGTTATGGATTTTGGTTATTCCAAAAGTGCCGATGAAACTTTAAATATATGGAATAGAGATGAACTGCTTGAAGATGCTGTCTGGGTTATTCGAAAGTTTAAACCAGATGTCATTATTACCCGTTTCCCTTCTGATAGACGAGCTGGACATGGACAGCATGAAACATCAGCAATAATAGCGGAAGAAGCATTCGAACTATCGGCTGACCGGAACGTATTCCCGGAGCAACTTAAATATGTTGATCCATGGCAACCTACCCGCATTTTTATGAATACCGGGAGATGGTGGAATAGTAATATTCAGGAAAGCGACAGTGTTATATCAATTGATATAGGAGAATATGATCCCTTAAGCGGACTTTCATATTCTGAACTGGGTGCAGATAGCAGAAGTCAGCACAGGAGCCAGGCTTTTGGTGTAACCTGGAGAAGAGGGACATCGAAAGAATATCTTGAATTTATCAAAGGTAAAGATATGGAACCGGGCCTTTTTGAAGGGATTGATATTACCTGGAACCGGATTAACCGGATGGATATTGCCTCAGATGTAACAGAAATACTTAATAATTATGATTTTAAATCTCCCGCCGGATCAATCCCTGAATTGATCAAATTACGAGCCAAGATCTCTGAGGTCGGGGATGAATTCTGGAAACGTAAGAAACTCAAAGAGCTTGATGATATTATCAAGGCATGTGCCGGGCTGTATCTTGAAGCTACTTCCGGAAAATCATATCTAAGCCCTGGGGATATTTTTGATATAAATCTGGAAATTACCAACCGGTCAGATGTTGATATAACCCTAGTTGGTCTGGCTTCCCAAGCCCTTGCCTTTGATACAGTAATGAATACCGGTGTAAAAAATAATGTTCCCCTGTTTATTAATCTATCAAAACGATTGGGAAATGGAGTCCGTGAAACTACTCCATACTGGTTGGACAAACCAGTTAAGGATTTTAAGTATGAGATCTCAGACCAGAGTTTGAAGGGACTTGCCCAGAATCCACCTTCGGTAGAATTTGAGATAAAGTTAAAAATTAACAACCAGGAGATATCATACTGTGTCCCAATAGTCTATACTTGGACAGACAGGATGGAAGGGCAGCAATATGAACCCTTGGAAATAGGGCCAAAATTATTCGTTGAAATTACAGAAGGCGTTTTTATCTTTCCGGATGATAAAGAAAAAGACATAACAATAAAACTTGATACACGAAATCAATTCGCAAAAGGTGAATTGTCTGTTAAATTACCTGATGGATGGAGAACCGAACCGGGAAAAGTGGTATTTGATATGTTGCCTGAAGAAACCGCTTTTTATCATTTTAAATTATTCCCCACAAAAGAATCCTCGCAAGGTTATATTCAGGCCATAGCTCAAATTGAAGATAAAAATTATGATCGAAAACTTGTAACCATAGAATACGAGCACTTTCCCAGGCAGTCAATTCATTTACCAGCAATAGCAGAAGTTGTTAAACTTGACATTGCGAAAAGAGGATCCAGGATTGTATATATAACCGGTGCTGGTGATGAGGTTGGACCAAATCTAGAACAGATTGGATACCAAGTCACCTATGTTGATGAGGGGAATATTCACCAGATAAACTTCCAGGATTATGACGCGATCGTATTTGGGATAATGGCCTTTAATAACCACACCTATTTGGGCGATTATAATGATGATTTCCTGAAGTTTATAGAAAATGGCGGGAATGTAATTGTCCAATACAATAACATACGAATTGGCACGAAATCAACGATCCTATTACCTTACCCTATTGAATTTTCAGGCAGGTCAGCCAGTGTACGTGTATCTGTTGAAGATGCTGAAGTGCGTATTCTGGAACCTGATCATGAGATCCTGAATACGCCCAATAAAATTACTACTACTGATTTCGAAGGTTGGGTACAGGAGCGGGGCTTGTATTTTCCGGTCAGCTGGGATGACCATTATCATGCGGTATTATCCAGTAACGATCCCGGGGAGGAACCCCTGGATGGAGGCTTACTCGTTGCAAAATATGGAGAAGGTCATTATGTGTATACCAGCTATGCCTGGTTCAGGCAATTACCGGCTGGCGTACCTGGGGCTTACCGGATCTTTGCCAACCTGATTTCAATTGGGAAGTAAAGAATCCTAGTATTAGCTCTGATCAAATATCCTAGGTTGGCCCTTAAGAGATTTTAGTTCCAAGCACTAAACCTTGTTAGTTCTAAACGAGCTTTAGTTCCGAACACTAAACAAGGTTGGCTTTTAAAGGACTTTATTCCCGAACCTTAAACAAGGTAGGTTTTAAACAGGTTTTAGTCATGAACAAAACCTGGTGAATTCCAGACAAGCTTTAATTCAATTCAATATACCTGGTTGGTTCTCTACAAGTTTCTGTCCCGAAAACTAAAAATGGTAGGTTTTGAACTACATTTAGTTCCGAATGCAAATCCAAGTTTGATTCTAACCAATATTCCAGCCCCAGGTACTTTATAGAATCCTGACATTGGTTTTAAGGGGAATTGAGCTCATCAGAAGTATAACCTTTGTCAAACCTGGATCTGACCGGCAATCCAATCCCCAATTTCCGAAGTGGTACATGGCTTCAAGCCACCTTCTGCAATATCTTCAGTGACCACACCTTCAGCAAGGGATCTATTAACCGCTGACTTTATCGCTTCTGCCTCATCCTTTAATTTGAAAGCATATTCGAACATCATGGCAGCCGAAAGTATTGTCCCATTGGGATTGGCTATGTTCTTACCTGCGGCCTGTGGATAGGAACCGTGTATGGGTTCAAAAACCGAGGTATGGATTCCAATTGAGGCCGAAGGCGACATGCCCAATGAACCTGTAATGACACTCGCTTCATCGGTTAGTATATCTCCAAACAAGTTCTCCGTTACAATCACATCAAAGCCCTTTGGCCATTGTATGATCCGCATGGCCGCTGCATCGACATAAAGAAACTCCAGCTCAACATCTGGATAGTCTTTGGCCATATCCTGGATGGTCGAGCGCCATAGTCTCGAGGTGGCCAGGATGTTTGCCTTATCGACTGCACAAAGTTTTCTATTTCTGTTTTGCGCATATTCAAAGGCCAGTCTGGCTATTCTTTCAATCTCCTCCACTGTGTAAATACAGGTGTCGAAAGCTTTCTGTCCATCTTCAGTTTTTCCTCTGGGTTCCCCAAAATAAATGCCACCGGTTAATTCACGAATCGTGACAAAATCAGCACCATCTACAAGTTCTGTTTTCAGTGGGGATCTGTTAATAAGGGATTTGAAGGTAGTTGTTGGTCTTATATTCGCATATAAGCCTAGTTTCTTCCTCATGGCCAGTAAACCCTGTTCCGGACGAACCTTGGCACTGGGATCATTGTCATATTTCGGATGTCCTATGGCGCCAAATAGAACAGCATCGGATGCCATGCAAAGTTCATGTGTTTCATCAGGATAGGGATTTCCCGTCTTATCGATTGCATCAGCACCAACCAACCCATATTTGTAATGGATTTGATGCCCGAATTTATTACAGACCGCATCGGTCACTTTTACAGCCTGTTCTATAATTTCAGGGCCTATTCCATCGCCCGGTAAAACCGCTATATTTAATTTCATATTAGATTGTGACTTTATTCAATTCCTGTTCATGTTCCAATATATTGATCATCTTCATAGTGGCCTTAATGGCAGCAACCGTCTGATCAGGATCTAATCCTCTTGTTTTAAATTCTTTGTCCGACTCCCAGGTGATCACTGTTTCGACAAGTGCATCGGTACGTCCACCAGGAGGGATCGTAACTACATAATCGATCAATTTCGGTATGGGTTTATCAAGTTTCCTGTATACAGCTTTCAGAGCATTCATAAAGGCATCATACTGCCCGTCCCCTGATGCGTGCTCTTCATAGACTTTGCCGTCAATTTCGATGCTGAGGCTTGTTATGGGCCTCAATCCCAGAGCATGAGAAGTGGAATAGTTAACCAGTTTTATCGTTTGCTCGATGGTAGCACTTTTTAAGACATCGGATATGATATACGGAAGATCTTCTGTCGTTACTGTTTCCTTCTGGTCGGCGAGTTCAATAATCCTTTCCGTAACTTTCTTCAAGGAATCGGCATCAAGGGTAATTCCCATTTCCTCCAGATTTTTTCTTATGTTCGCTTTTCCTGAAGTTTTACCAAGGGCATATTTTCTGATCCTGCCAAATCGTTCCGGCATCAGATCATTATGGTATAAATTGTCCTTATGATCACCATCGGCGTGAATACCACTACATTGTGTAAATACAAATTCACCAATAAGCGGTTTGTTTGTTGGGACGCGAATACCGGAGAATGATTCAACCATCCTGCTTATCTTGTTCAGTTTTGATTCAACTACAGACATTTCATAATTGAAATGATCTTTAACAACTGCCACAACACTTGATAATGGAACGTTGCCCGCACGTTCACCCAGACCATTAACGGTTGTATGCAAACATCTGATGCCGGCTTTCAGGGCAGCAAATACATTTGCGGTGGCCAGGTCATAATCATTGTGCGCATGATAATCAAAAGTTACATCCGGGTACTTCTTTAAAATTCCTGCGAGAAACTCATAGGTTTCATCAGGGGACAGGATACCCAATGTGTCTGGCAACATGATCCGCCGTACATTCAGGTCTTTCAGGCCATTGATCATAAAATCGACATAGTCGGGTGAATTACGCATACCGTTGGACCAGTCTTCCAGGTAGATATTTGTCGTAATTCCCAGTTTCGTGGCGTATTCAACAGATTTTGCGATATTTTCCAGATGTTCCTCAGGGGTATTCCTTAATTGCTGGGTAACATGTCTATAGGATCCTTTGCATAATAGGTTTATTACCTTGCCGCCGGCTTCTTTTATCCAATCCAGCGATACATTGTTGTCTACAAATCCCAGGATCTCAACCCTGTCGATGTATCCATTTTCGTTAGCCCAGTCAAGCACTTTTTTGGATCCCTGAAACTCACCTTCTGAAACCCTCGCAGAGGCGATCTCTATCCTGTCAGCATTCACTTCCGATAAAAGGATCTTCGCAATATTCAATTTCTCATTACTTGAAAATGATACTCCGGTGGTCTGTTCACCATCCCTGAGGGTGGTATCCATTATAGTTATTAGCGGTAATTTTTGATTTTTCATAAAGCTTGGATCATTGTTGTTCTTCAAATGCGTCAATTTTACTTTTCAGACTTAATAAATAGTCTATATCGTCATAACCTTTTAACAGGCATTCCTTTTTATAAGGATTTATATCGAATTTTTCTGATGAACCTGAATTAAGTATTTTAAACTGTTGATTTTCCAGATCCACTTCAAATTCTGCATTTGCATCTTTCTCAATAGTGCTAAATAATTCTTTGAGAAAACCGGCACTTACCTGTACTGGAAGTAATCCGTTATTTAGTGCATTGTTTTTAAATATATCTGCAAAGAAACTTGAGACAACCACACGGAACCCATAGTCATAAAGTGCCCATGCAGCATGTTCCCGGCTGGATCCGCTTCCAAAGTTCTCTCCGGCAACCAGGATCTTCCCTTTATGGGTATCCTGATTCAGGACAAAATCCTGTATGGGTTCATTATTACTGTTATATCTCCAATCTCTGAAAAGATTATCTCCAAACCCCTTTCTTTCAATAGCTTTAAGAAACCTGGCAGGTATGATCTGATCAGTATCAACATTTTCTATTGGCAGCGGAACTGCGGGAGAAATTAATTTTTGAAATTTATCTATTGGCATTTTCTCTTTTCGTTATGAAATTTCACGTGGGTCCGTTATTTTTCCTGTGATTGCAGTTGCTGCAGCCGTCAAAGGACTGGCAAGTATGGTCCTGGCTCCAGGGCCCTGCCTGCCTTCAAAATTTCTATTAGAAGTAGACACAGCATATTTTCCGGAAGGTATTTTATCATCATTCATGGCCAGGCATGCTGAACAACCTGGTTGTCGCAGCTTAAAGCCAGCTTCCTCGAGAATGTCTACCAGGCCTTCTTCATATGCCTGCTGTTCAACCTGTTTGGAGCCGGGTACAATCCATGCTGTAATATTATCAGCTTTTTTCTTACCCTTGACAAGTTGAGCAACTTCCCGTAAATCTTCAATCCGGCCGTTAGTACAACTTCCGACGAATATATAATCCACGTTTTTACCATTCATACGCTCTCCTGGCTTAAAATCCATATATCCAAGGGACTTCAGATAAGTTTCCTGGCTTGCTGCAGGAATATCCTTAACTTCAGGAATAGGTTTCGTAATGTCCAGACCCATACCCGGATTGGTACCAAAGGTAACCATCGGGCCAATATCCTCTGCTTTAAAATTATATTCCAGATCAAATACCGCCCCTTCATCTGTTTTGAGTGTTTCCCAATACGCCAGTTTATGCTCCCAATCCTCTCCCCTGGGAGCAAACTGTCTTCCCTTGATGTATTCAAAGGTAGTTTCATCCGGTGCGATCATCCCACCGCGGGCCCCACTTTCAATACTCATATTGCAAATCGTCATCCTGGCTTCCATGGATAACGCTTCTATCGCAGAACCAGAATATTCAATAAAATAACCTGTACCACCTGCGGTACCTATCTTGGAGATGATATATAATATGATATCTTTAGAAGTT
Source organism: uncultured Cyclobacteriaceae bacterium (assembly GCA_965365275.1). Lineage (GTDB taxonomy): Bacteria > Bacteroidota > Bacteroidia > Cytophagales > Cyclobacteriaceae > JAGTVG01. The sequence continues at coordinate 53,682 of CBDUBA010000001.1, read as the reverse complement.
ACCCCTTTTTTAAGTGTACCATCTATAGATATCCTCATCTTCTTGGGTTTGGGTTGCAAGATGCATTGTGTGGCAAGTACCATTTCTATTTCACTTGTCCCGATCCCAAAAGCCACAGCTCCGAAGGCTCCATGAGTGGAGGTATGACTATCTCCACAGACAATGGTCATCCCAGGTTGTGTTATCCCTAATTCAGGACCGATCACATGAACGATGCCATGCCATTGATGATTCAATCCATAAAGGTCAATACCATGGGTTTCACAATTCCTGGATAACTGATCAACCTGTCGCCTTGATAAGGCATCCCGGATCGGCATATCCTGGTTGATTGTCGGTACGTTATGATCCGGAGTAGCGATCGTCTTATCAGGTCTTGATACCTTGAGCCCCCGTTTTTCCAATCCAAGAAAAGCAACCGGGCTTGTAACCTCGTGAATAAAATGTTTATCAATATATAATACCTGGGGTCCTCCATCTACCGAATGAACCACATGTTTATCCCAAATCTTATCAAATAGTGTTTTTGGTTCCACTCTACAATTTGTTTACTCAAATAAAATTCTTGATCTTAAGCGTCAGGTCGAAGCTTTCTTACCTGGGCGCCAGCCTGCCACATTTCCGATTCTCTTATTTCCTTTAGTTCAGATTCAAGATGTGCTCTGTAATCCGGATGACCGGTTTTTTCAAGAACAACTTTTGTTTCTTCACCACTTCTCACTCGTTCATACAGTTGTTTAAAAACAGGAAGTGTCGCTTCTTTGAATTTAGGTCTCCAGTCCAGAGCGCCTCTCTGGGCCGTTGCGCTACAGTTCGAATACATCCAATCCATGCCTTTTTCATCAACCAGACGTATGAGGCTTTGTGTCAATTCTTCTACCGTTTCATTAAAAGCTTCAGAAGGACTATGTCCATTCTCCCTGAGTACATCATACTGTGCTTCCATGATACCGGCCAGTGCACCCATAAGGACACCTCGCTCCCCGGTAAGGTCGCTGTATACCTCATCTTCGAATGTGGTAGGGAATAAATAACCAGATCCAATGCCAATTCCCAATGCAATTGTCCTTTCTTCAGCCCGGCCTGTGTAATCCTGGAATATGGCATAACTTGAATTAATACCTGATCCGGCCAGGAAATTTCGTCGCACACTGGTTCCCGATCCTTTAGGGGCCACCAGGATAACATCTACATTTTTTGGAGGAATAACGCCTGTTTGTTCCTTATAGGTTACTGAAAAACCATGTGAGAAATACAATGCATCACCATCATTCAGGCATGGTTCCAATGTCGGCCAAACTGCTCGCTGGGCTGCATCAGAGACTAGGTATTGAATCACTGTGGCTTTCCTGGCCGCCTCTTCAATTGAAAAGAGTGTTTCTCCTGGTACCCAGCCATCAGCAATAGCTTTGTCCCAGTCGTCTTTGAAACGTGGCTCCTGACCAATGATGACAGATATTCCGTTATCACGCAGGTTAAGTGCCTGTGCTGGTCCCTGAACACCATAACCAATAATTGCGATAACTTCGTCTTTAAGCACTTCCCGTGCTTTTGATAGTGGGAATTCTTCCCTTTTTACGACGTTTTCTTCTACGCCGCCAAAATTAATTTTTGCCATACTTGTCTTGTCCGTTTGATGAATTTAAAATATGTGTTTCTGAATTTTCTAGTTCGTCGAGGTATTTCTGTGTTTGACGCTTCGATTTAGATATGGCCACCCGGCCGGATCTGACAAACTCAAGCACCCCGTATTCATTTAATAGATTGAAGAGTTGTTGTGTTTCGTGTTTGTGCCCTGTTTTTTCAATTACAATATAATCCTCTTCAATCACCAGTATCCTGGCATTGTTTGCCCTGACCAGGTTCTCTATTTTATTGCCATGAAGAAAGATTTTAGTCGGTACTTTATAAAGGGCAATTTCCTGATAATATATTTCATCTTCTTCATAAAGAAATGCACCAAGGACTTCAACCAGTTTTCTGAGTTGCTTTGTCACCTTTTCGGCAATGTCTTTTGTCGTATTCACAACAAGGGTATAACGGCTTACTCCAGGGACTTCCGAGGTTGAAACATTTATACTTTCTATATTTAACTTGATCCGCGAAAAAATAATTGTGACACGGTTCAATAGTCCAGGTCTGTCCTCACTAAGAACAGATATTGTATATCTCTTTCTCAGTGTACTCTCATGACTATCTTGATAGATATCAGACATATTATTATTATTTTAATTTTAATCTAAACGAATATTTGTTACGGATTCCCCTGAAGGAACCATTGGGAAAACATTATCTTCTTTTTCAACTTCAATCTCCAGAAGATACGGGCCGCTGGAAGCAAGCATCTTATCGATGGCATTGTCAAGGTCAGCTCTTTCACTGACTTTTTCATTATTAATTCCAAAACCTTCGGCGATTTTCGGGAAATTAGGATTTGTCATTTCCGTAAATGAATACCTTTTTTCAAAAAAGAGCTGCTGCCACTGTCTTACCATTCCGAGGAAATGATTGTTGAGGATCACGATTTTAACCGGTATGTTATACTGACTGATCGTGCCCAGTTCCTGCAATGTCATTTGAATACCACCATCGCCGGCAATGGCAATAACCTGCTGGTCTTTTGCACCCAGTTGTGCACCCATCGAGCAGGGTAGGGCAAATCCCATGGTTCCCAGTCCACCTGATGTCAAAAGATGATTTGGTTTCCTGAACTCGTAGTATCGGGCTGCGATCATCTGATGCTGTCCCACATCTGTAACAATAACAGATTCACCATGGGTTTTATCCGAGATCTTTTTTATGACTTCAGCCATTAATATCCCGTTGGTTTTGGGATGCACTTGATTCTTTACAACCTTTTCATATTCAATTTTTTCACACGCTTTGAACTCATTGATCCATTGAGTGTGATTATTCTTTTTGATCAATGGTAGTAAAGCCTCGAGTGTCTGTCTTGCGTCGGCATTAATTCCCACGGTCGTTTTAACATTCTTGTCGATCTCGGAAGGATCGATCTCTATATGAATGACCTTTGCCTGTTTGGCATACTTGGTTAGATCGCCGGTAACACGGTCATCAAAACGCATTCCGATGGCTATCAGTACGTCGCACTCATTCGTCTTAATATTTGGGCCATAGTTTCCATGCATCCCCAGATATCCCACATAGTTCTTATGATCCGGTGGGAAACAGGATAAACCCAGGAGTGTAAGTGCTACTGGAATATCGGCCTTTTCCGAAAGATCCTGAAGTTCTTTTTCAGCACATGATATCAGAACCCCGTGTCCGGCAAGGATGTAGGGTTTTTTTGCGTTATTGATCAATTCAGCGGCTTCCTCAATTTGTTTACTTTGGGTAGAGGGATAAGGATGATAACTCCTGATCTTCTCACAGGGAGAATATTTGAAGTCTATCTCACTGAACTGTGCGTTTTTTGTTATATCAATAAGCACAGGACCTGGTCGCCCTGTTTTTGCTATATAAAATGCTTTGGCTATTGCTTCCGGGATCTCTTCTGCCTTTGTAACCTGGAAATTCCATTTTGTTACCGGCATGGAAATACCGAGAACATCAGTCTCCTGGAAGGCATCAGTTCCAAGAAGATGTGCCGGAACTTGACCTGTGATACATACTAGAGGCGTAGAATCGATTTGTGCGTCTGCAATTCCTGTCATAAGGTTGGTAGCTCCAGGTCCACTGGTTGCAAAACACACACCCACTTTGCCAGATACCCTCGCAAATCCCTGTGCAGCATGCACTGCGCCTTGCTCGTGTCGTACAAGGATATGATTTAATTGATCCTGATAATTGTACAAAGCATCATAAATGGGCATGATAGCCCCTCCTGGATATCCGAAAATAGTATCTACTTTTTCCTCCAGAAGGCTCAGGATTACGGCTTCTGAGCCGCTAACCCTTAAAAGCTTGTGCTTCGATTCTGTTTTACTGGTTTTTTCCAACGTTGACATGGTTTTAAATTTAATCCGTTACACATCCTTCAGATGCAGATGAAACAAGTTTAATATATTTACCTAAAATTCCTTTATTATATTTATAGGGCGGTTTTACCCAGTTTTCCCTTCTTCTATTTATTTCTTCATCGGTGAGGTCTACATCAATTCTATTATTAACAGCATCAATTGTTATTTTATCACCATCTTCTATTAGTGCAATCAATCCCCCTTCCTGAGCTTCAGGTGTAATATGACCAACTACAAATCCATGTGAGCCTCCCGAGAATCTACCATCAGTTATCAGGGCAACATCTTTACCTAGTCCCGCACCAATTACAGCTCCGGTGGGTTTTAACATTTCAGGCATTCCAGGAGCGCCTTTGGGGCCTTCATAACGGATCACTATTACGTCACCTTTCTTTACTGTTTTACCAATACCATCAATGGCTTCAAATTCATTGTCAAATACCCTGGCCGTACCGGTAAACCGTTCTCCTTCTTTTCCGGTTATTTTAGCCACAGCACCTTCCTGTGCGAGGTTCCCATACAATATCTGGATATGACCAACAGGTTTGATTGGATCCTCTAGTGATGTTATGATTTCCTGTCCTGGATCAAGGTCACGGGCCGTATCAAGATTTTCTCCAAGTGTCTTTCCTGTTACGGTCATACAGTCACCATCCATCAGGCCTTCTTTCATCAGGTATCTCATAACTGCAGGAACACCACCCACATAATGGAGATCTTCCATCAGGTATTTTCCACTTGGCTTCAAATCAGCAATAAATGGTGTATTGTTGCTTATCCTCTGAAAATCGTTTATCCCCAATTCAATGTCGACTGCTTTTGCCATCGCTATCAAGTGAAGAACAGCATTTGTAGAACCTCCTAACGCCATAATGAGTGTAATAGCATTCTCAAAAGCACGCTTTGTCATTATATCGCGAGGCTTAATGTCTTTTATCAACAGATTTTCTATCGCCTGACCTACCTGAGCACATTCAATACGCTTATCTTCACTAACTGCCGGATTGGAAGAAGAGTAGGGGAGTGACATGCCTAGAGCTTCAATAGCTGATGACATGGTGTTGGCGGTATACATTCCTCCGCATGCACCTGCACCCGGAATAGAATTTTTGATAATGCCTTTGTAATCTTCATCAGAGATGTCACCTTTCAGTTTTTTACCGTAAGCCTCGAAGGCCGAAACAATATTAAGATCTTCCCCCTTCCAGTTTCCTTTTTTAACCGTTCCGCCGTAAAGAAGAATTCCAGGTCTGTTCAACCTGCCCATGGCCATTACAGCCCCGGGCATATTTTTGTCGCAACCTACAATCGGAACTATAGCATCATAATGCTGGGCATTAACTACTGTTTCTATGGAATCCGCAATTATATCCCTGGAAGGGAGTGAATACTTCATACCCATGGTTCCATTGGGAATGCCATCACTTACGCCAATAGTATGAAAAATCAGGCCCCATAAACCTCTGTCATCAATGCCTTTTTTAACATCTTCTGCCAGACCATTTAAATGCATATTGCAGGGATTTCCCTGAAAACCAGTACTTACAATACCAACCTGAGCTTTCTTGAGATCCTCATCTTTTATTCCCAATGCGTACAACATAGCCTGTGATGCCGGTTGGGTCTCATTTTGAGTTATCCCTTTGCTATATTTATTTAATTCACTCATATCTTAGATATTAAAAAAGCCTTTCTGTCGCGAGAAAGGCTTTTAGCTTATATAATATATTTCCTTTCTCACGAATCCTGGTAAGGAATCACAAGTACAATAACAATCACAGATACTATAGATCTAACATTGATCATAAAATACAATTTTAAGGCCCAAAGAGGGCATTTTGAAATTGGCTTCAAAAGTCCAATATTTATTTATAAAATCAAAGCAATTAGTTTAAAAAATCTAAAGAATTATACAGTTATTAAAAATATATATTAGATAAGTGCTACTTTTTAAGAATATTGTTTTAATCTATCAGAGTATTGTAAATGATTTTATGTCAAAAACACATTTTCAAGAATTTTAATTTGGCCATTAAGCTTTAACCCCTTCATTTATGACCTTATCTTATCATATTGAAAAGTTTTTGTTAAACCATGCAACCTTAGCCATTAATTTAACATCTTTATTTAATGAATATTTAAACTGTCACAAAATGAAATCACAGCATTCAAAACTTATTTTTTTAGTAGCCCTGTTTTTAATATTTAACACTGTTGCTGTCTATTCACAGAAAATCCTTGCAGAGGCAAAGTTCTCTATCGAAAAAGCCAAATATCTTGAGGTTGAGGGTAGTTTCTGCAATATAGAACTAAATGGATATACAGGATCGGCCCTGAAAATGGATGGTAAAATAGAGGGTTCGGGTGATCCGGATAAATACGAAATAGTATATCGCGAAGATGGGAACAGGATCAAAGTTTGGATCGAGCGTCCAAACAACATCTGGAGAAATATTCAAGGATTACTTCATTTTGATGTACCGGAAAATGTAATAATCATTGTCGATAATAGTTCTGGTAATATTGAAGCTGAAGGACTGAATTCAGATGAGATAACCCTTGAAGCGTCCTCCGGAAACATCACAGGTAGAAATTTGCAAGGGGTTTTGCGTCTAAAATGTTCTTCAGGAAACATCACCTTATCTGACCAGAATGGGAATGCAACGCTTCGGGCTTCCTCAGGAAACCTAAGAGTTGATGAAGTAAAGGGAGATCTTGAAGCACATGCATCTTCCGGTAATATTACGATCTATGAGGTCCTTGGAGATGTTGAGGCGGATTGTTCCTCAGGCAATATAAAATTAAGAGATATCGAGGGCAAGCTTGTTGTGGGAACTTCATCCGGAAATATCCGTGGTGAGGATATCTTGTTGACCGGGGATTCCAGATTCAAAGCTTCATCAGGAAATGTAACCATAGGATTATTGAACTCAGAAGATGATTTAAGTTATGATCTCGATTCAGGATCTGGCAATCTGTATGCAAATGGAAGTTCATCCGATGACAGGCTTATTTTGAAAAAAGGTCCGATAAATATTACGGGGATTACTACAAGTGGTAGTCAGAAATATACTACAGACTGAAAATATTATTTCATATAACCTGGCCAATATATCCCTCAATTTTGGCTTTTAATTCATCTGAATTAAATGGTTTAGTAACATAGTCATCCATTCCTGCAGTATATAGTTTATCAAGGTCATTGATCATTACATCTGCTGTCAGGGCAATGATGGGTGTTTTCCTGGTGCTTCCATTTTCAATACTCCTGATCGCTGTTGACGCTTCCCAGCCATCCATTTCCGGCATATGCAGGTCCATAAGGATCAGATCATAAGTATTAGCTTTAAACTTAGCGATTGCTTCGAGTCCATTTTCAGCAGTATCAATACTATAATCCCATCTTTCCAGGAAACGTTTAGCAACTTTCATATTCATCTCATTATCCTCAACCAGAAGAATATGGGTAGATGGATTCTTGTCTGATTCCTGGTCTTTTGGTTCTCCTTTCCTTTTATCTTTGGAATCTGCCTTTTGATCTATACCGAATTTAAGTTCAAAGAAAAATTCAGATCCTTCCCCTGACTTACTTTTTACATGAATGTCAGTACCCTGAAGCCTCAGGAGATTTCTGATGATGGCTAAGCCAAGTCCCGAGCCGCCAAATTTTCTGGTGGTTTCTGTGGTGGCTTGCTCAAAACGTTCAAATATCTTTTCCTGTTCTTCTTTGGAAATCCCAATTCCTGTATCACACACACTGAATTTTATTGTGATGTTCTCATTTGATTTATTAAGACAAAATACACGTACCTCAATTTTACCTTCCTCGGTAAACTTAATGGCATTATCGATCAGATTTACAAGTATCTGTGATAGACGATGCGGATCGCCATTTAATATTTCAGGTACTTCTTCATCTACAGTCAGGTTGAATTCCAGGTTTTTGTTTTCTGCTTTATTTTTAAATGTATTTTTCAGGTTAGTTAACAGCTGAGTTGCATTAAAAGGAGTGCTTTCAATTTTTATTTTCCCTTCCTCAATCTTTGAGAAATCAAGAATATCATTTATGAGGACGAGAAGATTTTCGCCTGAGAACTTAATGCTCCGCAGAAGTTCTATCTGATCTTCTCTTGGATTCTCCATCATCAGGATCTCTGATAATCCAATAACGGCATTTAGAGGAGTCCTGATCTCATGACTCATGTTGGATAAGAACTTCTGTTTAGCCTTTGATGCACTTTCAGCCTTTTCCTTTGCTTCCACCAATTCCACGTTTTTCTCTTTTAATATCTGGTTCTTCTCCTCGATATCACTGTGGGCCTTCTCAATTTCCTTATTTTTAACACTCAAACTTATATTAGACCTTTTTTTATTTTCATAGGCCCGCCACATCAAAAACAAAATGACGATAAGAAAAGTAATGAGGAGTAATCCGCCATGTAAAATGAGATCATCAATAAAGGTCTCACTATAGGCATTCTCGCTAAATATACTGGTCAGAAACATATCCCTAAATGAAAATCATTATAAATCTGCAGTTGTTATAGTTTCCATGAAAATAAAAACCGCTATCATAACAACGGAAAACTATGCTTTTCATTTTATTTTTTGTGCTATTGTAACATTTTTATAATTGAATCGTCTTCCCTTTGAAATGCATTTGAAGTACTTCAAGAATGAGATACTACCTTTAAAGGATAAATTATTCAGATATGCTTATAGTTATAATAAAGATAAATCTGAATCCGAAGATATTGTACAGGAAGTATTTATACGATTATGGCAAAAGCGAAAAAATCTTGATAAAATCAAAAACATTGAAGCCTGGAGCATGACCATTACTAGGAATCTTACAATTGACAAACTGAAAGCAAACAGGCTTGAGTTTAAAGACCTTCATCATGTCGAGGATAAAACGCAGGAGCTTTTTAATCCGGAACAAATGGTTGAACAATCCGAGACTATGACCGGGATCAGAAAGATTATTGATTCACTTTCTGAAAAACAGAAACAAGTTATTGTACTTCGGGATATTGAAGGTCATACCTACCAGGAAATTGGTGATATAATAGGAATTGACCAGAACCTGGTGAAAGTTACCCTTTTCAGGGCAAGAGAGAACGTTAGAAAAAAGTTATTAAAAACTGACCAATATGGACTATAACAAGATCAAAATCTTATTGGAAAAGTATTGGAATTGCGAGACTACATTAGAAGAGGAATCAATCCTTCAGGAGTACTTATCAGGTCACGATATACCTGAAGATCTTAAAGAGATCAGCCCTCTGTTTCAATATTACAAGTCTCAAAGGGACGTAAAAATATCTGAAGATTTTGAAGAAAGAGTCGTAAATGAGATTGAATCTAAAGAAAAGAGAAGGAAACAGAGGTTTCTGCATATTTATTATAAAGTTGCCGCGGCGGTTATCCTGATCCTGTTTTTTGTAACGATTCATCAAAGATATATTGCCGTACGTGAGAAAGCTTCTGTATTGGTTCAGGATACATTTAAGGATCCGGAGAAGGCTCTTGAAGAGACCAAAAAAGCCTTATTGCTTGTTTCGGAAAAATGGAATAAAGGAAAAGACAACATTACGAAGTTGTCAGAATTTAATAAAGCTGAAAAAATTATTCGAAACGAAAATTTATAAATATATGATACGAGTCCCGCTATTGCAGGACCAATCCCGTTTGAAAATATAAATAAAAATAAACATGAAAAGGTTAATCATAATAGTTATTGGTGTTCTGTTATACACAAGTGGATTTTCCCAGGAGGATGTGATCACAAAATATTTTAGTGAGTATGAAAGACGTGATGATTTTACAACAATTATTATCACCAGCAAAATGTTTCAATTAATTGCTCAAATTCCGGAAAGTGAAGACGAAGAGGATGTGATGAACGTAATCCGGAAACTTAATGGGTTAAAGATACTAACCTCCAGTGAATACCCCCAACGTGCTGAGTTATCCAGGAAGGCGGTGAAGATCATTTCTGACAAGGGATTTGAAGAATTGATGATCATTAAAGAAGGAGAAGAGGAAATAAAATTCCTTATACATGAAGATGACGGGCATATCAGTGAGTTCGTCATGTTAATTGCAGAGGATGATGATGGGGATTTTTTCCTTATGACAATGACCGGGAACCTTCAACTGGAAGATATATCCAGATTATCAAAGACGCTTGATATTGATGGATTTGAACACTTGGATAAGGTCGATAAATAATAAACTCTTTAACAACAATCAGATGAAAACATATGCTATTTTATTTTCCCTAATGCTGGCAGGCATTACGGGTTTTAGTCAAAGCCAGGCCATAATGGATTTTCACAACAAGTATAAGGATAATGGCAAGTACTTATCCCTGAGAATTGACGGGGGTATACTGAACCTGCTATCAGGAATAGAAACGAATGACGAGGAAGCCCAGGAGGTTTTGGATGCTATGGGTAAAATTGATGCTATTAACGTGCATTCTATTGACCGTAATGAAGATAATTTCCAGGATTCTGATATCGAAAAATTTAAAAAGGATGTAAAGAAAGAAAAATATGATGAACTGATGATCGTCAGAGATGGCGACACGGATGTAGATTTCCTGATAAAGGAAAAAAAGGGAAAAATCAGTGATCTTTTACTTGTTGTGGATGAACCGGATGAATTTGTGATCGTGAACATCAGTGGGGAGATCGATATGAAAACCATAGCAAAAATAACGGATAATCTGGATATTAAGGGATCTGAACATATGGATAAGCTGGAAGATAAGCAAAACTGATAAATTGATACACTGAATCTATTAGGTCTGGATGGCAGTTCAGACCTTTTTTTTATTCTGTATAGATCGGAGTATCAGTGTTATTACGATCCGGTAAGGATCGATAATTTTACTTCGACAAAATTCCAAATGTCTTGATATTCCATCTTTATTGCTCATCTTATGCAGGAAGATCTCTTGAAACAAGTATGCCTTACTTGTAGTCCGGAAAGTTTAAGCGTTCTTAATATTACACTCGGATTAGTTATGTTCAGTATAGCACTCGAGTTTAAGATGCAACATGCCATATTTATGACACCTCTGAATTTCAGCTTGTGGGTGGGGCTTTACATGGGTTTTCGAAATGAAAAGTCTATATAAACCTTGAAAATTTCCGACGTGTTATTAAACATACTCTTGCTTCTTTGACTTCTTGTACTTATGAGCATGTATTTTTCATCCCGCTTTTCCGAAACTACCGCGAAAATTTTGGATCCAATTAAAAAAGCATCCATGGTAATTTTTATTTTATTTGTTATTGTTGCATTTTCGAATAATTATAAGATTTTTATAGATAATATTCAGCTGGTGATTGTTGTTGTATTCCTGAATAATTCAATTGCCATTATTACTGGATATTACTATGGAAAAATGTTGGGTCTATCTACATTGAAGAGTAGAACGATTGCAATAGAAACTGGAATTCGTAATTCTGGTTTGGGATAAATAATAATCACATTTATGGAAGGAATTGTAAGTATGGCTAATGTTGCTGCCTGGTGGTAAATATGGTCGAAACCAATTCGAGCTTGCACTTAAATGAAGGGATTTTATAAACTATTTCACCGACCCGGACTTGTACTTCTGAAAGGATGGATACAATTAGCATTATTGGTCTATTTCAGGCGTATTAAAGTTGTAGGCCGTCATAATATTCCAAAAGGTAAGCCGATCATATTTGCTCCTAATCACCAGTATGCATTTATGGATGCACTCCTCCTTGTGATGGTTACCCGGAAAATTCCATATTTTTTGGTTCGGGCAGATATTTTTAAAAAATCTTTTTTTAGTTTCCTGCTGAGAACCTTGAAGATGATGCCTGTTTACAGACAGAGGGATAGTACTGATGTTATTTCCAAAAACGAGGAGACATTTAGTAAATGTGTCGATATTCTTAATAAAGGGAAGCACCTGACTATTTTTCCTGAAGGGAATCATAGTAAGATCAGAAAGATAAGGGCTATCAGGAAAGGTTTACTCAGAATAGGCTTCAGGACTATTAATGATTATCCTGAAAGCAATAATCTTGTTATCATCCCGGTAGGGATAAATTATGATGATCATTCCAGGTTTCAGAGTGATATCTTTATAAAATTCGGTGAACCTATTACTCTGGAAGACTATAATAAGCTCTACAAAAAAAATCAGGCTAAAGCATTCAGCGATGTTTCTGCTGTGATCTATGATGATCTTGTTGACTTAACAGTAAATATTCAGCATACTGAAAGTTATAAATTCTATGAGAGTGTCCTGAAAATTTACACTCCACATTTTATGCGACGGATTAAATTAAAGTATAGAAATTTACTTGAAAGATTTGTTGCATATAAAAAGATCATTGCCGGATTAGACGAATGGAATGAAAGTGATCCTAAGGAATTTAAAGCATTCGAGACAAAAAACAATAAATTCTTCAGGCAAAAGATCAGGTCGGAATTTGATCCGGTTTGCCTTGGTAATTTTTTTGATTCCAGATTACAAAGGTTATTCAATTATTTGCTGCTGATCATTTTCTGGCCAATATATATGTATGGTCTCCTGAATAATCTTCTTGCCATATTATTGCCATACCTGATCGGCCAAGCAGCTGTTAAAGACGACCATTTTTTAAGCTCAGTAAAACTTGCAATAGGCTTATTGTCATTTCCAGTAACCTACACAATACAGGCTATAATATTTTATCAATTTTTTCCTAATGGATGGTATGTGGCACTCTATATAGTTTCCATTATGGTCACGGGTATCCTGGCAAAGATATACCAGAACTGGATCCATAAATTCTGGGAGATGTTTAAAATCCGACTTTTAATGATGAACCGAAAAAGGGCATTTGTCCAGATAAAAAGAAGCTACAACGATCTTATCGATACCCTAAATGAAAATATAAAAGTTGATTAAATTACTACCCGGTCTTTTGAATTCAGTTTATCATCCAGGTTCATTTTCAAAACAAAGGCCGGTTCAAAATAGCCTTCCTAAAATCTGATAATTATCAGATAATTTATCCGGCTCATTCGCTTATTTTGCAGAGTAAAATATATTTGGAATGAAAGGCATAGAACAGAAGGCGGATTTGGAAAAGTTTTTTGAAAGATTCAGAAGGAATATTATTGGGATTGACTCCTACATTGAAACCCCTTTTGGAAATAAAAAGATCATTTATGCTGACTGGATAGCGAGTGGAAGGTTATATAAGCCCATTGAAGATAAATTGATAAAAGAAATAGGCCCAATGGTAGGGAATACACATTCTGAAGCCAGCGAAACCGGGACCCTGATGACCAATGCCTATCACTTTGCGCAGCAAGTCATAAAAAATCATGTGAATGCTAATGCCGGAGATGTAATAATTACTTCAGCAACGGGTATGACTGGCGTGGTTTGTAAATTTCAGAGAATACTTGGCTTAAAAATTCCTGAAAAAATAGAGAAATTCTGTAATATACCCGAAGAAGAAAGGCCTGTAGTATTTATAACCCACCTCGAACATCATTCCAACCATACATCCTGGCTTGAGACTATTGCGGATGTTGTTGTACTGGAGCCGTCAAAGGATCTTTTGGTTGATCCTGAAAAACTAAATATTGAAATAAAAAAATACGGTAACCGCAAGGTTAAGATTGGGGCATTTTCAGCTTGTTCTAATGTTACCGGATACAAGCCGCCGATCTATGAATTATCAAAGATCATGCATCAACATGGTGGGTATAGTTTTATTGATTATGCCGCCTCAGCGCCATATGAAAACATTGATATGCACCCGGAAGATCCTGAAATGAGGCTGGATGCAATTTATTTCTCCCCCCATAAATTTCTGGGAGGCCCAGGCAGTACCGGTGTGTTGGTATTTAATAAAGAACTTTATAAAAACAGGATACCAGACCATCCGGGAGGAGGAACTGTCAACTGGACCAACAGATGGAATGAGTACAGCTATGTTACTGATGTGGAAGCTCGTGAGGACGGGGGCACACCTGGATTTATGCAGGGGTTCAGAATTGCCTTAAGCATTCAACTTAAGGAACAAATGGGAGTTGATAATATAGAAGAACGGGAAAAGCAACTTCTGTCTATTGCTTTCAGGGAATTACCAAAAATTAAGGGATTAAAGATTTTAGCTGATAATGTAAAAGACCGCCTTGGGGTGATATCCTTTTACATTGAAGGAATACATCATAACTTGTTAACCAGATTATTGAATGATCTCTATGGAATTCAGGTAAGAGGTGGTTGTTCCTGTGCCGGAACGTATGGACATTTTCTGCTAAACGTGGATTATGACCGGTCTCATTCAATCACGGATCATATAGATCATGGCGATTTCTCCCTTAAACCTGGTTGGGTGCGATTAAGTATTCATCCTACCATGACAGATGATGAGCTTATAAAAATCATTGAAGCCCTTAAAGAAATCAGTGAAAGTATTGATGAATATAAAGATCAATACATACTTGACAAGTCGACCAATGAATTTCATCATAAAAAATATGACAAGGACTATAATGCAATATTTAATAGCTGGTTCTTGTCTGAATTATAATCTCCGTGTTTTTTAAATCAACTATTTATGTCAGATGACAGTAAAAGCCTTGAGATAGAGTTTATTGAACAAGCCATTTCAAGAATGGATGAATACCAGGTAAAAATTGCATCCTGCCTTGATAAACTTGAAGAAAAGGATATCTGGCAAAGCCCGAATAATAATACAAACAGTATTGGAAATCAAATTTTACATCTCTGCGGAAATATTACCCAATACATAATTTCAGGCCTTGGTAATGAAAAGGATTTACGTGATCGAGACGGTGAATTCAGCACCAGGGGAGGGATATCAAAATCGGAATTATATGGCAGACTTTCTGATGTGGTCAAAGAATCTAAAGAAGTGATCAGGAATCTTAATCCGGATGCGCTACTAAAAATTAGATCTGTGCAGGGATTCAGATTATCAACCATCGGTATTGTACTACATGTTGTAGAGCATTTCTCATACCACACAGGACAGATCGTATTCTGGACTAAAATGCTCAGGAATTTGGATCTTGGCTTTTACAGTGATCTGGATTTAAATCAAAAAAATTTACCGGACTAATTTATTAGCAGATTTGTCTTGTAAACGTCAAAGTATTTGTTAAGATCCCCGAAACATTTCTGGTACATTACGTTTTTATAATCAAGGAACAGACAGTATATAAAGCTAATAGTTGTTAGTTATTTCCCGGGATTTATGTGGTAATAGTTTTAGGTGGTTAGTTATATGGTTGTAAAAACTGCAAATCCCGGGATTTTTTCGTGCTATTTATATCCAATTTTAATCCATCCATTCAGCTATAAACAAATTGGTATCCCTGGTCCCTCCATTGTTTCTGTTGGAAGAAAACACCAGATATTTTCCATTATTTGAAAACACTGGAAAAGCATCGAAGATACCATCAGTGGTAATTTGTTCTAAGCCAGTGCCGTCGATATTTATCATATACAAATTAAAGGGAAATCCTCTCTGGCTTGTGTGATTGGATGCAAAAATTACTTTTTCGCCTGACGGGTGAAAAAATGGACACCAATTGGCCTGCCCCAAGTCTGTTAATTGTCTTAAGCCTGTCCCATCTACATTGCATATAAATAGCTCCATATCAGTAGGCTTAACTAATCCTTCTTCAAGTAATTGTTTGTATTCTTCAATAGTTTCCTGCGTTTTAGGACGGGATGCTCTGAAAATAAGCTTAGATCCGTCAGGAGAGAAGAATGCACCCCCATCATAACCTAATTCATCAGTTATCTGAGTTACATTTGATCCATCCAGGTTCATTGTATAGAGTTCCAGGTCACCTGTTCTGATTGAAGTGAAAACAATCTTATCTCCTTTCGGGCTAACCGTTGCTTCAGCATCATATCCAGGCTCATCTGTTAATTGCTGCACAATATTGCCTTTTAAGTCCGCTACATATATGTCAAAATCACTGTAGATCGGCCATACATATTTCCCGTCGGATCGGGGTTCGGGCTTAGGAGGACAGTTACTGTCACCTGCATGTGTTGAAGCATAAACTATAAGGCTGTCTCCCGGTAAAAAGTATGAACAGGTTGTTCTTCCAAGTCCAGTACTTAACAGGAGTGGTTTATTATTGATGATATCATCATCTTGCCAGTTAAAATAATATATCTGATCACATTGGTCTCCCCACTTAGGATTTGTTACCTGGAAAACCAATTTAGAATCATCAAAGCTCCAATATGCTTCGGCATTATCGCCTCCGTAAGTTAATTGTTTCAGGTGTTTAAAATGGCGTTCTCCCTCAAGTATCAGAGTATCAGCATTAATATCAAATGTAGATGTAGTGTTTTCTTTTTTTGATTGTTTTTGGGAACAGGCTCCCAGGAAAAATACAAGAATAAGAACTAAGCTCAAATAACGATTCATAAGAATAAAAATTTAATACTATAAATAAAATCTAACTCTATTATATACATTTGTCCTATTCAATAACAAAACAAATCGCATGAAGATGGACAAAAATATACACTTATTATTCTTAAGCCTTGTTTTTTTTATATATTTAGCCGGATGTGAACAGCCCGGAAAGCATGAATCAGCTATAAAATCACTGCAAAATGATATCAACTTTCTGGCCAGTGATGAACTCGAAGGAAGGGAGACTGGGTCACCTGGTGCTGCTAAAGCTGCTGAGTACCTCGCAGGCAGATTTAAAGAGATCGGACTATCTCCCAAAGGTACGGATGGTTATTTCCAGGAATTCAGCTTTTCACCCAGAAAAAATCCTCATGTTGCACCTACGGATGATTCAATTAAAATTACCGCGCGAAATGTCATTGGATATTTAGATAACGAAGCTGCCAATACCATAATAATTGGAGCTCATTTTGATCATCTTGGATACGGGGATGAAAATTCACTTTACAAAGGGGATTCATCAATCCATAATGGAGCAGATGATAATGCTAGTGGAGTAGCTGCCCTTCTCCTTCTTGCAGAGGAATTAACGGGCCGGAATGTAAATAACAATTATTTGTTTATTGCTTTTTCAGGTGAAGAGAAGGGATTATTTGGGTCTAACTATTTTAGTAAGAATCCAACCATTGACTTAGGTGAAGCCAATTATATGATCAATATGGACATGGTGGGTCGCCTTAATGATGAAAATGCGCTTGCAATTAATGGTACAGGGACTTCACCAGATTGGAAAGATATTATTGACGATATTGGCATCGATTCACTTAAACTGATAACAACCGAATCTGGTATAGGACCTAGTGATCATACGTCATTTTATCTTAAGGATATACCAGTCCTTCATTTTTTTACCGGACAACATGAAGACTATCACAAACCTTCTGATGATGCAGATAAAATTAATTATGAAGGAGTTTATGCCGTAACAGCCTATATTGATTCTCTTATAACCAGGTTGGATGAAAATGACAAACTCGCGTTTAGTAAAACCAAGGATGAATCGAGGGACACACCCAGGTTTACCGTTACCCTTGGAGTTGTTCCTGATTATATGTTTGATGGCAATGGAATGAGAATTGATGGTGTCAGTGAAGATAAACCAGCAATGAAGGCCGGATTATTAGCTGGTGATGTGGTCATAAAACTTGGTGAGATTGAGGTTACGGATATGATGAGCTATATGAAGGCCTTGTCAGAATTTAAAAAAGGTGATGCAACGGAGGTAGTTGTCAGAAGAGGGGAAGAGGATTTAACCTATCCAATACAGTTTTAGAAATGCAAAGTATTGCCATTTTAGGTGCTGGAAGGGTCGGGAATGCCATGGCCAGGGATCTGGCACAAAAATTTCGCGTAACATCCTTTGATATAGATGATGTCAACCTGGATATGCTAAAAGGTTATGACAATATCCAAGTTCGGAATTCAGATCTCCTTTCGGCTGATTTTAATGAAATATTGGATGGATATGATCTTGTAATCAGTGCAGTACCAGGATTTATGGGATTTATGACCTTAAAAAGGGTAATTGAATGTGGTAAGAATGTGGTCGATATCTCGTTTTTCCCGGAAGATCCGCTTGAATTGGATGCACTGGCAAAAAAAATGAATGTTTGTGCGGTAGTGGATTGTGGTGTTGCTCCAGGAATGGGAAACATAATTCTCGGAAGACATAATGAGGAGATGCGGGTTCAATCATATGAATGCCTGGTAGGAGGGATCCCTTCAGAACGTCAGTGGCCATTTCAATATAAAGCGGGGTTTTCTCCAATAGACGTTATCGAGGAATATATCCGGCCAGCCAGGTATGTTCAAAATGGAAAACTGGTAATTCGTGAAGCTCTTTCCGATCCAGAATTAGTTGATTTTGATAAGATCGGCACCCTGGAATCTTTCAATACGGATGGTTTGAGAACATTAATTCAAACCATGGACATACCGGATATGATAGAAAAGACATTAAGATATCCAGGAAGTCTTGAGCCTTTAAGAATTCTGAGGGAATGTGGCCTTTTCTCAGATACACCTGTAGAGGTTGAAGGTAATATGATCAAACCAGTGGATCTAACCTCAAAATTACTCTTCCCAAAATGGAAACTGGGAGAAAAGGATATCGATATCACGGTGATGAGAATTACATTAAAAGGAATTCTGGATGGTGTTTATAAGGAAATCGAATATAACCTTTATGATGAAAAAGATACCTTAAAAGGGATTTCTTCCATGGCCCGTACTACAGGATACACTTGTACAGCGGTAGTTAATCTATTGTTGGAAGAAAGATATACAACACCAGGAATAAACCCGCCGGAATATTTAGGTGTGGAAGAAGACCACTTCAATTATATTCTGAAATACCTTAAAGACAGAAATGTAAACTACATAAAAACTACTAAGACCAAAACCTGAGAAATCAAGTATTTGAGATCATGAGTAATCCTCATTCCAATATTCAATGGTGCCTTCCCGCATTGATTTATTGGCAAGGGCAACAGTTATAGCACTTTTCTTACCAAATCCTGCATTGGCTATTGTATCAAGATCGTCTGTAATACACTTTCCAAAATGCTCAAGTGCAGCACTTGTGGGTTCTTCATCACCACCATCAACATTGCTTGTTAAGATTGGAATAGGTTCACCAGCTTCCAAAACCTTCATAGTGGCACTCGAAACACCATCTACTTCAGATTTCAGTTCTTCAATTACAGCGGGTTCTGGATATATAAAGCCTTTATGACCGGCTTCTCCCTTAACGACTATCGCCGCTTTGGTGCCATAAATCTTAACGTTGAACCCCTCATGGGCATTCGTAGTGATTGAATGAAAACTGGCTTTTAGACCATTTGGATATTCTAATAATGTATAGATATTATCAAAGGTTTCACGTCCATCCTTATAATAATTTATACCACCCATTCCAGTGATCTTTTGAGCGTGAGAATCCAGAATATAATCGATCAGGTCAACTTGGTGGGAACAAAGCTCTGCCATAAGTCCACCTGAGTATTCCGAATACATTCTCCAGTTTATCAATTTTTCAAATTTGGGATCACGCACCGGCCTTCGCCAATTCCCATTTCTGTTCCAATGGGCTTCAACATGTGTAATCGTACCCAGATATCCCTCATGAATAGTATTATAGATATTTTGATAAAGTGGATTGTACCGGTGCTGATATCCAACCTGAAATTTCAGGTTACTATTTTTTACCTTCTTTTCCAGCTTGATCGCTTCCTCTATGGTAAAAGTCATGGTTTTCTCACAATAAACATGCTTTCCTGCATCCAGGGCATCTGAAGCCATCTGATAATGCATTGAGAGTGGTGTGCTGATTATGACAGCATCTATATCTTTATCATTGAGTAATTCTTGATAATCTGTGTAGGATTTTGCTCCGGGAGAAGCTAATGATAAACCCTGTTCCAACCTGAAGGGCAGCACATCGCAACAGGCAGTCACCTCTAGTCCAGGGATATCCTTTACCAACTTAATGAGCCAGTTTCCCCTTCCTCCTGTTCCAATTACTCCGAGCCTGACTACATCAGAAGCCTTTACTATTTTACTATACACATTTTTCGGCTGAACTGCCAGGGTGGATAATGCCATCCCGCCCATTCCAATAAATTTTCTTCTTTTCATAATAAACTCTATTTAACCTAAAAGAAATGAAATCAAGAATATAAGTATGAGCATTACTTTGTGAGACTTCAATTTCCATTATCGAAGGCATTTCAAAAATTATGCCTTATTCATTTATTTTAAAAATAACTGCAAATGTATAAAAAGTTATGAAGCTAAATATTGAACTGAACTTTTAATCTTTCCATATTTTTTAAAAATGGTTCAACAATTGCTATTTTAAAATGTTTATCTATGTAAGAATAAATTATAAATTTACAGATCCCGAGGCCAGTTGGACCTCAGATCCGAAACATATATTTAGAAAATAATGATTACCATATTATCTCCTGCAAAACGAATGAATTATTCAGATCCAATTCTGACAGAGAAATGTACAATTCCTGTATATGTTAATGAATCAGAAACGATCATGAATAAGCTAAAGAAATTACGACCGGCAGCCATAAAAAAACTCATGAATATAAATGATACCCTCTCTGAGACTAATTATGACAGGTTTCAAAATTGGGAACCAACATTTAACTTAACTGTGGCAAGGCAAGCATTGACCACATTTAAGGGAGACGTCTATCTCGGAATTGATGCTTCTTCCTATAATGAAACTGACTTTGAGGAAGCACAAAAAAGTATCCGCATTATATCGGGTTTGCATGGTATCCTGAAGCCACTTGATCTGATACGGCCTTACCGACTCGAAATGGGAACAAAATTGAAGATTGGCAGGGCTGATAATCTTTATCAATTCTGGGGTGATAAAATCCTGCATTCAATAATTGAAGAACCTGAATATAAGAAAGATAAAACACTTGTAAACCTGGCATCACAGGAATACAGTAATGCTATACCGCTGAATAAATTACAGGGAAGGGTAATAACGCCGTCTTTCAAAGAATTTAAAAATGGATCTTACCGGCCAATTCATATCTTTTTAAAGAAAGCCAGAGGATATATGACTTCGTATATCGTAAAAAACAAAGTTAAGGATCCAGAATCACTTAAATTGTTTGATTGGGAGGGGTACGAATATAATGATAAACTTTCGGATGGTGATAATTGGGTATTTACCCGAGGTTAGCATATAATCAGATCAATTAATGAAACAACCAGATTCACTTAACCAGGTCGCAGATTTTCACCGTACATTTCAACATCCTATTATTGCTAATCCTGGTATTCCATCAAAAGACCGCTGCAATCTTCGAATTGCACTTATCCAGGAGGAATTGGATGAATTAAGGGATGCGGTTGAAAAGAAAAATATAGTTGAAATTGCGGATGCCCTATGCGATATTCAATATGTGCTTTCAGGGGCTGTATTGGAATTTGGATTGGGTGAGAAATTTGCTGAATTGTTTAATGAGGTCCAGCGGTCAAATATGAGTAAATCATGCAGTTCAGAGGAAGAAGCTATTTTAACCGTTCAATACTATAAGCAACATAAAAATACAAAATGCTATTTTAAGAAAGTTGGAGAGAAATATTTGATTTACAGAGAAAATGACAATAAAACTTTAAAGTCTGTTAATTATTCTCCGGCAGACCTCAGGACCATTATAAACGAGGGTTGATCAATCAATTATACCCGAGCCCAGTAATTCATCTTCAAAATACCATGCTACAAACTGACCCGGGGTTATTCCTCGCTGAGGTTTGTCAAAAATCACATACAAACCATCCTTACGCATATATATTTGAGCTTTTTCAAGATCCTGTCTGTATCTGATCCTGGCTTCTACTGTCATATTTCTATTTATATCCAGCTTCAGGTCTTCACGAATCCAATGAATATCAGACTTCCTTACAAATAATCCCTTACGATACAGGCCCTTATGGCGGTCACCCTGACCGGTGTAAATTACATTGTTTTCAGTGTCTGTATCTATTATAAATAATGGTTCTGGAGTACCGCCAACACCAAGTCCTTTGCGCTGGCCTATCGTAAAGTAATGTGCCCCTTTGTGTTCTCCAACAATCTTTCCATGATCGGGTTGGTATTGATAAGCTTCAGTCAGAGAATCTAATGATTCTGAAACATCCTGTTCATCAATGATTTGAGGTTGATTTCTTTCATAGATCGGGCTATCGTTTGGGATTTCTATTATGACACCTTTCTTGGGTTTGAGTCTCTGCATTAGAAAATCAGGCAATCGTACTTTGCCAACAAAACATAAGCCTTGCGAATCCTTTTTATTTGCTGTAACCAGATGCTGATCTTTAGCAATCTTACGAACCTCTGGCTTTAGAAGGTCACCTATCGGGAATAAAGCCTTGCTTAACTGATATTGGTTTAACTGACAGAGGAAATAGCTTTGGTCCTTGTTTTTATCTTTTCCGGCAAGTAATCTGAAAACCGTATGACCATCCTTTTCTATTTGATCTTTCCTGCAATAATGACCAGTTGCTATATAGTCAGCACCCAGGTTTAGTGCAGTTTCCAGGAAAATATCAAACTTTATTTCACGATTACATAATACATCCGGATTAGGAGTACGACCTTTCTGATATTCCCGGAACATATAATCCACGATACGCTCCTTATATGGTTCGCTAAGATCAACAGTCTGGAATGGTATTCCCAATTTTTGTGCTACCAGTAGGGCGTCATTGCTATCATCCAGCCACGGGCATTCATCACTTATGGTAACTGAATCATCATGCCAGTTCTTCATGAAGAGGCCTATCACTTCATATCCTTCCTTTTGAAGAAGATAAGCAGCGACACTGGAGTCAACACCCCCTGATAATCCGACTATTACTCTTTTACCCATTGATTACCAATAAACTGCAAAAATACAACTCTTTTCACACACTAATTAGGATAAGATTAAAGGAGATTATTGATTATTCAATAATTTCTTTATATTTATTGAATAGTTACTATAACTAGTAATAAGTTTATTTGTTGTTCGGCCAGGATACCACCTAAGGTAAACCTGTCATCTATACTTTCTATTTTACTTTAAAAACAGGTAATACGTGAAGAATTTTAATCCTAAGCACAAAATTACCCTTAAAGAAGATGCTTCCGGAAGTTATTTCAGAGGAGCCTCATTTTTAAAGGATAGGAAAACGGTCAAATTACTCGATCAGACCATAGAAGAATCAGACGAAATCAAGATAAGATTGATAAAATACAGGTTGTCTTCCAGCGTTTCGGAAAAACTCTTTGTTGACGGGATTGATTTTATTATTTTGGAAAAGCATCAGGTCAAATCATTTAGTGAGAAGATAGAAGAGTCCATTTCATCTGGTCTGCCAACCATAATAGTCAATAATCAGGATGAAGACATTGATCTTGATGATCTTGCCAATATCAATGTAATAGATATATTTAGCCCACAACAAATCACAACTCAGGCTATTTTAAGAATGCAGTTACTTTTGCAATCTGCACTTAATGCTAATCAGATGAGCTTCCTCAACAACCTGAGCCATGATTCTTTCTTTGAATCATTGTTTGGTAAAATGGAAGAGGCAGTGTCGGTTCTCGATAATAATTCAAGATATATATGGATAAACAATACTCATGAGAAGATTCTTGGATACTCCATCCAGGAACTCGTAGGAAGGACACCAGCAATCCTAATGACTCAGGAAGATTTAGATAACATCAAAAATTATCTGAGCAAGGAAAAAAAAGATCTTCAGACTAAGATCAAACTCAAAACCAGTAAAGGCAAAGAGATAGAGGTTGAATTAACTGCATTTGAAATAAAAGATCAAAATTCAGGGCAGGTTCGAATGACTTTTATACTTAGGAAAGTTATGAAAGAGCAGGATTACAAACTTCAACTTGCTTTTGCCGAAACCAGATTTAAAAAATTCATCAAGAATATAGATGATTTAATCGCTCTTACCGATTCCAATGGAAAGATATCATATGTAAGCCCGGGATATCTTGAAACTATGGGTTATTCTGATACTGAATTGATCAATACATTGATCTTCGAGTATATCTTTCCTGAAGATATTAGGACATTAAAAGGCGAGTATACAAAAGGAATCGAAAAAGGTTTTAAGAATCTCCGATTCAGGTTAAGGAAAAGGAATGGGGAGTATTTATGGATGGAGGCCAGAGGGGAGGGAATTTATGATCCTTATGAAAAAAGATCAGGATTAATGCTTGTCGCATCCGTGATACATGATAAACTGATTTCTGAGGAAAAACTAAAAGAAACCGAATCAAGGTATAAGATACTGGTTGAGCGGATCTTCGACCTTGTATTTGAAGTGGATCATCGCGGGATTATAGTTAAAGTAATAGGAAATTCAAAGGAGGTGTTTAACAGAACAACCTTATCCTTAATAGGGGAGAAGTTCCTTGACCATATTTACAGCGAAGATGTAAAAATTGTTCGTAATAAATTCTTAGAAAAATCCTCACAATATGAATCAAGAATTGAAATAGAGGGTAAGGGGCTCAGGTGGTTTGATATTTCGCATGAATCCTTTAAGGATTATAACAACAATGAGTTAAAAATAATTATTCTTAAAGACATTCATGATAAAAAGAAAATCTTAAAAAAGATCCGTGAAAATGAATCATTATACCATTCACTAACAGATAATATACAGGATATTATTATCCGGATCGACAAGGATCTTAAAATAGTCTATGCTAATTCAGCCGCACAAGCTCAATTATTCGGTGATAAGATTATTAAAACCTTTTATGATCTTGATATTGATTCTTCTTCCGGAAAAGAATTGCTTAAAAGTATTGAATCCGTAAAGAACACATTAAAACAGGAACAAATCGAGATCCAATTAAATCGGTTGAATAAAACCGCATTCTACAATTGCTCCATTATTCCGGAATTTAATGATCATAGTGATTTTTTTTCATTTCTAATAATTGCAAGAAATGTAACTCCTTTTGTTGTCGCGAAACATGAGATCAATAAATTGTATAATGTTCTTGAATACAGTACAAATTCAATATTAATTACAGACAGGGAAGGAAAAATTGAATACATTAATTCTTCTGTTCAAGCTACATCAGGATATGACCATCATGAGCTAATTGGCAAAAACCCAAGAATATTCAAATCCGGAAAGACAGATCCTTCAGAATATAAACAATTATGGGAAACTGTCACAAAAGGGAATACCTGGAAGGGCACCTTCTGTAATAAAAAGAAGAATGGAGAAGTTTACTGGGAATTTGCCATAATTACACCAATTAAGAATTTTGAAGGAGAGATCATTAACTATCTCGCGGTAAAGGAGAATATTACCGAGCAAAGAATTACAGAAGATAATCTTAAAAGTAGCCAGGAAAAACTGAATCTTACTTTAGAAGCTGCACAGGTTGGAACATGGGTTATAAATATTCCTGAAAATATAGTATACTGGGATGAACAAGTGACCAAATTGTGCGGATATACAGTAGCTGAACTTTCCAGTGGCGGATTAGAGAATTTTCAAAAGTTCATACATCCGGAAGATATGGATCGTGTTAACCGTTCTTTCAAACAGAGTCTTGAAAACGATGACATCCTGGATATAGAGTTCAGAGTTGTTACAAAGCTCGGTCTGATAAAACATGCTTTTGCCAAAGGCCAGGTTATCAGAGATGAGGATGGAGATCCCATTCGAATGGATGGTATTTCAATGGACATTACCAGTCAGAAAACCATTGAGGACAATCTGAAGATGAGAAATGAAGAGCTCAATCAATTTGTTTATAAAGTATCTCATGATCTCCGGGCACCTTTGGCTTCCATCCGTGGAATTATTGAACTTGAAAAGCTTCAAAACAAAGACAATACCCAATTTAAGTACCTGCACTTAATAGAAGACCGGATATCAAATCTTGATCAGTTTATGCGAAATATATTGAGTCACTCTAGGAACCTGAATATGAGTGTAAAATATAAAAAGATCGATTTTAGACAGATCACTGATGATTGTTTTAAAGAATTGGAATTTCTAAGAAATGCTCTTAATATAAAAAGAATAGTTAAAATTTCGAAGTCAACCTTTTACAGTGATGAATCAAGATTATTTGAGATATTTAGAAATCTGATATCTAATTCAATTAAATACCTGGATTACGACAAAACCGAACCCTACATAAAGATCACTGTAAAAAATAACAGTTCTAAGGCGATAATTACTTTTGAGGATAATGGAGTAGGTATTGATCCTGACCTGCAGGAGTATATATTTGACATGTTTTACCGGGCTAATGAAAAGTCAGATGGATCTGGAATTGGCCTATATATAGTCAAACAGGCAGTAGATAAACTAAACGGTTCAATTACCGTTAAAAGTAAGAAAGGTGAAGGAACCAGGTTCCAGGTTACTATTCCAAACGCTGATTCTCAGAGCCTGAACTGATTTAAGCAACCTTTAATTTACAGACACATTTAACCAATGCCGGAATCCCTTATCCTGATACCTGATATTAGTGGGTTTACAGAGTTTGTCAATAATACGGAGATCTCCCATAGTCAGCATATTATATCTGAGTTACTTGAATTACTTATCAAGTCGGATGAACTGGGCCTGGATGTCGCCGAAATTGAGGGTGACGCAATATTGTTTATTAAGGAAGGATCTGTTCCATCTGTTAAAGACCTGATTGACCAGGCGGAAAAAATGTTCCTCCAGTTTCATAGACATCTTAAGCAATATGATTTGCAGCGAATATGTAATTGCGGAGCTTGTTCCACTGCATCTAATAATCTATCCTTAAAGATCATAGCTCATGCACGTGAACTAACTTTTACCACCATAAATCAAATAAGAAAACCTTTTGGGCCAGGTTTGATCACAGCCCACCGCTTGCTGAAGAACTCAATACCTGAACATGAATATCTTTTATTTACGGACCATTTCGCAAATGAGATCAGAGACACTGATTTCAGTTTTAAATCATGGGTAAAATTCAAAAAAGGAGTCACTGATTATAGAGATCTGGGAAAATTAAACTATGATTTCATTCTGTTAAATGAGCTTAGAGAAAATATAGATTATGTTGAGCCTATCCCGATAGTGCCTCAGGAATTAGATCCTTTAACAACTGAAGGGGTCATAGATCAATCCCCGGAAATAGTATTTGAGGTGATATCAAATTTGGATTACCGGCTTTTCTGGAGCAAGGGGGTTAAAGAACTACACTACGACAGAAATAAGATTAATCGTGCCGGGACGAAACATGTTTGTGTTTTTTCCGGATCACAGGTTGAAATTGAAACCCTGAAGAGTGATTCCCGGGAAGGTGAATTGATCTACGCTGAAAGGATAAATGATGCGCCAATTGTAAAGGATCTAGCTACCTATTTTATTCTGGAAAAACTGAATGGCTCAACGAGGGTTAAAGTAAGGATGTATTTTAATCCCCAGTCCTTCCTTGGACGACTGTTATTGCCAATAGTAAAGATGAACACAAAAAGAAAATTCAGCGATAGCTTTAAAATGCTAAAGGATTATTGTGAAAATAATACTGATTTTAATAATCGCTCTAATAATTAACGGGGATACTTACTGTAGTCTTGTCCCATGCCAGTGTTAATTCCATACCGTTTTCTGTTGTCTTATTTGCTGAAATAGTAAACTGTTCAATAAGCTCGGATCCATTATTTGATGGAATTTCCAAAACAAGGATGTCGAGATCATAATTTGGTTCTCCATATCCCCATTTACCTAATTCACTGTTAAAAGCAACAGTCCAATTATCTTCGCCGGGAACTGTATAGAACCTGTATCTTCCGGCAGGTAATGGATTCCCATCAATGCTTATATCCTTATTGAATTCAATCTCTGTTGCCTCATTTGCTCCTGTTCTCCAATATTCACCATATGGAAGCAGGGCACCTTCTGATTTCTCACCAAAGATTAGTCGGTCTTTTTTGTATGGACGACAATAATCAACTGTCAATGTTAAGTCCCCATCGTTATATTCTAATGTTTCGGCCGGGCTGTGTGACTTAGTGGTCAGCATTAAATAAGCCACAAAGCCAGCTCCGATCACTACAATTCCCAAAAATATCAGGAGTATTATCTTTTTTAGTTTCATAGTATTTGTTTTAAGCTAAATTGAAAATTATTCATTTTTTTTCTAATCACAAACCATTGTAAGATTATAATTCTTCTCAAAGGACCTTGATATCACCTGAACAGATTAATTTGACGTTTACCGGTAAATTTAGCTCATTCACCGAATATTTATGGAATAGAGTGTTTCCCTATCGTATATTTGATCAGAACTTAAATTTATTATACGATGTCACACGAAACTAATAAACGCGTTGTACTTGCCGGATTTCTTATCGTTATTGGATTTTTCTGGATATTCAAGAATTTCGGTTTGATTCCTGATTTTATTCCGCCTTATCTCTATTCCTGGGAAATTGTTTTTGTCTTTATTGGATTATTCATTCTCTTAACCAAAAGGGCAGTAGTTCCGGGATTGATTTTTATTGGTGTAGGGTTGTTTTTAATTCTACCGGATATTCCGCAATTTCATTTTATCCAGATATGGATGCTCTGGCCAATATTACTGATTGCAATAGGAATGTCACTCTTATTACAGAACCGTTCATATCCAGATGATGGAAGACCCCGGAATAAGGATGAGTCCAGGGATGATTATGTTGATGAAGTTTCTATTTTCAGTGGGGGAGAAAAGATAATAACTTCGAAAAATTTCAAAGGAGGTAAAATAACATCAATATTTGGAGGCTCCGAAATCAATTTTCTAAATGCTGAATTAGTTGATGGATCAGCCTATATTGATGTTACTGCCATATTTGGTGGAGCCACCTTAATCGTCCCTGAGAACTGGAATGTAAAGACCGACCTGGTTACGGTTTTTGGAGGATTCGCAGACAAAAGAACCATAAATACTGATAGTAAGGATACTAAAGAGTCTGTATTATATATTAAAGGCGTGGTAATGTTTGGAGGAGGAGAACTTAAAAGCTATAAAAAATAGCCCCTTTCAGATAGATGATTAATCCGGTAATTGGAAAGAAAAGGTATCTTATAACCTATCTAACTGCATGGGCCGCTGTAACAATGGCCCATTCACTTTTACTTTACTTTTATTATGATGTTTCGGCATATGTAGCCGTTTTAGATGGGGTAGTATATAATGGGATCTATTTATTACTTGGTGTGGGGATTTGGTTTATAGTTAATTATAATCCATTCGATCTTAAAAATCTGATGAACCTGATACTCGCACATTTCCTGTCGGCATTATTTATTATGGGTGTATGGATGTCTGTATCAGGACTTATAACCGGAATTCTGTTGGGTGAAGTAAAATTCTCGGAACCATATTCCAACCTGGTTCCTATACGGATAATACTGGGCATAATGTTCTATATTCTTATTGCAATGATCTATTATCTGATGATTTATTACCAAAATTTTAGAGAGAGAGTGGAATATGAAGCCAATATTGAAGCAAAATATAAAGAAGCGGAGTTAAATACGCTGAAAGCCCAGATTAATCCTCATTTTATATTCAACAGCCTTAATTCTATCAGTTCATTGACCATATCCGATCCTGAAATCGCTCAGGAGATGATCGTTAAATTATCAGAATTTTTTAGAATGACCTTAAAAAAGGATAATACACAATTCGCATTACTGAGTGAAGAAATCAAATATTCCCGTCTGTATTTTGAAATAGAGAAAATCAGGTTTCAGGAAAAATTAGACTATGTTATTGAATGTGAGGACAACTATGATTCTGTGAAAATCCCACACCTGATACTCCAGCCCCTTCTGGAGAATGCGATTAAACATGGTGTACAGGAAAATATTAATAAAGTTGAAGTGAAGCTTAAATGTAAGAAAGAGGATCAATATATAGTTCTTATTTTGTCAAATGAATACGATCCGGATTCCACGAACTCAGGGCAAGGAATAGGTCATAAAAATATCAAGGAGAGATTAAGACTGATTTATAATCGAAATGATCTGTTGGAAATTCAAATTATCGATAATCTATATACTGCAATTCTGAAAATTCCCTTATCTTATGAGAAGTGAATCATTGGTTTTTGATTTAATAAATAATTTAACTATTTCCCAATTCCATTTGCTCAAATATTGCTTAACCTGAACGAGAATTAATTCCTTTAATATACTTTTGAGATACGATTTAAATTTTAGGTTATGAGAAAATTTACTGTGATCATTGTCGATGATGAAAACCCGGCGAGGGAATTAATAAAGAATTTTTTAAAATCATATGATGAATTCGAAGTGATCGATGAGGCTGCAAATGGATTTGATGGTTGTCTGAAAATTAATCAGCATAAACCTGACCTTATATTTCTTGATGTTCAGATGCCTAAACTATCAGGTGTTGAAGTTCTGGATTTACTTGAAAAACCATTCCCATTTGTTATTTTCTCAACTGCATATGATCAATATGCTGTTCAGGCTTTCGAAAAGAACGCTTTAGATTATCTATTGAAACCGTATAACAAAGACAGGTTCAAGAGGGCTATCGATAAATTTATAGAAAAATTTAATAATAAGGCCTCAAGTCCCGTCCAAACCGATCAGTTATTAGAGGGAATTAAAGCAAAAGAGGAAAAGATCAATCGAATCCCGGTAAGAAGTGGTTCGAAAATCCATGTTCTAAAACTTGAGGAGGTAAAATTTATTGAGGCACAGGATGATTATATTAAAATCCATTCTACAAAAGGTGTATTTTTAAAGCAGCAGACCATGAAACATATGGAAAGCAACCTGCCTGATGATATATTTGTACGTATCCACAGGTCGTATATCCTGAATATTAACTTCCTTGGCCAATTGGAAATTTATGATCGGTATGGATATACAGCTGTCACTACGGACAATAATAAATTACCGGTTAGCAGGCAGGGTGCCAGTAAATTAAAAAAGGCCATCCAGATGGATTAATTCAGAAACCCAAAATAAATGACCATAGTCTGGAAATTCATAATGAAGATTATTGGGTGGAAAACTGAAGGTGGCTTGCCCGAAAATGAAAAAAAATTTGTAATTATAGTAGTACCACATACCTCCAACTGGGATTTTTTATTAGGTGTCGTAATACGTGGGGCGATGGGATTTAAAGCCAATTTCCTTGGCAAAGATTCATTGTTCAAAGGACCTTTTGGATTCTTTTTCAGAATATTGGGAGGGATTCCCGTAGACAGAAGTGCAAGCCAGAATATGGTGGAGCAGGTTGTTGAGGAAGCAGGAAAAAGAAAATCTTTCATTCTGGCAATAGCCCCTGAAGGAACAAGAGGGAAAGTAAAAAAGTGGAGGACTGGTTTTTACTATATTGCATTGAAAGCCGGGATACCAATTATTATGTGTCAATTAGATTTTGAGTATAAAACTGCAAGGTTCCTGGAGCCTTTCTATCCTACTGGTGATGCTGAGAAAGATCTTGCTTATATTAAGGGCAGGTTTGAGAACATCAAGGGATTGGCAGATGTTTAGCCATCGTTTCGATTTGTTCCAGAAATATAGTATATCTTCCCTTCAGGTAAGGTCAGGCCAAAATTTCAATGTAATTATTTATTGACGTATTAGACCTATCAAGAATTACTCCCAACCTACAGAATTAGCCAAATACCGAATATGTAATAATTTATAATTCTCATTAAATTGCAGCAATCTTGAAATTATCTTTAATTTGTTTCACGGATTGATGAAACTATCCATTTTATCGAATTCAAAATGCCAGATCAAATAAAACCTTTATATACATGAAACGATTCCCAAGGCAAAGTTTTTTATGCATTTTCTTGATTCTATACTCTTTGCATGTTGTTGCTCAAGAGGCTGTCTCCATTAATAATCTATTGGAAGATACTGCATATACAGAAAAATTGCCTATCCCAATGGCTTCTATATCCATTACTAGTGAGCAAACATCGAGCGTTTTGGCAGAAGTTGAAGAATCACTTGGTTTAACTCCTGAACAGAATGAGCAAATTGATTCTATTTTAATGAGCCTTGAATCCTCATTAGACAGATACAATACCCAGGTTTCAGAGGTTTTTCTCAAAGAATCAAGCACAATTCTTTTGGATAAAACCAAAACAGACATAGAGCAGATTAATGACCGGATTAATGGATATCGAGAAAACATTCAGGCTGAGATACAGAAGCGGGAGGAGGAGAATTCCAAAATAGAGATCCTGATAAATATTTGGGAGATGACTTTTAGTGCAGAACGGTCAACCCCCCTTTCGAATTCAGTTCAGCAAAATTTAAGAGAATTGATAGATAAATTGAAAGCAATCGATAAAAGGATTGATACCTATTTAAATAATTTGCTTGAGATAGAATTAAAGCTTAACAATATTCATACAGGTTACAATAACCTGATAAATAAAATTGATGATGCGCGTGATTATGCCAGTAAAAATTTATGGATTCCTGACAGCGATCCGATATGGAAGATATACGCCACAAGAACAGACAGTGTTAGCATTGGCACGAAGCTTAAGAACGCTTTTGATGCGCAGAAAAATGATGCCTACGAATACACTCAACTATATCGAGTCAATATTATCTTTTCCATTCTTGTAATGGTTTTGATCCTGGTCTCATTCTACCTTCTCAGGTACAGGATTTTGAGGGAAGAATTTGAGGACCCGAAACATCAGGAAAATGCAACTCTAAGACTTTTCAGTAAACCTTTCTTTCCCGGCTTGTTAATTGGGCTTTACACTTCCTTCATTTTGATTCCAGAGAAACCATTTATAATAGAGGATCTGATATTCCTGATGGCATTAATTCCATTCACCTTGGTGTTGATGTATATTTTAAGAGGCAAAAAAAGATACTTGGTCATACTTATGGCTTTCATCCTGGCTTTGTCTGTGTTTTCCCAAATTGGTTTTGATATTGAGGTTTTCAGCCGGACATTTATGCTTCTTATCACAATTCTGTCCTTGATCCTGTTAACAGTAATTCTAAGAAGTAAATGGGACAACCTCAATGATCAACCGAAAATGAAAAGCGCATTCAGGGTTCTCGCCAGAACATCCCTGATTATTTTGATTGTATGCTTTATAGGAAATATCATTGGTAATTATACACTTACTTCGATTCTTCTTTTCGGGATATTATCAACAGTTTTTACAGGCATATCGCTTTATCTTGTTTATCTAATCGTTCTGGGATTGATAATTGCCGTGTTCAATAGTCAATGGGGACAGAGTTACCGAATCATAAAAAGATACAATAAAGATATCGTAAAGAAAGTCCGTAGGATTGTAGTATTTATTCTCGTATTGTTTTTCATAATTGAAACCTCACGAAATTTTAAAATATTCAGTTCTTTATATGAAAGTATTGAGACCTTTCTTGTAACACCTTTTAAACTGGGTAACTTCAGTTTTTCAGTGAATGACATAGTGTTATTCATATTGATTCTGGTAGTTACGACCTGGATCTCTAGGTTTGTCCAGTTTGTGCTCCAGGAACAGGTACTTTTCAAATCCAGAAAACAAAAAGATCTGTCCGCATCCATTTCATCCATGGTGAAGTTTACGATTGTAACCGTGGGATTTTTTATTGCAGCCCTGGCATCTGGATTTCCACTGGACAAAATAACCTTATTAATAAGTGCATTCGGAGTGGGTATTGGATTTGGACTTCAAAGTATATTTAATAATTTAGTCTCCGGTATAATTCTGGTTTTTGAACGACCCCTGCAAGTAGGAGATACCATTGAAGTAGGACATCTCATAGGAGTCGTTAAAAGTATTGGTATAAGGGCAAGTACAATCCGAACTTTTGATGGATCCGAGGTTATTGTACCCAATGGTAATTTAGTTTCCAATGAGCTTATAAACTGGACGCTGTCGGATTCACAGAGAAGATTGATCATTAAAGTAGGCGTAGCCTATGGAACAGATCCGAATGAAGTCATTAAAATCCTGATGGGGGTTGCAAAAAAGAACAAGGGATTATTGGAAGATCCGGCTCCATACGTTCTTTTTAAGGAGTTTGGAGACTCTGCACTGGGTTTTGAGCTAAGATGTTATACAGAAAGTGACGATTGGTTATTTATTTTAAGTGATCTTCATGTAAAGGTTAATGATGCAATTAAGGAAGCAGGCATCGTTATTCCATTTCCTCAAAGGGATTTACACATTAAGACGATGGACCCGAATATTGTCAAATCTGTTAAAACTTCAACCGGGAATGTCAGAACTGTTAAACCAACACCAAGATCAAAATAATCCATGTGCTACAACGTAAACTATTTAACTAAAAAGCGCCTGGAATATGCTCGACGGTTGAAAGGCATAGTTGATGAGCGTAATCTTGAAAATGAATTTAATGATATTTTAAGCAGGACTGGACCGGTATATTTTGTTAACGGATTCAATCATCCTGATATTCCAGTAATTACAAATTCTCATCCTGAGCATCTCCAATTAATGACATGGGGGCTCATACCATTCTGGGTAAAGGATCCGGCACAGGCCGTGTCATTGAGTAAACGGACATTAAATGCTCGGGGAGAAAATATATTTCAAAAACCCTCGTTTCGCAACGCAGCACGGAATAAGCGATGCCTCGTACTTATTGATGGTTTCTTCGAATATCATTGGCATAAGGAAAAATCATACCCGCATTATATAAAGATGGCAGATGGTGATCCCATGTTGTTGGCGGGTCTCTGGGAAACATGGAAATATGAGAAAGAAGGAATAGTGAGGAATACATTTAGCATTGTCACGACAGAGGCCAATCCAATGATGGCGAAAATTCATAATAAACCCAAAGCCAGTGAAGGACCAAGAATGCCTGTGATAATTCCAAAAGGCTTGGAAATGAACTGGCTTGGTGCTGTGGATGATCCAGCGGGTAAAAAGAAAGTAGAAGAGATGATAAGGCCATATGACGAATCAGATATGGCAGCATACACCGTACCAAAATTGCAAGGGAAGAATGGGGTGGGGAATGTTAAAGATGCAATCAGTGAATACAGATATGAAGAGTTGATGCAAGGTGATCAGTGAATAAAAATATTCAAAGTCGTTTGAATGGTTTCAAGTAATAAAGAATTTGGAATTTTAAAAGGACAACGAGAAAACAGAGATATTTAGGAATTGTCAGATCAGAAACCGGTGGATATATATATTTTAAGCTGTTGAGATGTAATCATTATTTACACTATGGACAAAAAAAAGCGAGAAACAGTCAATGTTACTTGATTATTTCCCGCTTTCACGTTACTGCAACCGTAGCTACAGCACCGCGCCAAATCTATTATCCAGGTTAAAATATCAGAATCTGATCCGAGGACCGGATCCCTCTACTTCCAACGAGCACCAAGTGATTCCGAAGAACTCTTTTGTATCCGCTTTCCGCTTGCTAAGCCGTTTTTTGTTATTACAATCCGTAGACTGAAATTTTTTGTTCCAACTTAACTCCTGGCAACCTTTCAAAGATCAATTTGATATCCTAAAGGTAGATTCATTTTCGATATATGCAAAAAAAAATTCCTAAAAGAAATCAACAACTTTTCCACCAGGTTATCAACATATCTTGAGCTCTATTTTTAGCACAAAAAAAAAGCGAGAAGTTCATCAATTTGACTTGATGGCTTCCCGCCTTCATATTGCATCTACCGTAGTTGAAACAATATGCCAAATGTACTTTGGAGGGTTAAGTATCCAGACATTTTCCGGGGAATCTGTCCGAATTACTACATTCAGAATTCAAGTGGCCCTTTAGTCGTCTGTTTAACCGGTCCGAAAACCAGCTAATACAACCGATCAGAAGATCAGCAAGTTCAAATGATCCGGAGATCATTATGTTCAAGTGATCTGACAGCGTTCTCATTCAACTGATCCGGGGATCAATATGATCAAGCCATCTGTCACCAGCTTAAATAACCGAACCGATAATCAACCTGTTCAAGTGATTCGAAAACCAGCATGATCAGGCGAACCGTTGTTCAGTTTCATCGTGTGTTTCAGTGATCAATATGATCAACTGATCCTAAGACCAGTATAATCAACAGATCCTGAAGACAAGCACATCCAAGTGATTCAAGAACCATCAAGATTCAGGTGATCCGGGGACCAACCTGAACAGGTGATTCCTGGATCTGCATGATCAATAGGTCCGAAGACTAGCATGATCAATTGATCCTAAAATCAACTTGTCGCTGAATAACCTTATTGCCTGCAGCCTTTTTGTATCCGGTACCCGTAGGCACTGAATTTTTATTAGCTACTTGCTTTGGGTCAACCTTTCAAAGATCGATTTGATGTTGCTAAGATATAGTCGCTACCGAGATTGACCAAAAAAAAAGTTGGAAAGAATTCCACAACTTTTGCACGGAATAACCAACAAAATATTCACATTTTTTTGAGGCTGTAAACCATTTGCCAACATATTATCCACAATTTTTTAAAATTGATGTCATTTCTTGGAATTAAAACAACAAGAATGTTCGTAATTTGGTATAAAATATTAGTTGTCTGTTTTAATTATAGCATCATATTTACTTTTTTTTAAACAAAATAACCTATGAAAAGAATTTTAGTGCCAACGGATTTTACCGAACAATCCGAAAATGCCTTGGAATTTGCATATCAAATTGCGAAAAAAATTAATGGTGAAATTGAATTGTTACATGTTCTGGATGTGCCGGAAGGAGATCAATATGCAGGAAGCTTGAACACTGGTGGGGAAATTAGTAGTGGTGGAAACATGGATGATTTGTTTTTTGTAAAACTACTTGAAAAAACAAAAGAGAGATTTCAGGATATTCTGGTTAATCCGGAATATCAGGATGTGAAAATCATTGAAAGGATGAAGATTGGCTCACCCTATAAAAGCATTGTGGAGGAAACCGAGAAAGGACGCATTCATCTGATCGTCATGGGAACTTCAGGTGTGAATGACTGGGAAGAAGCTATTGTTGGATCAACTGCCGATAGGGTTGTAAGAAAGGCAAAATGCCCGGTTCTAACCATTCAGAATAAAGTAGATTTAAGTGATATTAAAAATATAGCTTATGCCTCCGATTTTCAATACAATCATGAGGATCTGGTTGACCTCGTAAAGGAATTCGGGAATACTTTAAATGCAAAGATACATTTGGTCAAAGTTAATACGCCCTCGAATTTTAAAAATGATAATGAAAATGAGGCGATTTTAAAATCCTTTGCTGAAGAGAATAAGTTTTCAGATTATGAATTCCATATTTATAATCATGAAGAGGAGGAGGATGGGATAATATGCTTTGCCGAGAGTTATGGTATGAATATGATCGTAATGGCTACTGAGGGAAAAACTGGTTTTTCAAGACTTCTGGAAGGTAGTATTGCAGAAGATGTTGTAAATTATTCAAAGATTCCGGTTTTAACCTTTAAAACACAAAAAGCATAAGCAAAGATTTCGCTTGCTGAAATAATTAAAAAATGGGTCCATATTTTACGTACCCATTTTTTTCTTCAATTTGATAAAATTTATTGTTTAAATCTGTAATTGACCAGATCAATAATAAGACAATTCCTGGTTGCCTTCTTCTCCGGCCTTATGTGGGATCTCAGTATCAATATCATTTAAAATTTTCCTGATATACATGGATGTGATGGTCATGAAACTGCCAAAAACGCTTGCCTGTAAGCCAATTAATATAACCAGTGTCATTATTCCATGATAGGTATGCGTGAATATGATGGTAGCAAATGCTATCGCCAATATACCATTGAATATTAAAATCCAGTAATGATTAAATAGACCTCGTAATCGATATCCATTAGATATTTGGAGAATTCCCATAAAAGATATCCATATTGCTGTTAATGACAAAAATATGCTTGATGTCATGCCAGAAAATGAAATGATTATTAAGCCAATGATCATATCAATGAATCCTTCAGTTAAACGCCAGTTCCTATCCCTGTCTTTGATCTTAAAAGATAATAATGTGAGGGATATTCCACTTAAAATGATCAATAATCCAAATATTTGGGAAATAATTGGCAATACACTTATTGGAGCGGAGATTGTTATTAAGCCAAACACAAAGGTTATGAGTCCTTTGATTGTTAGCATCCACCAGTTTTTCATAATTACGTTCATTTCAAATTATTAATATTTCAGGTTTTAGATTTTCTTTTGGAAACTTATTTTTAAAATATAGTTTCCTGTAGTTTATACGTATATTAAATAATTTCGGATGTAATATTCTTGAATTTTATTTTGCTTTTAATGGTGTTGGATTGGATGGATATCAAGAATTATGAGCTATGGGGGAGGAATGGACGATATCAGCCAAGAATCGATAATTTATGATCCAGGGATTTATAATGAATTGAAAAAATTATAGTTCTTTAATAAGAGATTCTGCCTGCTCAATACTTGTCAAAATGGCATTTTTAACATTTTTAACATCCTTAAGAGACTGCTCCTGGATCTTAAGCATCTCTTCGGATGATATAAAATCAGGGGCCTCCGGATCCACATCCGATTGATCCGGGATTTGAGTGATATTTCTCATCCAATCCATCATTGAGCTATGTGCATCCTCAAGAGATTGAAGCGATTCATTTATCCTCAAAAGAGTTTCTTCATTCGAGATGTTCTCTTTCTTTTCTTTTAAGCTACTTTGTAGTTTCATTATATTTCCCATAAGCGGCATAACCTCATCATGGATCTCAATGGCCTCATCAAAAACATTTTCAGATTCAAGGTATATATTTTCCTTCGAATTTTGCTGATCACAGGATATAAAGAATATGGCAATAGCAATTGTTGTGATGAAGAAAGTTTTCATAATGTATGATCTATGTTTGTACAAACGTAGTGAATTATTTTTTCCCCAGAATCTGAACAATAACTTTTCTTGACCGTGACCGCGTATCAAAATCAATAAAAACGATCTGCTGCCAGGTCCCTAGAATTAATTTTTTGTTCTGAAATGGAATCACCAGGGAACTTCCAGTAAGGGTGGATCTTAGATGTGCTGCGCCGTTATCATCCCCCCAGGTTTGATTGTGATGGTAGGAGAAACCATATGGTGCAATTTTGTGATA
Source organism: uncultured Cyclobacteriaceae bacterium (assembly GCA_965365275.1). Lineage (GTDB taxonomy): Bacteria > Bacteroidota > Bacteroidia > Cytophagales > Cyclobacteriaceae > JAGTVG01. The sequence continues at coordinate 14,523 of CBDUBA010000001.1, read as the reverse complement.
CATTTCTGCTACGTCATGGTGTACGAGCCCGGGTTCATATTCAACAGTACTTAAGCCAGTGGTAGATCCTATTGCAAACAAGGTTATATTACCCTCCTTGAACTCACTTTGATTTAAAACCTGTTGCACCTGCTCTGTTATGTCCACCAATTGGGTATTGCCTTTTGTCGAAAATTCTATATTGTGTGTCTCGAGGTTAATCATATAAAATTTTATTAAAACTTTTAGTCTATATGTGCATAGTATTTGTAAACATGAAGCTAAAATTATTAAATTACAATACAATTGCTCAACTCGAAAATTTCCCAGCTATGTCTAAAAAATGTTTACATTGTAAAGAACCTATCTTCGGAAGAATTGATAAGCGATTCTGCTCAGATAATTGCCGGAACCAATATCACAATAGCTTGAAAAGTGCAGAATCCATGTATTTTAGAAGAGTAAACTATATTTTACGAAGGAATAGGAGAATTCTTCTTGAGTCTTATCAAGAAGGGAAAGATCTTTTATGTCATCAGAATCTTTTAAACAGGGGATTTGATTACACGTATATCACTAACTATCAGATTAATATCGATGGATCCGCTTCCTATTTTTGTTATGATATCGGATATACTTTTCATTCAAATCAGAAAATACGTTTATTAAAAAGGGATATTCGGTGAAGAATGAATAAGATTAAAATGGAACTTAGGTTTTAAAAGGATTTCCGGATCAGCTATCGGCAATATTTATTAATAAATGTTTTCGCTTTCTGCATGCCAAGTTCATGTGCTGAATTCATATCCCTGCATGCTTTTTCAATATCCTTATTCATATAATAAGCTACTGACCGGTTATAATATATATTAGGCTGTTGGGGGTTTATTTTAATGGCTTCAGAGTAATACTCAATACTTAAATCATAACTATTGATCTGAAAAAATGCATTACCCAAATTATACCATATCTGATAATTGTTAATATCCAGACTTAAAGCTGATTCGAAATCACTTATGGCCTGCTCGATCTGATCAGTTTTTTTATATATCATTCCTCTTTCTAGAAAGTATTCTGGATTTCCCGGATCCAGTCGAATTGCTGTACTATAATCGCTGATTGCCGATTCATAGTCTCCAGCGAGATAATACTGATAGGCTCTTTGGGCGTATGCCATAGGGAATTCTTCATTTTTTTCAATTAACTCATCCAGTTGATTGATCTGTTGGGTTGATGAATCAGATTTACAAAGGGATAGATTTAATGCAGCCACACTGTTGTAGGGATTAATGGATAAGGACCGTTCAAAAAATATCCTGGCGGAATCGATTTTGCCATGTGCCATATAATTCAAACCTGCATTAGTAAGTATATTATCATCCCCGGGATGGATTTCTATTGCCCTGGTAAAATAAACAGAGGACTGTTCATATAGGTTCATTTGATAATAACATAGACCTAAATAATTATAGATATCAGCGTTCTTGTCTGTCATCGAAATAATATTATTGAATCCAGTATTCTCGTCATTCTGACCATATTTTAAGCCCCTGAAAAAAATAGCCTGGGTTTCACTTACTGGTAGGGTTAGCAAATGTTCGAGATCATTTGCAGCCTCGAGGTATTTGCCGGTCTTATAGTATACCAATGCCCTGTTAAAAAGGGCTTCATTAAATTCAGGCTTGATGCTTAAAGAGTGTCTATAATTTTGCAGGGCTTTTTCAAACTCCTTTAATTGTTCATAAGATAAGCCATTAAAATAATAAGCCAAATAATCATATGGATCCAGGGATATGGTTTTCTCCAGTTCAATTATTGCCTTTTCAAATTGCCTTTGATGATGATATGCTAATCCTTGTTCATAGTGTTCCCTGGCAAGATTTGATGCTCTGAACCGTGTTAATGTAGTATCCTGTGCCCTTGTATTCAGGGAACAAATGATAAAAAGACCCGCCAGACAAAACAATTTATAAAACATTTTTAAACACCTTTGTCCTTTATCAATGGGAAATATATTGATTTTGGAAATTAAAAGACATTTTATCCCATCCTATATTCAACGAAATGCGAAGCTATTTGGTAACATTTGTGTACTGATATTTGCATTCTTACCTGTCATATCACACGGTGCCAATATATCTGGAGTTGTATTTGGCAGATCAGGGGAAGCACTTCCATTTGCAACAATATACATTAAACAAACAAACTTCGGAACAACCACAAACCTAGAAGGGAGATATGAATTTACATTGAATCCCGGGAAATATACTCTTATATTCCAATATCTGGGTTACAGTACCGAATACAGAGAATTGACAGTAGAAAATGAGGATATTTTTTTGGAAGTTGAATTAGAGGAACAATCCTATGTGCTTCCTGATCTTACCTATGTTAGCGGGGAAGATCCGGCATATGCCATTATGAGAAAAGTGATAGCCAGAAGCAAATATCACCTTTATCAGTTGGAATCTTATTCTACCACAGTTTATGTTAAGGGTTCGGGCAGGATTGCAAAAGTTCCTTCTCTCTTCCGGAAAAGACTTGAAAAGGAAGGCATTGACTCAACCAAAGTTTTTACAGTGGAATCTATTACCGAGTTAAATTATGAGATTCCAAATACTTATACTGAGAAAGTAATTTCTATAAATACCAATATCGATGATAATACCCCATCACCAATGCCTTTTGTAAAGGCGAGCTTTTATGAAGCAAAAGTAGGGGAGGCGCTTTCTCCTTTGGCGCCAAATGCATTCGCACATTATAGATTCAGATATGATGGCGCTTTTACTGAAAATAATTTTACCATCTTTAAGATATATGTCCGACCACGTGTAAAAGGTGATCATGTATTTGAAGGTTATCTTTATATCATTGAAGATCTCTGGGCCTTACATAGTCTAAACCTCGAAACATATATCCAGGGTTTCAAAGTAAAGATCGATCAGATCTATAAACCAATCCTGACACAAGTATGGATGCCTGTAACATTAAAATTTGATGTCACAGGATCAATTATGGGCTTTAAATTCGAATTCAATTACGCAGCCGTTAATAACAACTATGAGGTGAATTTGAATAGGGAGTATGTATCAGAAGTCGATTCTACAGTTGGTGAATTGTTGAGTGATAAAATTTCCGGAACAGAAATAGCAGATTCCCTTGAGATCATCGATTTCTCAAAAGACATATCAAAAAAGGAAATGCGTAGACAGATGCGTGCCTACGAAAAAGAGGCGCTCAAGGCAGAAGAGGAAAGCCAGGATGTGGTTATCAATGAAAGCATGGTAATAGATTCTCTGGCTTATAATAAAGATTCGGCTTATTGGGCCGCTATTCGACCCATTCCCTTAACCACTTTAGAAATTAAGAACTATGAAGCCAAAGATAGTTTAATGGTATTACGGCAGGAGGAGGAAAAAAAGGATTCGATCCGATATGAGAGAAATAAGAAATTCAGGATTGAACACATTTTTATAGGTAATAATTATTATCTGTCAGATAAAAGTACATTGATCTGGCATCCTTTATGGAATAAATTAAGCTATAATACAGTTGAAGGTGTTAACATTCATGCGGATCTGGACTATAGATTAAAACTGGACAGTCTGAAAAGCATAACGATTGGGACGAAGGTAAGATATGGCTTCTCCTCTAAACGCTGGAATGGTACATTATTTACACGATTCGATTTTAAAAAACATTTGCAGCAGGGAAATTTGACCCTGACGGGAGGAAGGTACATTTCACAGATAAATTCAAATAATCCAATTCCATTCTGGTGGAATATGGTATATACTCTATTTCTCAGGGAAAACTATATGAAACTTTTCGAAAGAGATTTTATTGATCTGAAATTAAAATGGCCATTTACAAATACTCTAATAGCTGATCTTTCCATCGAAATGGCTGAGAAAAGATCACTTGAAAACACCAGCGATTTCTCATTTTTCAATCGGGAAGCTGAGTTTAGTCCAAATAATCCTTACAATACTATCCTCGGAGATACCCGTTTCGATCCATATCGGATCTTCTCTGCAGGATTGTCTTTTGATTATTTGCCTTTTTTAAAGTACAGTATCAGAAATGGGCGTAAAAGCATTATAAACGGTAGTTCGCCAGTATTTACATTTGGATACAAATATGGAAAAGCAATCGAGGGGGCTGAATTCAATTATAACCACGTATATGCGAAAGTAAAATATGGTAATCGTTTTGGTGTCGGCAACCGTTATGATCTGGTACTTGGAGGAGGAAAATTATTTACACATGGAGAAATGAACTTTCCGGAATTTATGCATTTTATGGGGAATCAAACAATTTTAATAACGGGGGAAATTTTTGAATCCTTCAGGATGCTGCCATATTACGATTATAGTACAAATGACTATTATATGGAAGCCCATGGCTTTTATCAGTTTAGAAAACTGCTGTTAACCCAAATAGTGTACACCCGGTATGCAGGCTGGAGGGAAGATCTTTATATAAATTATTTGCATTCGAACTCCATTAAAAACTATTATGAGATTGGATATGCCATTGATAATATCTTCAGGTTTTTAAGACTTGAGGTGATGGGACAATTCATTGGAACCGAGTATGAGGGAATAGGGTTTCGAATTGGAATATCCAAGAATTTGGCACTCGAATAACTAGGCCATAGTAGGTAATCTCAATATGAATTCAGATCCTTTATCCGGTTCCGATTTGAGTTGAATAGTCCCATCCAGCTTGCTGACCATTTCCTTAACTATATACAGTCCAAGACCTGATCCGGATGATTTTTCCGAAGCTCTGAAGAACATGTCATATATCTTATCCTGAATATCAGGGTCTATTCCTTCCCCGTTGTCTTTTACAGTAATAACCAGGTGATTGCCATCTTCATTTGCTTTTACTTTAATATAAGGACTGTCCTGGTTGAAATTCTGGTATTTTACAGCATTAAAAATCAAGTTTTTAAGAATTACATTAACCCTCTTTTCATCAGAATTGAAAGTTAGAGCATTATCAACCTCAATTTCAAAATCAATTTTATCGACGTTCTCAAGATAAAAAAGGTCATTATATATTTCGCCTATCATTTTTTTAATGTCAATCTCTTCTTTAACCAATCCAGCTCTGACATTCCTGGAATAATCTATGATATCTCCAATAAAGTTTTCAAGTCCTTTTATTCTTTCCATCATCATTTTGAGACACATTTCAACTTCCGATTTGTCTTCACTGATTTCGGCAAGATGAATCAGGCCCTGAATTGACAGCAAGGGTGCTTTAAGATCATGGGAAGTGATATATACAAATCTGTCCAATTCTGCATTGGCTTTTTCGAGAAGATCTTTCTGCTTGAGAATTTTTTCTTCTGCAATTTTCCTTTTAGAAACATTTATAATTGATCCAACCATCCGTATTGGTTTGCCTTCATTGTTAAATATTGCCTTCCCTGAATCATAGAACCACTCGTATTTACCATTTTTCTTTTTTATCCTGTACTCAAGCTCAAATGGATCTTGATTTTTTAGGTGTTTTTCAACAGATTGTTTAACGTTTTCAACATCATCTGGATGGACCAAGGAATAAATAGTGTCAATATCGGTATTTTCAAATTCTGAGGGATTGTATCCCAGCATCTCCTTCCATTTCGGGCCATGATATATCTTATTGTTAACAAGATCCCAATCCCACAATCCGGCATTGGTTCCCAACATCGCAAGTTTATATCGCTGTTGACTGGTTCTCAGGTCCCTTGTAAGTTTATTTAATTTTATTTGTCTGGATATTAGGTTTTTTTCAGAGAGATAGTACGTTTTGGTCATAAAAAATGAGATATATACTATGCCAACCAGACTAAAAACAAAATTGATGGTTGACATTAACCGAAGTCCGCTGGAGGATAGATTAACCTGGGGAAAAATAGAAAAGCTGGTGTAGGCATCCAGAAAATACAATAAAAGACTTAAACAGGAAAATGCAAGACTAAAATATCGGCCATTATATCCATTCAGCTCAAAGGCGAGCAGTATCAAAGGAAGGTATAATAAATACGTCTCGGTGTTTAAAAGATTATTTGATCCGAACAAATAGACAGATATCAGAATAGTATATAGCATTATGATCTTTGCTATTTCGAATTTCCCGATTCGATTTGTGTAGAAGGCAGTGGATAGCAGCAAAATATTAATTATGTATACTATAATAATAATATTTGCCCCTGTAAAAAGATCTAAAAAGAGATATATTATATTAAAGATGAGGGAAAGTATACTTATTTCACCAACCAAAAGTCTCCTCCTGTAATCTCCCAGAAAGGGTCCTATGGATTGGTGGCCAAGAATCAGCCTGTGCTCTAATGATGGTGTTTCTGTCTTCACTGGATTGAACTTTCGTTCATTTTACCCTGGAGTATGATTCTAAAATTTTAGTCTTCTTAATCAAAGTTATCAGTTAGCCATTAATTTTATGAATAATCACTGAATAAATTTCAATTATTGATTTATTTTGCCTTTCGCATATAAATAATCCGATGGCTGATATTGTTGATAATAGAGATCGTGCAGATAAAAAGAATCTAAATTTTATTGAATCGATTGTTGAGCGTGATATTAAAGGATATCCCGAGAATAAATCCATCCTTACCCGGTTCCCACCTGAGCCGAACGGATATTTGCATATAGGACATGCGAAATCAATATGCCTGAATTTCGGATTAGCTGAAAACTATGGGGGAAAATGTAATCTTCGGTTTGATGATACAAATCCGGAGACGGAGGAAACAGAGTATGTTGATTCTATTAAAGAGGATATAAGTTGGTTGGGATTTGATTGGGAGAACCGTGAATACTACGCCTCGGATTATTTCGATAAATTATACGAATTTGCCATTCTATTGATTAAAAAGGGATTTGCTTATGTTGATGATCAAAGCGCTGAGGAAATAAGCGCTACCAGGGGTACTCCAACCAAACCTGGAATTGAAAGTCCTTACCGGGATCGTTCGATCGAAGAAAATCTTGATCTTTTCGAGCGAATGAAGGAAGGAGAATTTCCAAATGGGTCAAAAGTACTCAGGGCAAAAATTGATATGAGTTCTCCCAATATGTGGCTCAGGGATCCTGCCTTATACCGTATAAAGAAGGTGTCACATCATCGAACGGGGGATACCTGGTGTATATATCCCATGTATGACTTTGCACATGGTCAGTCGGACTATATTGAAGGCATAACGCATTCAATATGTACTCTTGAGTTTGAGGTACACAGACCATTATATGACTGGTTGCTCGATCATATAGCGGAGGGTGCCAGGCCGCATCAGTATGAATTTGCCAGGCTTAACCTGAATTATACAGTAATGAGCAAAAGAAGACTCCTGGAGCTGGTAAATGGGAAGTATGTCAATGGATGGGATGATCCGAGGATGCCTACTATTTCAGCAATGCGGAGGAGAGGATATACACCTTCCAGTTTACGAAATTTTTCAGAACGCGTAGGGGTTGCTAAACGGGATAATATTATTGATGTGGCTTTTCTTGAGCATGCAGTCCGGGAAGATTTAAATAAAATTGCACAAAGAAGAATGGCTGTCCTTGATCCGGTGAAGTTAGTCATTGTAAACTATCCGGAAGGCAAAGTAGAATCCATGAAGGCCATGAACAATCCTGAAAATGAAGAGGATGGATACAGGGAAGTTCCTTTTGGTCGTGAACTATACATCGAAAGAGAAGATTTCATGGAAGATCCTCCAAAGAAATTTTTCAGACTGGTTCCGGGGGGCGAGGTCAGGTTGAAGTACGCTTATATAATCAAATGTGAAGAGGTGGTTAAAGATCCCGACACAGGAGAAATCATTGAAATAAGATGTACGTATGATCCCGATACTAAAAGTGGGATGTCCGGTAGCCAGCGAAAAGTAAAAGGAACTATACATTGGGTTTCAATAGATCAGTCAATACAAGCCGAAGTCCGGTTATATGATCGTTTGTTTATCGATGAAGATCCGGCCGGGAAAAAGGATGGAACTGATTTTAAAGATTATCTCAATCCGGATTCTTTGAAAATCTTAAAGGATGTACCTGTAGAACCCAGCATCATAGGTGCAAGCCCACTGGATAAATTTCAATTTGAACGTAAGGGGTATTTCTGTCTGGATCCTGATTCAACATCCGATAAATTGATATTCAACAGGACGGTAACATTACGGGATGCATGGACAAAAAAAAGTAATGCTTAACTATTATATTTTGGTTAGGCATAGACTTCTGGGACATTGGTTGAAGCTAACCTAGGCTGGAGCAACTTCGTTTTTTTTATAAGCATATACATAAACAGCATCTTTTTCTTTCTCGGATTTACAGCCCTTACATCCTAGATTTAGGAAATGGCTTTCTAGAAATTGAGCAGACCATGGGGAAGTAGCCTTTCGTATTATATATCTGTGTTTTCCTTTTTGAACCTTATGCTCTATAAACAATTCTTTTTCAATATCCTTTGTTACACCGACATGCCATTTGTGGAATTTGTCATCTTGCTTTTCAATTTGGTTTAGGATATCATCAATTATCAATCTTTCTGACTCAATCATAATAGGGTAATAATTTAAGATTAAAAAAATGTCCTCAGTTTCAGGGAATAAATTCCTCATACTCTTTATGGAAAAAAAGAGAGAAAGTCACCTGTTGTAATCAAAAAATTTCACTTCCATGAATTATTTCAATTTCACAAATGTTTATTTAATAGACTTAAGAATATACTAATGACAAGAATCGAGAAAAGTGTTAATATACCTGTTCCAGTAAATGAAGTATTTACCCTGGCTTCTGATTATAAAAAATGGGCAGAATGGTTTGAAGGCGTAAATGAATTCAGGCCTATAACAAATTCAGTCAGGGGTAATGGAACACGATATGCTTATAAGGCAAAGGTGATGGGATTATCTATGGATCTTGAAACAGAAATTTTTGATTTTGTTGAAAATGAAGGTTGGAAGGGGAAGGCAATTAAAGGAATGCCACATACCACCTATTGGGTATTTGAGCCAAAGAATAATGGAACAAAATTTACCTACGCTTTGGAATATGAATTAAAAATACCTCTTATTGGAAAGTGGCTAGATAAGACAATTATGAAGCCGCAATGGGAGAAAATTATTAGCAAATCACTGGAGAATCTAAAAAGTCAGTTTTAGTGCGCCTAAAGCTGGTTCTCATCCAGTCGATAGTATATATAACCAATTGAAAATAAAAAAGGCTACTTGGAACAAGTAACCTTTGTAATGTCGGGATGACTGGATTGCTCATACGCGCGAGATCATGCGCATAAATCCTTCGCGAATGCTTCGCATTTATTCGTCCTCACAGGTCATGCGCACTGCCCCTCATGAATGCTATGCATTTCAAACCGCCACCTCAAGTTGGTTCTCATCCAGTCGATAGTATATATAACCAATTGAAAATAAAAAAGGCTACTTGGAACAAGTAACCTTTGTAATGTCGGGATGACTGGATTCGAACCAGCGGCCTCGTCGTCCCGAACGACGCGCGCTACCGGGCTGCGCTACATCCCGAGAAAGATCTTAAAAATTTACTTCAGGCGCCGTTTGTGCTGCCTCTGTAGCCTGGAATTGGGCTTTTGATTCAAATCCGAATATGCCAGCCATTATATTGGTTGGGAAACTCCTGATCTTAGTATTATAATTTTGAACTGAACTGTTGAACCTGTCCCTGGCGACAGCGATCCTGTTTTCAGTACCCTCAAGTTGAGCCTGCAGTTCCAGAAAATTCTGGTTACTTTTTATATCCGGATATCGTTCGACAGTCACTAACAGTCGGGATAACGCGGAACTGAGTTCTCCCTGGGCAGCCTGAAACTGTTGCAACATGGCAGGGTTTATATTTTCAGGATCTATCTGAATACTGGAGGCTTTTGCCCTGGCTTCTGTAACACCGACAAGCACCTCTCTTTCCTGATCAGCAAATCCTTTTACCGTATTGACAAGATTTGGGATGAGATCTGATCTTCTCTGGTATTGAGTCTGGACATTAGCCCAGGCGGTTTTAACTTCCTCATCCATAGCAACCATGGTATTATATGAACCCTTAAATGCATTATAAAGAATAATGACCAATAGGATAACGACAGCAATAATGATCCAGGATTTTTTCATAATGATTATTATTTCAATTTAGTATATGCAAAACTATAATATAAGCTTCAAAACTTGGTTTTAATTCGATAAAACTATTTAATAATAATGATTATTCATATTATAGAGCTAATTTTAAAAAAAGATTAAATACTGTGGATTCAAAATATCATACATCATTGAAATTCCTGATAATACTAATTCCTCTTTCTTTTCTTTTAATTATTCAAAACCAGATTTTAGGGCAAGACCTGGTAAATGTTCCACAAATTTCCGGGTATGTAACGGACCAGACCGGTACTTTAAATGGACAGGAGATCCAGACACTGGAAAACAAACTTCAGAATCTACAGGAAGTAAAGGGAAGTCAGATCATAGTGTTGGTAATACCATCCACTTATCCTGAGGAAATAGAACAATTTGGGATTCGTGTGGCGGATACATTGAAAATTGGAAGAGAGGGGATAGATGACGGGGTTATACTGATTGTAGCTAAAGAGGATCGCAGGGTCAGGATAGAAGTTGGATATGGATTGGAGGGAGCCATCCCGGATGCATATGCAAAAAGAATTATAGAGCAGATCATAATTCCTGATTTCAGGGATGGTCAATATTATTCAGGTATAACTCATGGGGTTGATGCGATTATCTCATTAATAGAAGGAGAGGAACTTCCATTGCCGGAATCAGGCCGTGGGTATGAAAGCTCTGAAAAACAACTCCCGCTGTTCTTTATTTTTATTCTAATGATGGTCGTTGGACTGCCTATTCTTAAGGCTATATTAGGCAACAAAACTAAAACCAAAACAGGAAAGGCAATTATTTTCTTTATAACATTCGGATTAGGATGGTTGATTGCAAATTTCTTTATTGGGATGATATTGGGTGTTTTCTTAACATTCTTTATGAGTATTCCTTCCGGTGGACCAAGAGGAGGTTCAAGGGGAGGTGGTTTCATCGGTCCATTTGGTGGATTTGGTGGAGGTGGAAGCAGCTTTGGTGGATCTGGATTTGGTGGAGGATTCGGTGGAGGCATGGGAGGAGGATTCGGTGGAGGCGGAGCTTCAGGTGGATGGTAATTAAATATTTATAATTCTATGGGAAAACGATTTAAATTCTCGGACGAGCAAAAGCAACGTATTGAAAAGGCGGTACAGAATCTGGAGTCTAAGACAAGTGGTGAGATGGTGCCATATATCGTGCCTGATAGTGACAATTATGTTGAAGGGACTTTGTACACTATAATTTCCTTCCTGATAATTGGTGTGGTCATGATTATGGGTGCCTCTCTGGTTTGGCTGCTTCCGGCAGGTATAACAATAATTGAGATCCTGATTTTTCTGGTCGTCATGATGTTTCTGGGTTTTCTCATGTCATTTGTTTTCCCTTCAATCCGGATACAAATGGTAAGCAATAACACTGTGGAAAGAAGGGTCATGCAGCGTGCAGAAACAGCTTTTTTACAACGCGAAATATTCAATACAGGAAAAAGAATAGGAATACTTTTGTTTATAAGTGAATTAGAAAGAAAGGTAATAATCCTGGCTGATTCAGGGATAAGCAAGCTTGTGCCAGGAGAGGATTGGCAAAAGATCGTAGACGATCTAATTAACCATATTAAGAATAAAGAAACAGCTACAGGCATCGTGAATGCCATAGATCAGTGTACAGAGTTATTGGTTAAGAATGGTATAGAAAATGATGAATCAGCTGGGAACCAACTACCTGATGGATTGATTGAAGCAGATTAATAACCTTACAGGCTTTTTTATTAAATCTCCGGTGAGGAATTCAATGATTCAAGATAATCCGCTAGTTTTAGAACATCCTCCTGTGAATCAAATTTTAGATTATTGGATTTCAGAAATGATTTAATTTCTTCTTTATTCTTTGAATACACCTTACAGATATTCTTCTTGTTAAATAGATCAAAATCGCCATTAGGCATTAAAATATAAAACGTTTTTGTTCTCCTGAATATCAAATCAGCATCGGCTGTTAGTTTATGTACTCCACCGGCTTGTGTAAGGGTGCTATAACTTTTACTTGAACCAGCGGAACTGGCGGATCCAACCCCATCCTTTTTTATATAATCCTTGAATTCATAAGCATCTTTTAATCCTATCGTCGGATTTCCGTTTTTTATCTGTAAAATAAATCCGTCATCATAAAAGAAAGTATCTTCATCAATTACTACTGACTTTAATTCTTTTTTATCGACTATTATCATTGTGTCAGCATTATTAAGGAATTCAATCTCACCATTCAGGTAATTATAATTTAATTTTATACCAAGGTAGGTGTTCGTACTGAAGATTACTTTTCCTGTTTTATATTCCGGGTATAGGTATCTATCAGAAGGGGGAATGTAATCGAGAAGCGTAGTTCCTTTTTTAACAATTATAGCTTCGTCATTCTGACCATATATAACAAAGCTATAAAGTACGAGCAGTAAAAAAATTAATACCTTCTTCATTTTTAACTTACAAATAGTTTGGCAAACACAAGTTACTAGAAAGTCAAATCCCGATAAAGGAAAATTTCGTTTTTTTACTTCCTGAAAACAAAAAATATTGTTAAGTCTTTTCGAATAATTCCTGTAATTTAAAATAATATTATTTAGATAATGGGTAGTATATGATCTATGACTTTTAATGATAATAATTAGTCACTCTGAAATTTTTACTCAGTGATTTTTTATGTGATTCTTTTTTAGACTTAGTTTAATATTCAATACGATCATCAACCCTTCTCCTTAATTTTTAAAAATCTAATTTTTAAGTGCTGAGCTTTGTTTTAATCTTCAATTTGAATTAATCCACCTATATCATTCAGAAAATCATTTATGTAGATATACATTTTCCCAAACTCAATTCTTTTCAATCCTCTACCTTGTTCCTCTGACCCATGCGATACTACTTTATACATAAACAAGGCCATCGGGTGGTCTTCAAGGACTGACTCATCATCTAAATGTTCAATTATTGCTGCATGAGTAGTATTTAAATTGCAGTATCGGTCGCTATATTGATTAATCAATTCCTCTCCAATATTTGTAGGTTGTAATCTAATAATTTTTACTAGATACCCAAATGGGAAATATCTTGCGTTACTGTGAGAAGGCCTATTTTTGTCATAAAAATAATGTCCTGTAGGAATATCACTCGTTTGTTCCTCAGGTGTAACATATAATATTCCGTACTGTTTTTCACGACCAGGATTCATTCTGGGATCTTGTATAATTGGCATAATTGTAAGGTTTAATGTTAAAAATAAGATGGTTTGGCTTTAGATATCTTTTGGTAGGTATAAGTTAATGAAAGCCAGAATCTTCTAAAAGGAAAATTTTGTTTTTCTATCTTTTAGGAAATTTCCTGGGTACGTTAGAAATCTTAAATCAGCCATGTATATTGTCTTTCTATTTGGCAATTCAAACTGATTTCAATTCGGTTTTAGAGCGAATCTATTTGATACAGCATGGCAAGCACTGAGTTTTTGCTGGCTTAAGATTTTACGTGGTTAAATATTGTATTATCATCTCAAATCTGTAAATTGTGAGTTTTGTCAGATATGATAAGATCTTATTAGCTATCATGAGATTAATATTTAACCACATTAGGCAGACTGCATTATTTCTTACGATTCCTATTTTGTTTCAATGTTGCAAAATATACGATAAAAAGACAGTAACCATTGAAGATGCTATTGGTAGAGATTTTAATAAAACTAAGAGAATCATGATTGAAATGAAGACCGGGGAGAAAATAAAGGTGGATTCACTTTTTTATAAGAATGATGAATTGTTTGCTATAAAATCGAGTAAAGAAAAAGTGTATGATGAATTAAAGAGAAATTACGTTACTAAAACAAATGTATATGAATTGAGAATTATCGAAGAAGATATTTTAAAAATTCGTATTTACAATAAGGGTAAAAGTGGTGTTGCTATATTTTTTATAGTTTTGGGATCTTTTGGGTTTGCTGTTATATTAGCCTCATTTATTGGTACCCTGGTGTATTTTTCTGGTTAGCAATAAGTCTAAAATATTTGAACCCTTTCACTTCAAAGATGCTTTTAAAATTAAGATGATATTATTATCTTCGAAGGAGTTAATAAGATTTAACGCAGCTCAAGGATTATAGATTGCTTTAAATAAAGATTTGAGAATAATTATTGCATTCTGATAGTTAATAAAATGCGGTAGTAGCTCAGTTGGTAGAGCGTTGGCTTCCCAAGCCAAAGGTCGCGAGTTCGAGCCTCGTTTACCGCTCTCTGAAATACAACCGGTCATAATATATTTGTGAAGGGTGCATTTACTGTTTACCTTTTAAGTATACTTTTTCCCTCTCTTGCTGAAATCTTAATTTGATTCCCAAATAGTTTTTAAATAGTGGATTCTTCATTT